>JASJCB010000005.1 GCA_030066195.1 Acidobacteriota bacterium
CTGGCAAATTCCTTTGGAGATGTTGCATATGTCCGATTTCTGACATGTGAATAAGTATACGAAACACTTTGTCAGTTGCTAACGAACCAATGTGGTGCCGGACTTCCGCGCCGTGCCACTAGTAAAAAATCCCGAGACCTTGACCATCGTGGAGAGGTCGTCTTAATGATCTTGAATTTAGAGACTTATTGACATGCCTAGTTGCATCAATGAAAAAAGTGGGCAATATTGAGCCCAATCAAGCGCATTCCCAATTACCCATACGTTTTTTGAATCATCCAATCAATCGGTCCGGTTGTTGGCACTCGATCGAGAATCCGGCACTTGCACAGCTTGTGCAGATATAACCCACGGGCGCCCTTCTCGATGACCCCAACCTCATGGTTGATGGGACGGGTTTTCCGGGACAGAAAGTCGTCGCAGAAGGAAGATGGTCGATGACGCTACCGGCCGCTCGACCACCAGGTGCCCAAACCGTTGATTTTATGACACTCCCTCGACCACAGGCTCTACTTGATACCTTAAGCACACGACGTCATCGAAAGCGTCCACTCCCACTACTTCATTGAGGCAAGTGGATTGACTTGTTTCCGCTATATTCATATGATGAACTGTGATATAGTTTTACTTGAAAGCGTGTCTGGTTTTATTTTAGGATGATCAAATGAGATTAAGTGAAAAAGATTTTTTAGACGTTATTGAAAACATGCCTCTTGTATCTATCGACCTTGTAGTAGTAGATAAAAAAAGCCGGATACTGATGGGTAAACGTGTAAATAGTCCTGCTCAATACTGTTGGTTTGTTCCTGGCGGAAGAATCATTAAAGGGGAGACTTTAGACTCAGCTCTTAACCGTATCGCAAGGGAAGAAATAAACCAAGATCTTTATAGGAGCAACGGACGTTTGGTAGGAATTTTTGATCATTACTACAAAGAAAACTTTGCCGATGTTGATGGAATACATACCCAATATATCGTTTTAGCATTTGAGTTCTTTTTAGACTTAGATTCCAAAAATTTACCACTAGGCCAACACTCTCATTGGCAATGGGTTTGTGAATCTGAATCAAAAATAGCTCATACATATTCGGCAAATTATTTCCACGCAATTAAAAAGATTGATAACACTAGTTATTCTATTATGAATTCGCGCCGAGATTCGTTTAATAATTTGCTATGGCAAACACCAGTTCTTAGTTTAGTAGCTCAAGCCTTTCTGTTTACAATTATCTTGTCAGACAAAACAAATTCAATATCCAGAACAATTGCCTCTTTATTATCCTTAACTACATCAATTGCATCAGTACAATTACTGGTAAAGCATCGCTACGCAGAACGAGAAATTGCTATCGAGCTTGACTCTATTGAAAAATTATGTGGACGTTATAATATTAACCGATATCGAAAGGGTGAAAATTGGTTTGTAGGCCTGTCTTCATACCGTATCTGGTTAATGGTGTTGGCAATATTTGGTGTCGCTGCACTAATTACTCTCATCACTCTTTGGTCATAAAGATGCTTGCCCAAGCTGTATTTATACCGGCATTGATGCCTACAACCTCAATCAATGAAAAAAGACCAGTGAAGGCATCGTTTCGGTCGTACCCCTCACGATCAAGAAACTTGAGGGAACGCGACCTGTATGGAAGTCAAATCCCGAGAACTCATACGTATTGTGAAGCGTCTGGAATAACGGTCGGTATTGAGACAGGTCTCTGTCATCAGCCGGTACCACTCGACCCCTCTCCAGAACTAGATACACCCTTGAATGTATGTTTTTCTGACCTTCTTCGGTCTTCTTTTCTTCCTTCTCCTTCTTATTCAAGATGTTCTCGGGTATCTTTGGACGGCCCTTATGGCCCTTTTGCGCCGCAATTTCATCGTTCAACTGCTGAATCTTCTCGTACAACTCCTTGATGATATTTAATAAGGATTGAATCACCGGCATCTCGGCCATGCTGCGTTATGGGGACGGCCAGTTTCCGAAGAGCGGGAATCGCGGGGAGGTTGAGGAGGTTCAGGATTACACTCATAGGAGGCTATCTTACTCGATGGTTGGATCAATGTTCGGCATTTTTTGTTGCCTTGCCCGAACTTTTTGAGAAGTTGCCTTATTTCTTATTTCCTGTCCGGTCGTCGTAAATATGGATACAGCTTTAGCGTGGGGCTACTTTTTCAGGAGGTCAGCTAACTTATAAACCGCCGGCGGGGTCCGGTTTTTTCCAACAGCACGGAAAGCAGTGAGGGCACGAGGGTAACCTGATGGCCGCATGCCGTGAAAGCACGTTGACCAGTCTGGACCGGCCGATTGAATCAGGGAAGCTCCCCCCACTTTTAACGACGCTTCTTATTCTGGTCAGCGCCGTTAAAGGTGGCCGTCTTCCACGAAGCGTGGTTTACCAAACACAAACCTCAGTCTTTTAACGCTGTCACGACGGTCCCTCAAAAATCGTGATCATCTTCCTGCACTTACCGGCGTCGATGGGGCCATGGAACCCAAATTTCAATTTCTGATCACGGTATGCCAACAGCGCCGGTAACGTTTTGATGTTGAAAGGCTCCAGATCCCCGGCTTTTACCAGATAAACGTCCTGAGAAAAGTTTTGTCGCCGAATCCACCTATCGATCTCCGGCGTTTCATCAATGAAGATCAAGACAACGTGATAGTCGACGAAAGCCTGTTGTAAATAGGGCAAAGCATCCATGCAGGCCGGGCAATTTGGACTCAAGAAAAAGCAGAACGAGTTGTCGAGTACCTGAGTCAATGCGACCGATCTCCCATCGAGCGTTCTAATCTTCAAGTCAATCACAGGATCTCCGGGTTTCACATGGATCGGCTCCGGTCCCTGAAAGAGCGCGAGTAAGAGCAGCGCAACTGTCGGTGGGGTCATGGGATATCCTCGATGTTCCAAATCTTGATAAATGCATCTTCACTGGAGATGAGCATGAGGTGGTTCTCTTGCACCTTGACAGTTTGGGGGGCGCCCTCGACGGGAAAGGTTTGCCGGCGTCCCGTGACGGTGTTGAGTACCTTTAGGAAGCATTCTCCCGGTTTTCTTTCACCGGTGATCTTGTGTTCATTGCTTGTGATCAGAAACAACACCCCTTCCCGGTTCGCGGCCGCGCTGATGATGGGCAGCCCGTAAAGATAGGGTTTGAGGTAGGTTCGATCCGGGTACTTCTTTTTATAATGCCGGACCAAGGCATCGCCCAGAGGGTCCGGTTCAACGTCCCTGGCCAGATGTTTTACCGGGACATACCATTCATTCAGTAAATTACATTCCAAGTCATACGCCTGAACGAGACCGTTTCGACGGATAAACAAAACGCCCTTGTCCATATAAGGCGCCAGAAGGTAAGCGGATAAGTGATGGTCAATGACACTGCTCCCAACCATTTTGCCGAAAAAACAGTCAGCCTCACGGTTGCGAACGCGAAAGCCCGATTCAATCGCAACGGGATAGTCGAGCCCGCGAAAGGTCCATTGACGACCGTTGATGCTGAGCGGCCGGGACATCCGATCCGGTTCCGAGCAGGAGATATAAGTTCCGTCGAGCTTGAAGAGGGACACGCGGCGGCGGTAGCGTTCCGTAACGGCCAGTTGACCCGAAACAATCGCCAATTGGACCGGGTCATGCTTGAACTCCCCCGGTCCATCCCCCAAACGGCCGATCGTTTGGACCCAAACACCTTTTTCGAAAACCTCGACCCCGCTTCGTTGACCATGTGTGGTTAGATATTGTTTAGCGTTAAGCATATGGCTCTACTGGCTTAACTCACCAATGTGACTAAGAAGTTGGCTTCATAGAAGCTGTCGTCAAGCTGAGATTGTTCCTTGCGGTCACTCATTTCAAGTTGAGTTCGGCCCATGTGAGGTGGAAGTCGAAATCCCCATTATTCTCGACTCGTCTGGTATAAAGAAAACGGTTTTTCTTCCAAGTGACAGTGACTTTGTTGCCGAAGGGAATCTTTTTGGCGACAAAGGCACCCGCCTTATCGACAATATCAAGATATCCCTCATCACTTTTATCCAGGTAAAAAATACCGAAATCTTCATTGATCAAGTGGACTGAACGCATTTTGGAGAAGGACCACATCCAATTGAGAGCCTGTTTATTGAGCCGTTGAGGGTCACCCTCATAGGGTTGGTAATGTTGGAGGTGAGCTGGTTGTTTATTGACGATTGTTCTTAGGAGGTGACCATTGAGGTTGAACTCCTCGACTTTATAGTCCGTCGATTTGATCGCAACAAAGCCATCTTTGGTCCTCTGAATGCCGCCCCATGCTTGTATAAGAACGGGGATTTCATCGGTTGGTATTTCAACAGCATAGACCGGTTTGGTATCGATTGCCCGCTTATCCACGTTATAGATCCGCGACATATAAGTCAGCCCGAATGACTGCCGGTGCGTATTCCATATGGCAAACTTGTTGTCAGAAACGGCGAAGATGGCTCCACCCAGTTGGGTCTTGATGTCCATAACGTGCTGCAGTTGCTTGTTATAGACATGAACAAGACCCGATGTTCTTTCTGCGGCAAGGAGTTGATCACCAACAATGGTAAGACTGGAGACGCGGCGTAACTCTCCAGGACCTTGACCGTTCTCTTGGAATTGGTGTCTTACTGTACCCGTTTTGTCAACAACCAGAAGCGTGTTATCGGTTCCCCGATTGTTCTTAGAAAAGCAAAGAAAATAGAGCTCGTCATTGGTCGCAATACTGCTCACAGTGTATTGATAGGTTGAAAGTTTGACCTTGAATGACTCTATGTCACTCAGCGATTGGAAAAAAATTTGGAATATCCATAAAGAAATCACATGTTCTCCTCTATATTCCGGGGGGAGTTTTACTCCCCCCGGTTTGTCGAAAATCTATAAAACCGTTGTCACAGCTCTATATGACACCAACCTTCTTGACCTTCGCAGCAGCCCTCAACCATGCCGTCTGGGTGAACAGTGATGCTGCTCTTTCCTTTGCCTGAAATAATTGTCCCAGGGCCGTCTGCCATTAATATTAAATTGGCAATAGTCATAAGCGTGAGAGCTAGCAGAGTTAAAGTTTTTTTCATAGATATCCTCCTATCTTTCGTGTTGATATGTTATTTCATGCTCGCAAATGTCTGGAGACGTGTTGTCACAATACCAGGTTTGCGAACTTCCATCAATATGTGCTTCGAAGTAACCTGAACCATTGCTTTTGATGACAACTGTGACATCTCTTGAATAGCTAAGGATGCTTGCAATTAAAAGTAAAGTGAAAAGAGTAGTCTTGAGAGTTGTTTGCATAATTCCTCCTATCTTTCAACTGAAATCTCAATGATACAGACATCTGACGTACTGCTATCACAATACATCGTAATAGATTTATCTGGGTTTAGGTTAGCTTGCATTTGACCCATGCCAATAAGGCGTCCCGCATTTACTTTTTCAGTTGCTACCATAAATGTCAGCAAAGATAAAACTAAAAGGGTAATTATTCGAAACAATTTTCAACCTCCATAATGTCTAATTGTTAGTGATTTTCTGTTTTACGCTTGAGCTGAGCACCACTGTACCAGTGGCGAACAGTGATGCATAGGTTATCTGTTTCGGTGATGATGTGTGAAATGCGGTTGCCCAAGTGAGAGATGTTTAGCGAAGCAAGTGAGTTCTTACATGCTAAGATTTCTAGCATAGTGTAAACGATCTACGACAAGGTCGGAGATATAGGCTTCGTCTATCGGGATCTCTTTTGGAATTGTATCTAGAAAGAAGATTTCTCGTTGAGCGGATACACCAATCAGAAGGGGAGTATATCGGGAATTCAGGACCTTGAAGATTGTATCATCATCAGTTAGAGTTGTTGGATAAATGAACTTATTTACAATCCCTTTAGGGTCGTGAAGATTAGGTGAATATACTAACACCTGAACGTCTATATCTTGATCCCTAAAAAACAGTTGCATAGAGTTCAAAAAGCTAAGACCCCTTATGCAATCAGCGCATTCAGCATCGCTCAAAACTAATAGAAGCGTTGGCTTTTCAATGTTTAGGTCTCTGAATATAGTATCTTTTTTGTAAAGTAGAAAGAAGGCGTTGATGCCTATTACTACAACAATGCAAACATTTAGGGCTGTGTTGAAGAGTTTTGGGGAATTAGCCATTTATCACCTTGAACCTTAAAAATTTCCCCACTCCTTTTTCAGGATAAATATATTGCGAGTCACTAGGCAAGTAAAGGTTTTGTAAATTGTTGTTTTGGGTTATACTTCTTCTTGGCAGTCCATTCCTGGCTTAACAAGGCTTTAAAATACAGACGATTAAGGGTCGTACATCCATGTTGGGTGAATATGCAGGTTCATTTTGACGGAGGCCTTTGAGTAATGCGGTCCCACGTTATATATCAACGAGAGCGATTTTGTGTCAAGACAATATTGAGTAACTTGCTGAAGCTACAGCTCTCGGTTACTTTTTTAGGAGTTCCGCTAATTTTTGGACCGCCGGCGGGGTGAGCAGGCTGTAGTGGTTGCCTGCCAGGTCCGTGACCTTGAGTTGGTTGGCTTGCAAAGTTCGCCAGGCCGCTGCTTGGGCTTGTTTGACCGATTCCGGTTTTTCCGTTGCCCTGATCAGGTGGACCATGCCCGGGTAGGGTTTCGGTCTGAAGCCGTGAGCCGCATCGATGTTGGCCCGGAAAAGTTTGACGTAGCGGTCCAGGTATTCCCCGTCCAGGTCCGGCGGCAGCAGTCCCGCTTCGATCAGTTTGGTTTGCGCCTCGTTCGCCCGGCCCGTGGCCAGGATCTCCGGCAGGCTCGGGTCCAACAGGTTGCGGTCCGTCCCGGCCATGGTGCACAGGTCGGTCAACAGGTTGGCGGCCATGGGCATGGGATTGGGTTTCGGGCCCAGGTCCAGGTGACTGTCGATCAGGAACAGCGAACGCGGGGGACGGGATTCCTGGATCAGGCCGCGAGCGATCTCGTGGGCAACCAGGCCGCCGAAGGACCATCCGGCCAGGGAGAAGGGTTTCTGCAAAGCGCCCAGCGCCGCCCGGTAGGCGGCGGCCATTCCCGCCAAAGTTCCACGCGGCTCCTGGCCCGGTTGTAAACCCTGGGCCTGTAGGCCGTATACCGGAACCTCCGGTCCCAGGGCGCGGACCAGAGCCGCGTACGCCAGCACCTGGCCGCCCACGGGATGGACAAGTAC
This sequence comes from Acidobacteriota bacterium, assembly GCA_030066195.1. Classification (GTDB taxonomy): domain Bacteria; phylum Acidobacteriota; class Holophagae; order Acanthopleuribacterales; family Acanthopleuribacteraceae; genus JASJCB01. The sequence continues at coordinate 7,179 of JASJCB010000005.1, forward strand.
CAGCGGTGTTTGCGATTCATGGCCTCGTTGCAATGAAACCAGCGGTGACCATGGTTGCGGCATTTGTTCCTCCAGTAACACGGCTTGGGCGGTAATAGTCGGAGCTTTGAAGAAGTCAACCAGGGAGGGTTCTTTGCCGAATTCCGCACCGATGCGCGCGGCCAGTCGCGCCGCGGCCAGGGAATGACCGCCCGCCGCAAAGAAATCCTCATCGAGCCCGATCTCGCGGCCCAGGATCGCCGACCAGAGGGCTTGCAGACGCAGGGTCGATATGCTCGTTGGAGTTTTTCTCGTTTTCGGAGGGACAGTTCGAACCGGTTGGAGCGCGCCCAGATCGATCTTGCCGCTTTGGGTGCGAGGGAAGTCTTCCACCACCTGGAATTGGGAGGGGATCATGTAGTGCGGCAGTTTTCGGCTCAATACACGGCGCATGTTTTCGGTAACAATGGTTTCTCCGGCAACCGCTTGAACCCGGGCGACCAGTCGGGGACCGGTCTCCGCCGATGTCTCAACGGTAACCACGGCGTGTTTCACGGCAGGCAGGGCGAACAGGGCGCCCTCGATCTCGGCGGGGTCGATCCGGTATCCTCTCAGTTTCACCCGAAGATCCATTCGGCCCTCGTGCAGGTAGGCGCCGTCCCGGCGGCAGCGCACCTTGTCGCCGGTGCGGTACAGTCGTTGCCCGGGGAGATCGCTGAACGGGTCGGGCACAAATGCGGCGGCGGTAGCAGCCGGGTCCCCATGGTAGCCGCGAGCGGGGCCGATGCCGCCGATGTACAGTTCGCCGGGCACGCCGATCGGCATCAGGCGGGCGTTGCGGTCCAACACATAGGCGCGCGTGTTGGCCAGAGGGCGACCAATCGCCGTCTTGCCGGGGGTGACTTCCCAGCACAGGCTGTCACCGGCCGCCTCGGTCATGCCGAACAGGTTGACAAGTCGCGCCCGGGGCAGGCGTTGGCGGAATTTTTCGGCCAGGGCGTCTGAAAGCGTTTCGCCGCTGCTGATCCAGAGGCTCGGCCAGTGGTAGTCCCCGGTTTTTTCCAACAGCACGGAAAGCAACGACGGCACCATGGTAACTCGAGTGACCGCGTGCCGGGAAAGCACATCGGCCAGGCGGGACGGGTCGGTGCGGTCGGCGCGTACCGGGCTCACCAGCCGAATCCCCGCGCCCAGTTGCCCGAAGATTTCCCAGGCGGCATCGATAAAGGACAACGCGGTCTTGTGAATGCCTACCTCACCCGGCTGGAAGGGAAAGCGCGACCACATCCACTGCATGCGGTTGACATAGGCGCGGTGGGTTCCCAAAACGCCCTTGGGTTTGCCCGACGTGCCCGAGGTGTAGAGCAGGTAGGCCGGGTGGTCCGGGTTGAAGCGCACCTTGGGCGGGCCGGGGTTGGACGTGGTATCTGTAACGCGGGCATCGATGGTCAGGACGCCCGGCGGCTTGCAGCGATCATGGGTATCCGCTTCCGTCAACAATGCGGAAAGACCGGCGTCCGTCGCCAGGGCGTTCAGTCTTGCTTGCGGCAGTGACGGTTCCAGCGGCACATAGGCGGCGCCCGCTTTGAGCACCGCGAGCAGGCTCACCACGGTTTCAAGCGGTTTTTCCAGGCAAACGCCTACCCGGTGCTCGGGGCCGACACCGGCCTGTTGCAGCTTGTGAGCCAGTCGGTTGGCCGCCGTATCCAGTTCGCCGTATTTGTAGAAGGCGGCAATGGTGCCCGGCACTACCAGGGCGATGGCGTAGGAGCGGGCCGCTGCCTGCCGCTCGAAGAATTGGTGGATGCAACAGTTCTCGTATTCCTCGTCTGTCCGGTTCCAGACCTTCAGCAGGTTGTGCGCCTCGTCGGCCTGGATCAGCGGCAGCATGCCCACGGGCATATTGGGCCATTTGGTCATGGCGGTTACCAGTTGTCGATAGTGGCCGGCCATGCGTTGGATTCTGGATCGATCGTAGAGACCGGCATCGTATTCGAACGTGCCGATCAGGGTCTCACCAGTGTCGGCCATGTACAGGCTCAGGTCGAACTTTGCCGGGCCTGCCTTTTGAGGCGGCGATTGGATGGAGATTCCCGGCAGCCGCGCTTCTTCCGCGTGCGCATTCTGCATGGCGAAGAAAGCTTGGATCAAAGGCTCGTGACTTGGGTCGCGACCGGAGTCCAACTCGGCGACAAGTTGTTCGAAGGGTACTTCACCCCGGGACATGGCCTGGACCATATCCCGGCGAATGCGTTTGGCGAAGGCCGTGACGGAAGGGCTTTCAGGTACTTTGCTACGCAGGATCAGCGTATTGACGAAGAACCCGATCATGGGTTCCAGGTAGGGCCGGTTCCGGTTGGCCGAGGGGACGCCGAAGATGATATCGTCGCAATCGCTGTAGCGGTGCAGTAACAGGGCGAAACCGGCGGCAAGGATGTGGAAGACGGTGCAGCCGGTTTTACGGGCCAGATCGTGAACGGCGAGGTCCACCTCGTCACTGAATTGAAAGCTGAACTCGGCGCCGTCGACGCCGCGCACCGCCGGTCTGGGTCGATCGGCGGGTAACGGCAGCAGGGGCGGCGCATCTTTCAGCTTTTGCCGCCACCAGGCCAGTCCGGCCCGGCGGTAAGGCAATTGTTCCAACTGCCAGGCCGCGTAGTCGCCGTATTGGATCTTCAATTCGGGCAGGTCGGCCTTTAGGCCCCGAACCTCGGCGCGATAGGCCTCGGATAATTCACGCGCCATGACGCCCGCCGACCAGCCGTCGAAAATCAGATGGTGTACCTGTACGGCCAGGCGATGTTGCCTGCCGGATAAGCGGAACAAGCGGGCGCGGATCAAGGGGCCGTCGGCGAGTTGGAAGGGGCGTTGCATCAGTTCGTCGGTCAGTTGCCCGGCCAGGACGGTTGCGGAGGTAAAACCGAAACCGCTCAAATCTACCAGTACCGGCAGGTCTTGGATGCGTTGGATGATTTTGGCTTCGGGTTCTCCGTCGGTTTCCGGGAAACAGGTGCGCAGGGCCTCGTGGCGATCGGTCATGGTATCGAAGGCCGAAGCCAGGGCTTGCGTATCCAACGGGCCTTTCAGATCCAGGCTGATGGGGATGACATAGGCCGTGGTGTTGGGTTGCATTTTGTCCAGGAACCACAATCGGCGCTGGGCGAGGGACAGGGGCGCTCGTCCGGCAACGCGTGTTTTCGGTGCATGGCCCGGACCATAACCCAGCTTTTTCGCCACGGTCAAGGTGGGTTGACCCAACGCCCGCTGATTGTGGAATTGATGCCCGCGGTCGGCGGCGGACGGGTCGATATACGTATAATTGTGGAACTTGAGATCGCCCAGCATGCGCGATTCCAGGCGGGGCCCGTCCGTCATGCGGTCGCCCTGGTAGGGATCCAACATGGCGGCGTTGGGTTTCAGGTCCAAGAAATCGCAGACGCGATCCATGGCATCCTCGGGCCGTGTCACCAGGTCTTCGAAGCGCAAAGCCATGCGGCGTTCCTCAGGGATGTTTTGCAGGAAATCGAGGATATTGCGATGGCTGGTGGTCCAGACCAGTTCGCCCAGCACCGCGCCGCGATAGTTGTGGTTGCCGCGTGCGAAGATCTGGTCCAGATGTGCCTCCCGGAAGCTGGCAATCACCGCCCGGGGATCGCGGAGAAGATGGATATAGCGAGCGTTTTCGAACAGGGTTTCCGCACGGGCCAGAATTTGGGCTTGCAGCGCGTATCCCGGGGTTTTATCTACAAGAATGCGTGGTGCGGCGGCTTCCTGTAACAGATTGTAGAAGCGGCCGGTCGACCAGTTTTCCGCGATGCAGCGATCGATGCGGGCCTCGGCCTCGTCGGCATCGATTTTAAACAGGCTCATGATGGCTTTTTTGGCGCCCTCGCCCCAAAAGAAATCCGGGCCGGAGTAGGCTTCGGCGCGGCGGGCCATGGTGTCGAAGTCAAGCAGAGCCAATTCAGGCGGCGCGAACAGGCGGGGATGGCCGCCCATCATGACGCGCAGCAGGGTGGAACCGGATCGCGGCGGGCATAAAATGAACACGGCGCTTGGATTGCGGGGGCCGCGATGGTCGAAGGTCCTTTGCGGCAGCGATGTCTCGAAGCGTTTTAGATCCGTGAATTCGATGACTGTCGAGGTATCCGTTTCTTTATCTCCGCGATCTCCCCAAACCCGAGCCGTCGCATCCGGATAGTGTTCCATAAGTCGACGAGCCAGCAATTCCGGGGTGGGCGCCTCGAAGATCACGGCCACGTGGACTACCTCGCCCAGTTGTTCCTGGATACGGTTGACGACGGAGAGCGCGTTGATGGAGTGACCGCCCAAGTCGAAGAAATTGGCCTTGCGATCGGCGACGGGGCGGTCCAGGATTTCCGAGAAAAGGTGGGTGAGATATTGTTCCAATGAGGTTTCAGGTAGTTCGGCAGGCGGCGCGGCGGCGCTTTCGGGATCGGGCAGGGCTTTCCGATCCAGTTTGCCGTTGGGGGTTAGCGGCAGGCTCTGCAACAAGCAAATGGCCGCCGGCATCATATAGGCGGGCAGCAGGGCGGCGGCGCGATTGCGACATTCCGTTTTTCGACTCTCGGTTTGGGCATCGGTCTGCAACCAGGCGACAAGGGAAATAGTTCCGTCGCCGGCCTTGCGCGGCAAGACAACCGCGGCGGTGACGCCTTCCATGGAAGTGAGCACGGCTTCTATCTCCGCGGGCTCAACCCGATAGCCTCGTAACTGAAGTTGGCGATCGCCCCTGCCCAGATATATCGGCATGCCGTTCTCGCGCAAACACGCCAGATCCCCGCTTCGATATAGTCTGGCTCCGGGTTCTCCTCCAAAGCCGTCCGGCACAAATCTACTCGCGGTCAATCCCGGCCGGTTCACATAACCCCTGGCCGTGCCGGCGCCGCCCACGTAAAGCTCGCCCGTCTGACCGGGTGCAACGGGCCGACCCTGTCCGTCCAAAACGTATAAGGAAAGATGGGGCAGCGGGTTGCCGATGGGCATGGTTTTTCCGGCGATATCTGCCTCCGACACGCGATGCCGAGTCACATGCACCGTGGTTTCGGTGATGCCGTACATATTGACAAAAGCAGGTTTGTCACTTCCGCGACGCCGGCGCCAATCCCGCAACAAAGCCGGCGGTAATGCCTCGCCGCCGAAGATGACCAGACGTAGGCCGAGGTTTTCTCTTCGGTCGGCGTCTACATGGGCCGGCCCGGCGAAGGCGGTTGGCGTTTGCGACAAAACGGTGACCGATTCCTCGATCAGCAATTGGTAGAATTTGCGCGGGTCCTTGCGGAAGGAATCGGTAACCGGGATAAGGGTGCCGCCGTACGCCAGGGCCGACCAGATCTCCCAAACGGAGAAATCGAAGGCGATGGAGTGGAACAGGGTCACCACGTCGTCGGCTCCGAATTGAAACCAGGCTTCCGTTGCCGTCATCAGGCGGGCAACGGCGGCATGGGTGACGGCCACGCCCTTCGGGCTGCCCGTGGAGCCGGAAGTGTAGATGATGTGTGCGGCGTGTTGCGGTCGGGGCTGGATATCGGGTAGGAGATCTACATTTTCCAGATAGTCCAGCAGCACGCGTTGACAGCCGCCGCGAGGCAAGCCGCCGATCAAACCGCTTTCGGTAACCAGCAGGTTGGGCCGAGCCTCGGCCAGGATGGTTTCTATGCGCGGACTCGGCCAGGCGGGGTCCAACGGCAGGTAGGGCGCGCCTGAGGCCAGGATACCCAGCACGGCAACAACCGCTTGCGGACCCGGTTCCAGGAAAACGGCAATCGGCGTTTCCGGTTCGGCGCCCCTGGTTCTCAGTACGGAGGCGATCCTCCGCGTCTGGGCTGCCAGCGATCCATAAGTAAACTCCAGGGCATCGGGGAGGCGCAGGGCGATACTGTCGGGGCGGGCTTCGGCTTGTTGGAAAAAGCGTTGGATGAGAGGCGGCTCGCCGGGAATGCTTTCAACCCGGGTCGATGCAAGGCGCAACAGGTGTTTTCTTTCCTCCACCGTCATCATGGGCACGGCATGCAGAGGATCGGCAACATGTTCGGTGAGGTGTTTTAATAGATTGGTGAAGTGTTTCAACAGTCGGTTCGCCGTGGACTCGGCGTAGTGTTCACCGGCAAAATCCAGGCGTAGACGCCAGGCGTCATCGTCCACGTTGACCACCAGGGTGAGCGGGTCGTGCCCGCGGGCGTTGTTGCGGATATTGCTCGGAACAACGCCGGCGACGCCCTCTTTTGGAAGGTAATGCGCGGGGTAGTTTTCTACCACCACCAGCGCCTCGAACAAGGGTAGGCCCGGCGGCAGGCCCGCCCATTCCCGAATTTTGGTCAGGCCCGCTGGAGGCGCGGTTTCAACGGCAACGTGGTGTTGCTGGACATCGTTGAGCCATCGGCCCGTCGGGCGGCTTTCATCCACCTCGAGACGGATGGGCACCGAGCGGATCAGCAGCCCCACAAGGTCGCGAGGCAATTCCGGCGGGCGACCGGCCAGGGTCGTGCCGAAGAGGATATCCGTTTGCCTGTTGTAGCGAGCGGTCAAAAGGGCCCAGGCGCCTTGCACCAACGTATTGCGCGTGAGGTGGTTGGTACGGGCATAGTGGTTGAGGGTCTTTGTGGTTTCCGCGTCCAATTGCCGTCGGACACGGCCGAAAAACTGACCATACGTGCCTATTCCCGAGGCTGGCAGCGGCGTGGGTCCCTCCAAGTCGGCCAGTTCTTGACGCCAGAAGGTTTCCGCCTCGCCAGGCCGGCATGAGGAAAGCCATTCCATATAGCGGCGAAAATCGGGCGCCGGGGGTTGGTTGGGGGATTCTCCGCGTGTAAAGGCCTCGTAGGCGGTGAAGACATCGCGTAGTACGATTTGGGCAGACCAACCGTCCAGCAGCAGGTGGTGATGACTCCACACGAAATAGCAGGAGTCGGCGGCGCGGAACAAGGCGAAACGCAGCAGCGGGCCTTGCGCCGGGTCGAAGCCGCGTTCGCGGTCGCTGATCAGCCATTCTTCCAGACACTGGTCGCGGGAGCGTTCGTCCATTCCCCAAAGATCCAGGCAATACCATTGCAGGGCCGTCCTTGTTTCCACCCATTGCAGCGGGCCTTTTTCCTTGGACATGATGAAGCGGGTACGCAGGGCGGTGTGCCTGAAAACCACATACTCCCAGGCTTTGCGCAGGGCGCGTTCATCCAGGGGGCCGGTGAGTTTGCAGCCGATTTGGATGTGGTAGGCGCCTCCTTTACCCTCGCGGGCCAAGTGATAGAGCAGACCGGCTTGCAGATCGCCGGCCGGGTAGATGTCCTCGGGTATCCCTTCTCTGAGGATGAGTCGGTCGAGGGAATCCAAATCGAGACCGCAGAGCGGGTAATCGGCTGGAAAAGGGCCCAGGGGCTGGCGGTTGCGGGCCAGGGCGGCGGTCAGTTCCAATAGTGAGGCTTCGAATTGCCGCGTCAGCGATTCCACGCTCTTGCGGGAAGCAGGAGTATCGGGGAAGCGCCATTCGGTTTGTAGTTTCCCTTCTATAAAGGCGGCGTTGATTTCCAGCAGATGTCCGCGCGGGTTGTTCGGGGCGTGACGACGCCCGCCGGTCTCCTCGGCGAGCCCCAGCAATGGTTTCCGGACGGGCAGATCGTCCAGGCTGCCCAGGTAGTTGAAGAGGACTCGAGGAAGCGGGCCGTCCGTGTAGCCCAGGCCGTGAGCGGGGACAGCGCGACGGGCAGTCGCCGTGCGTCTCAGCAGGTCCAGCGGTTCGTCTTCGACGCCGCGGGTAATCAACAGGGGAAATACCGTGGTGAACCAGCCGACCGTGCGAGTTACATCTACGCTCGAAGGCGTATTGCGACCGTGGTGTTCCAAGGTCAGCCCGATGGTTGGTTGACCTGTCCAGTCGGTCAGGGTCGCGGCCAAAGCGGTCAGTAATAATTCCTCGGTGTGAATACCCCAGCCCGGTTGCGTCAATACTTCCGGGGCATGAATGGTCCGGCTGTGAACGGCGGATGCGGCGAAGTTGTCTTCCCCGATAAGCGGTAGAGGCGGAAGTCGGGCAACTTCATCGGCGGTACGGTTCCAGAAACGGGTTTCCTCCGTAGTCGGCTCACGTCGGGCCAGACGATGGGCCCGGCTTCGCCAACTCATGCTTTCGGGTGATTCGATGTGACCGGCGGTCCATAATTGGCAAAAATCTTCCAGGAGGATACGCCAGGACCAGGCGTCCACGGCCAGGTGGTGGACGGTGATCAGCAGACGGTCCTCGGCTTGACCGGTTTTCAGGAGAGCGGCTCGGATCAGCGGACCATGCTCCAGGTTCAAGCCGGCTTGGATGCTGTTGACGGCGGCTTCCAGGTCATGATCGGTATCTGTTATGGTAATGATATCGAAACCGGCTTCACATCGCGGCACCGTGTGGACAGCGGCGCTATTGTCTACGATTTGGAAACGCTGTCTCAGGGCATCGTGCCGCATGACCAGGGATTGCAGGGCACGGCGCAGGCGGGCAGTTTCCAGCCCGGCGGGGACGCGCCACAGGGTTGCCTGGTTGTAGTGATGCGGCGACAGCGGGCACATGGCAAAGAAGTGGCGCTGAATCGGCGTCGGCGGTAGTTCTCCCGCCCCGGCCCAAGGATCGTCAGACTTTTCTTCGCACGATCGTACCTGATTAGCGAGGGCTTGGATGGTTGGGTGCTCAAAGAGATCCCGCGGATTCAAAACCATACTCATCTGACGCGCCCGGGTAACCACTTGCAATGCCCGGATCGAGTCGCCGCCCAGTTCGAAGAAGTTGGTTTGCCTTCCTATCTCGCTTTTGTTCAAGACCTCGCACCAGATGGCGGCCAAATGCTTCTCTTCCCAGGTTCGGGGCCGCGATTCGGGGGACCCTTCCGATTCGTTTTGCGGAAGGGGAGCGGCCGCCAGTGATGTGCGGTCCAGTTTGCCGTTGCTGTTGAGCGGGAGTTCGTTCAAGGTGACAAAAGCGGCCGGAATACAGTAGGCAGGTAATCTTTCCGCCAGATAGGTCCGAAGCCCCCCGTGGTCCGACGATTCCCCGGCGGCTACGATGAACGCGACGGGAAAGCGGTTGCCCCCCGTATCGCCGCGCAGGATCACGGCTGCCGAAGCTACCGAGGGGTGTTTTTCCAAGGCGAAGGCGATTTCGTCGAGTTCGATTCGATAGCCGCGCAGCTTGACCTGATGATCTCGACGCCCCAGGAAATAGAGTAGGTTGTCAGAACCAAACCGGCCGCGGTCGCCGCTCAGGTAAAGTCGGGCGCCGGGCGTGTCGGTTGAAAAAGGATCGGGCACAAATGCCGAGGCGGTGAGGCCCGGTTGACCCGGATAACCCCAACCGACGCAATTGCCGCCGATTGCTATCATTCCCGCCCCGACCGGAGGCGTCAGATCGAGATAGCGGTCAACCAGGTAAACGCGCGCGCCGTGGATCGGGCGTCCGATGGGCACATGACCGTCGGGTTTCAGTTCGCCGACCGTGGCGATGACCGTGCATTCGCAAGGGCCGTATCCATTGACCACCGGGCCGCTGTTGTTTTGAAACCATGTCGCCAACTTTCGGGGCGAAACGGCTTCCCCGCCGACGATGGTCAGTCGGACGCTGTCGGGAAGTGTCGCCCCGGCATCCACGAGACGATTCCAGAAGGAGGTAGGAAGATCCACCAGGGTGATCGCGCGCCGTGTGATCCAGTCCACAAACCTCTCGGCTGAGGCCGGCAGGGTTTCTTCTCGGACCACCAGGGTTGCGCCCGCGCATAGTGCCGGGAAAATCTCCTCGATGGAGGTATCGAAGGCCGGCGAGGCGAATTGCAACACGCGATCGGTGTTTGTGAAGCCGTAACAAGATATCGCTTGTGCAACGAACATCGCCAGCGAACCGTGGGAAACACAGACCAACTTGGGTTTGCCGCCGGTCCCGGATGTGGCGGTCAGGTATGCCGGCGAACTTGGATGGGGAGCGTTGAATTCCCGAGTAGGAGCGGGGTCGTTTTGATTGGGATCGATCAGGGTGAAGCCGGCCGACTTCAAACTATCGCTGCTTGGTGCGATCACCAGAGACACACCCGCCTGCTGCAAAATTTCACGACAGCGACCTTCCGGCTGATTTTGGTCCAAAGCCAGAAAACCGGCTTCGGCCAGGTGTACGGCGATCAGGCTGATGATGGTTTGCGAGGATCTCGGCAGGCGCAAGCCGACAACTGTGCCGGGACCCGCTCCATGTTTGCGCAGGACACCGGCCAGATCAGTGACGCTACTCCAGAACTCCGCGTAGCTAAGGCAGTTGCCCTCCGAGTCTTCCACGGCGATGCGTTCGGGCGCCCGGGCCGCCAAACTTGCGATGGTTTCAGAAATAGAAGGTGCCGGAAGCTCGTGCGGATCGGTCCGGTTCCAGGTTACGGTCAACGCGTGACGTTGGGAATCGTCCATCAAAGGAATGTTTTGTGGACAGGAGTTGGGGTGGGCGGCCAGGTGGATTGCCAGCCGCGTGTACATACCCGCCAGGGTCTTCAGGCGGGACAAATCAGTACGGCCCTCGAAAAACCCATGAAGGGAACCATTGTCTTCCTCCAGTTCCAAACACAGGTCGAACATGGGCGTCACGCTAGCTTTCGGCAGGGAGGCCACCCGGACCCCTGCCGGTTCCACCGATTCAAACGGTGCGTTCTGATAAGCCAGGAGAACCCGGAACAGGGGTTCGTCTATCCCGGCTTTCGGTCGAGCCGCATCGATGATTTGATGCGTCGGTAAATCGCGATGGTCCCGAACAGCCATATTCTGCTCGCGAACGGTTTGCAGAAGGTCTTTGAAGCCGGGGGGGCGGCCGTCCCTGGGCGCGGGCATGTCGATGCGGTAGACCAGAGTATTGACGAAGAAACCGATCAGGGGTTCCAGGGCGGGTCGTTCTCGAGTTCCCACGGGGCACCCGAAGACCAATTCGTCAGTATCGGAAAGTCGTGTGAGCAGAATAGTCAAGAGCGCCTGATGGATCATGGCGGGCGTAATGCCCACGGCGCGCCCCAATTGCCCAAGGGCGTGAACCGTTTGGGTTCTGATTTTCAGAGGGGCCCGTGCGCACTCTTTGGAGCCGTTATCTGTCAAGACCGGTAAAGCCGGTGTTTGAGGAGCCCCGGCCAGATACTCGCGCCACCAGTGTTGCAAGGCGTTGCGCCGACCGGGAGTCAGTAGGGATTGCTGCCAGGATGCGTAGTCGGCAAACTGGATGTTCAACTTGGGAAGGTCGGTTTCTCGGCCGGTCAAGATAAGATTGTAGTGTGCGGCTATATCGCGAAGCAAAATGTTCACCGACCAGGCATCGGAAATCACGTGATGTTGGGTAAGTAATAATTGCCGGCTTGTATCGCTCAGTCGCAAAAGCTTCAGACGGATCAAGGGTTCCCTTGTCAGATCGAACACATGGCCCGCTTCTTGTCGCGCCAACTGTTCCGCAACCTCTTCATCGGCGCGGGTCAGGTCTACCACGGTCATGGCCGCTCGGGGTTGCGGGTGAATGATCAGGCAGCCGGCTCCGTCCGCTCGTCCCACGTGGGCGCGCAAGATCTCATGGCGTTGTTGCACCTGAAAAAAGGCCTCGGTCAAATCGCGTTCCGACAACGGACCGTCCAATCGGAAGGTGTGGTGCATGGTGTAAGCTGCGCTTTCAGGATTCAAATTGTGCAGTGCCCAAAGGCCGCGTTGGCCCATGGACAACTGAGCGCGCACTAAATCCGGCCGGCCGGTCACGGTGGCTCGCGGTGACGGCAGGATGGGTTCGGCTTTTTGTTCGTCCGCCTGGACAACGGCGCGGGCCATGGCATCCAGGCGCGTATTCCGGAACAATTGTCGCGCGGTCAATCTCACTTCCAACCGCTCCGCAATTCTGCCCAGCACTCGCATCAGCATCAGGCTTTGACCACCCCTGGCGAAGAAATCATCGAACCGGTCGGTGACCTTGCAGGGCAGCAATTCGGACCAGATCTCGGCCAAGACCTTCTCCACCGGAGTTTGCGGTGGGCCGGCCCGTTCTTCAGAGGCCGTGTTTTCCCAATCCGGCCCGGGTAGCGCCGCACGATCGACTTTGCCGTTCGCCCCCAAGGGAAGGGTCTCCATTTCGACCAGGGCAGAGGGAATCATATGGCGTGGCAGGCGGTCGGTCAGCCATTGGCGCAGGCTGCCAAGGTCCAGGGCCGGCCCCGGCTTGGCGGTCAGCCAGGCTACGAGATGCGGCTCCTCGTTTTTTGAACGCAGTCCGACGACAGCCCTCGATACCCGAGGCCATTCGGTAAGTACTGAAGCGATTTCGTTGGGGTCTATGCGCACACCATGGATCTTCAATTGGTGATCCCGCCTGCCGATCAGGGCCAGGTTACCATCCGGTAGGAAACGGCCCAGGTCCCCGCTACGATACAAGAGGTCGTCGGGGCGTCCTGTATGCGGGTTGGGGATAAAATGTTGTGCGGTGGCGATAGGGTCCTTGGCATATCCCAGAGTGCGAAAAGGAGTGCGAATGAAAACTTCCCCGGTTTCGCCGATACCACAGGGTTCCAGGTTCTCTCGCAGGACCAGGGCCTGGCTATGCGGCAGAGGAAAGCCCACTGGTTGCATGCCGGGCCCGGGTTTTGGGGGTACCCTGTACCAGCAACGAGCCAGGGTGGTTTCGGTGGGGCCGTACAGGTTGATGACTTCCTGCGCCCCGGCATTCCGCCAGCCCTGGACGAGGGCGGAGGGCAGGGACTCACCGGCAAAAAAGACCGTCCGCAAGTGTTTGAGCACCATGCCCCGCGGTAAGCTGTCCAACCAGACCGCGGCCACAGAGGGCACCGCGTGAAGGTGGGTTATATCCATTTCTGCAAGCCAGGGAGCAATGCGACCTTGATCTTCCGGGACCGGCAGGCATAAGGTAGCGCCGGCGGTGAGCGGCGTCAGTATATCGCGGAGGACCACATCGAAGGACAGAGCCGTCAATTGCCCGAAGCGGTCGCCCGGGCCTATGTTGAAAGTGTCGCGTTGCCAGGCGAGGAATTGGGCCAGTCCCTGGTGAGTGCCCAGAACGGCCTTGGGAACGCCCGTTGTACCCGAGGTGAAAAACAAATAGGCCGGACTATAGGCCTTCAGGGTAACCGGCGGCACTACCTGACCTCGACAGGCTTCCTTAAGGTCGATGACTTCCGCGCCCGGTACGTGTGAATGGCTGCCGGCGGTCAGCACAAAACGGGGTTTAATCCTGGCCACGAGTCGTTTCAATCTACCCGGGGGCAGATCAGGGTCGATATTGAATAACACACCGCCCGCTCGGAAGACGGCCAGCATACCGGCGATCTGTAAAAAACCCGGACCGGACTCCACGGCCACCACCTCGCCGCGTTCCAGTCCTCGGGCAATCAGGGTTCCCGACATGCGCGCGGCCAGACCCACCAGTTCCTCATAGTCCAGCACCATGGTCAGACCCCGCGTATCGCTGCCTTGAATCAGGGCGGTCGCCTCTGCATCGGTTTCGGCGAGAGTCTCGATGGTTTCCCAGACCGTACAGAAGGCCGGTCTTTCTAAAGCTCGGGAGGGATCGGGCAAAAGGTTGCGACTTTCGAGGGTCCAAAGACTGAATTCCTCCAATCGCTTATCGGGATCGTCGGCAAGTTGTTCCAGTAGGTAATGGAACTGGTCCGCCATAGCCGCCATACGCTCCCGGCTGAAACGATCGGGGCGGTAGGCCAACTTCAAATTGAAACCCTTGTCCGTCTCCAGGATATAGGCGGTTAACGGATAGCGGGGCCGCGGTTCCTGCGCATCTAAGTGTTGCAACAGAACACCCGGTAAGCCGATGGTGTCTTCACTCCTCCGGCGGATATAGTTGAAGAGAATGTCGAAGAAGGGATGTCCCCCTCTTTTGGGGGATAATTCTTCGGTCAGCATCTCGAAGGGAATCGCCTCGTTCTCTCCGGCCCCCGTCAATCCCTTGTGGACCGATGCCAATAAAATGCGAAAGCAGGGATTACCGCGCAGTAGGTTGCGCAATACTTGAAGCTCCAGCATGCAACCGATCATGTCGGCCAGGCCGGGATGTTTGCGCAGTGATATCGGGGCGCCCACGGTGACATCGGGCTGACCCGTCAATCGATAGAGCAAGATCTTGAACGCCGCCAACAACAAAGCGAACAGGGAAGTCTTCTCCCGGCGGGCCAATTGTTTCAGTCGCAACATCAGGGATTCTTCGAGGGGAAGCACAAATGTTCCCGATGTTACTCCGCAATCGGGATCGGGATCGTCCGGCAACCTCAGGGGCAGGGGCAAAGGCGTCAGTGTTCTGCGCCAGAAAGCCATTTGCTTCTGAACAACCTCAGGGGTAAGCAGTTGTCGCTGCCAGTGGGCCAGATCGGCGTACTGCAAATCCGGTAGTGTTGAAAAGACCGCCCTGTCTTCCAGGGATGCTGTATAGTTGGCGGCGCATTCCCCAAGTAGCAAGTTGAAGGATTCGGCGTCGGAGATCAAGTGGTGACATACGGTCAGTAGAACATGTTCCTCTCGCGAAAGGCGGAAAAGGAAAAAGCGAATCAGCGGATCGTCTTCAGGTTTGAAGGGCAGGTTTACAGCAGTATCGACCAGTCGCTTCAAAGAATTACCGGGTTCAAATAAGCCGGAAAGGTCGATCAGCTTAAACCCCAATCGGTCCTTGGGCGCGAGTTGCGGTGTCGGCTGTCCATTTCGGGCGGGGTAACAGGTTTGCAAGATCCTGTGACGAGCAACTACCCGCCCCATGGAGTCTTCCAGAACAATCGGGTCCAACATTCCCGATAAACGGTAGGCAGCCGGCATGTGCCATTGCGAACCTTGGGGTTCCAATTGCCATTGCAGCCAGATTCGACGTTGTACAAAGGACAATACTTCTTTTTCATCCTTGGGGCGGGGTCTCAGGGCGGGCAGTGTTTGCTTGTCGCGAGTTTCCAGGAAGGCGATCAAGTCGGTTTTGTGGGTCTGCATCAATTGCCGCAGGTGAGGCGTCACGGCGCCACGTGGAGCCTCGTAACGTAGCTTCCCGTTATCTGTCCAAACGCGTATTTGTGATCGCGTCAATAAGTTGATCAGATTACCGACGCCGTTCAAAGTTCACCCCACTCCCTGGTCTGCTCCATTTGGATTTCCTGCTCTATGGGCACCGGCTCTTCTTCCAAGAATTCCATGCTGCGAATCAGCCCGGTTTGTTGTCTGATGGTGGTGTGTTCATACAATGCGGAAGGGGGAAGGGTAATGCCGATTTCTTCCTGTATTCGCGCAAACAGGCGGGCGCCTATCAGAGAGTCGCCGCCCAGATCGAAGAAATCATCGTCGGGACCCACGGAAGTCAAGCCGAGGGTGTGGCACCAAATGGCGGCCAGCCGCTTTCCGGTATCCGCGTCTTCATCGGCGGCCTCGGCCATAATGGGTCCGGACTCACGTGAGCGTCTTGGATCGAGGGTGTTCCATGCCGCCTGCATGACATCCAGGCTCAGGGTAGCCACCAGGACATGGGGGCAACCCACGGCCAGGGCGGATTCCAAAACACGGGCCCCCTGCTCGCCGTCGAGACCGTGGTCCAGGTCGCCGGGCATATGGGGAAATGCCGCCGCGGCGCGTACCGCCATGCCCTCGTTCTTCCAGGCATCCCAGCCTATGGAGAGCAGGCGGCGGCAACGCGGTAGAGGATTGCTGACCGCGAAGGCATCGAGGAAGGCGTTGGCGGCACAATAGCTCGCCTGCCCGAATCCCCCCAGTACGCCGGTCAGCGAAGAACACAGTACCATGAAGTCCAAGGGGACATCGGTTAGAGCCCCGGCCAAAGCCAGGGTTCCGGTTACCTTTGGCGCGAGCACCGCACGGGCCTCCTCGGGTTTCATGCCTTGAATCGTGGCGCCGCCGGGAATTCCGGCCGTATGGATGACGCCGTCCAACCTGCCGAACTCGGCAACGGCATCTTCTACTGCTTGCTTGACCATGGGCCCATGGGTCACGTCTGCCTGGATCGACATGACACGGCCGCCTGTTTGTTCCAGTCTCTGCCGCACGGTCGGCGCAATTTCAGTACGTGACAGCAAGACCAGTCGAGCACGATAGGACCGGGCCAGGTAATCGGCCAATGCCCTCGCGACGGCGCCGGAAGCTCCGGTGATCATGTAGACGCCCTCAACGCGGAAGACAGGTTCATCGCTTGGCTCGGGGGCGGCGACGTGGGTGGGCAACCACCGATAACGTCCGCGGCGAGCCAGAACGGGCGGAGCCTCGTCAGCGGTTAACTCGGCGGTCAATCGGTCGATATCGCCTGTTTCGAAAGTTTCTCCCCAATCGATCAGCCGGGCGCTGAACCCTTGATACTCAACGGGGAGAACCTTGACCGGTCCCAATAAACAAGCGCGTAGGGGTTTCAGGTTTTCTTGTCCCGTTACATCCAGGCAACCGGAGGTAACCACGGTCAACCGACAATCCCCCCCGGACTCTCGGCCAAGGGCTTTGGCCAGGTGAATGAGACTGTAAAAACCCAAGGCCAACGTTTCAGCAGTGCTCTCTTCTTCGTCGTCACCCAGGCACCACAGATGGACCAAACGATCGGGAAGACGACCCGTGGCGGATAATCGGGCGATGAGACGGTCGAAATCCTTGGGAAAGCCGGGGTTCATTTGGAACTTGTTCGGCCCCGTTTTCTCGAAGGTATCCCCCGGTTCCACCAAAACGGCAATGCGTTGATGCGCCCGGTACCACTCCGCCAGGGCGCGACCGGGACCTTTCGGCCGGCCGAAGATCAGCACCGCGCCGCGACCACAAGGCTTGCCGCCTGATCGAGGCTCCGGCGCCCGTTGCAGGCCCGGTATGGAAAGCCAATCCTGCAACTGGTCTATGCCGTGAGAAACCACTTCACCGGGTTTCGACGCCTCTATCCAGAAACGGACCCGTTCAAAGGGATAGGCGGGTAATGGGATACGCCGCCGGTTCTGCCCCGAGACAAAAGCCTGCCAATCCAAGGCCACACCCGCCGACCAGAGCGAGGACACGGCCCCCGCCAGCGAGCGCGCGGGATTGGTTCCCACGGCCGAGGGCACAGGCGCCGGTCTGCCGCCGGGCCGGTGACGAGAGACCAATCCGCTGAGCGTACGGCCCGGTCCGACTTCCAGCGTTTGCAGAGGGCCTTCCGAAAACAAGCTATCCAATGCCGTGCAGAATTGAACGGGTTGCAACATCTGTTTCCGCCAATATTCGGGTTGAGCTATTTCTCGGGGATCGACGGGTTTGCCGGTGATACAACTTATGATGGGCAGGCTGGGCGGTCGTAGATCGATCAGCGCGATTTCGTCGGCAAATGCACGGGCCGCTTCCTCCATCAAGCCGGAATGGAAGGCGCGTTTCACCGGTAACAGGCGGCATTCGATATCCTCGCCAGCCAACCGTTTTATGAAGTTTGCAATCGCCTTCTCATCGCCGCTGACCACGCATCGGTCGTGAGCGTTAACAGCGGCCAGGCAGACGCCTTCGGTCAAGCGTTCCAAAACGGCGTCAGCATGTAACGGCACTGCCGACATGGCACCGGGTTGCGTATCCTCCATCAGCCGTGCGCGTTTACAAACCAGAGCCAGAGCATCTTCAAAACCGAAGACCCCGGCAATCGCCGCGGCGGTGAACTCGCCCAGGCTGTGACCCAGGAGCGCATCCGGTTTAACGCCCCAGGACATCCAGGTTTCGGCCAGGGCGTAACTGGTCGCAAAGAGTACGGGTTGCGCATACAGGGTTTGCATCAAGCGGTGATCTTTATCCTCACCCAGTACAAGTGAGCGCACATCCAAATCCATATATGGTTGCAACTTATCGAGGCAGCGGTCCAGTCGTTCCCTGAACGCGGGTTCCGCCGTGTAAAGCGCCGCCGCGGTGCTCCCCAGTCGATTCCCCTGGCCGGGGAACAAGAAGGCAACTCTCGGCGAGCCGTTCACCCGTTCGATCGGCCCGCCCGCGCGTAATCGAGTCACGGCCTCATCTCTGTTCGAGCAAATCAGGGCGCGGCGATAGGGAAAAGCCTCGCGGCCCACCCGCAAGGTATGCGCCGCGTCGGCAAAGGAATCCCGGTTCTGTTCCTGCAACCAGGCAGCCAACCGTTCGGCCTGGTGTTGCAGTGCGGCCTCGGTTTTGGCCGACAGCAGAATCAACTCGTTATTTCGACCGAGTTCCTCCGGCTCGGGTTGCGGCGGCGAGGCCACAATCACATGCGCATTGGTGCCGCCGATACCGAAAGAACTCACACCGGCAACCCGTTGCGGTGAATCCCATTCAAGCGGTTCTCCATTGACGCGAAACGGTCCGGTCTCCAATCCCGTTTCCGGGTTGGCATGCGTAAAATGCAGGCTGGGCGGAATCAAACCATGCTTCACGGCCAGGGCTGCTTTCAATAGGCCGGTCACCCCGGAAGCCGCGTCCAAATGACCCAAGTTGGTCTTGACCGAACCCAAGGTGACGCCCTTGCCGGGCACAGAATCCTTGCGGAAGACCTCGGTCAGGGCGGCAACTTCCACGGAGTCGCCCAGCGGCGTACCGGTACCGTGTGCCTCGATAAAGCCGATATCTGCCGGTTTCCGGCCCGCATCCCGCAAAGCGGCTTCGATCACAGTCTCCTGGCCCTGCCCGCCAGGAGCCGTGTAGCCCGCCCGAGCGGACCCGTCGTTATTGATTGCGCTGCCTTCGATCACCGCGTGAATGGTATCCCCGTCAGCCAGGGCTGCCGCCAGCGGTTTCAATACCAGGAGAGCCAGTCCGCTGCCGGGAACCGTGCCTTGCGCCCCGGCGTCGAAGGCGCGGCAATGTCCGTCAGGCGAGAAGACCAGGCCCGGGTCGTAGCGGTAACCTTGTCCGTGAGGTACAACCAGGCTGACGCCGCCTGCCAGGGCCAGTTCACATTCACCCTGGCGCAAGGCCCGGCAAGCCGTATGCACCGCCACCATGGACGAGGAGCAGGCGGTCTGAATGTTGAGCGCCGGGCCCTGGAAGCCCAGCTTATAGGCGATGCGCGTGGGAAGGAACTCTCGTTCATTACCCAGCCCGGTCAATTGAGGTTCCGCCCGATCCAAACCCGCCGGGGCCAAATGATGTTCCCGGTAACCTCCCGCGCCCACCGAAGCGAAGATGCCCGCCTTGCGACGATCGGCGGGGGCCGCGTAACCCGCATGTTCCAACGCTTCCCACGCGGCTTCCAGGAACAGGCGGTGTTGCGGGTCCATGAGTTCCGCCTCGCGGGCGCCGATGCCGAAAAACGCCGCGTCGAAATAGTCGATGTCTTCTATCAGTGCGCAGGCGGGTACGTAGTTGGGATCCAGGCGATCTGTGTCGTTGACACCCGCGGCGCGCAGTGCATCGGTGTCCAGCCGGGTGATGGACTCGATGCCCGCACACAGGTTCTCCCAAAAGGCCGCTACATTGGGAGCACCGGGGAATCGCCCCGAGAAGCCGATAATCGCAACGGCCTTGGTATCGGGACTTTCGGAATCGGCGGCTTGGAATACCGGCTCGGATTCGGATTCCGCTCGTTGTCTTTGTTCGATCAGACGGGCCTGAGCACGGATGGTGGTGTGACGAAGTAAATCGGTTACGCCGATTTGCGGGTCCAGGCTTTCGCGGATCCGCGAAGCGAGCGCCACCAACAGCACGGAATGTCCGCCTACATCGAAGAAGTTGGCCTCGGGGTCTATGCCGTCCATCTGGATTAGCTCCGACCACAAACGACTCACCTGGTGTTCGATCTCACCGGCGCATAACCGGGAGTCCACCTCGCGCGAGGTCTTTTCCGTCAGGCGGCCAAGGGCTTTGCGATCCAGTTTGCCGTTGGTCGTCAGGGGAAGTCGATCCAAAACCACGAATTGTGAGGGAATCATGTAAGAGGGCAGCAGGCTTTGTAGATGCCGGCGCGCCTCGGCGGCCAACCGATGTCCCGCCCGCCAGGCGTAGGGGGGACGCGTCACCAGTTGTGTGCCTTCATCTTTTAGGGTGCGAATTGCATAGACGTTGAACAGGTTGGTGTCGGCCAATTCCCGGTTTTGCTCGGTGGTCAGGTTAAAACCCCGGGCCTCCAGGAGCGCGGTTATTCGGGCCAGGCGTCCGTCAAGGTCATGGACCTCGATTACCAGTTGTCGTATGCGCGGCCAGTCCTCGGGTTGAATGCCGCATAAAATGTCCCACTCGCTCTTCTCGGCGTCGATTTTAAGCAGGTCAATGGTTTCCAGCCGGTATTCCCGAATGATTTGACTGATCGTTGTCATCCTTCCCTTGAAATGTCGGGGCTGTAGGCGACCGGCCGTTAAATCGTCCAAGTCTTCTTGCTTTAAAACATGTTCTCCGGCGGCCTGCCTCAACCATGCAGCGACAACCTGCCGTTCCTCCTCCTGATCGGCGTAGCATCCTGAAATGACCGAAACGTTGGGATACCAGGTCAGGTCGGCATCGCCCGGTTCCGCGCCGGCAGCGGCCTCGATCACACGGGCGTTGAGTTGGTACAGATCCATATTGGCTTGAAGCGTTTCCCGGATCGTCGGAATCGGCTCCAGACATACCAGTTCGACATCTTCCACCTGCATGGCGAAGAACAGGGAAGCCATACCGATATGAGCGCCCACATCTACTACACGGGCGCCTTTCTCCAGTCTGATCCCGTGACGGTAGTAGGCGGCATCCGCGAAGATTTCCCGGTAGAGGAATTGAGTCTCCACGGGGTTATCATGCAAGAGCACCATCCCGTTAGGCAGGGTTTGGCGGGCGCTCTCAGGAAAGCGGCCCGCCCTGGTCAAGCGCGCCAATTGCGAGGCAACCGGCGCGCGTTTTGGATCTGGGACGAGAAAAGCGGCAAGGAACATGGTTTCGGCACGGTCTCCGATTGTCGTAACAATCGCATCGCCGAGGTCGGGATGTTCCATCAGTCGACCGGTAATCTCACCCGGTTCGATGCGGTGGCCGCGCAGTTGAATCTGGTCATCGCAACGGCCCAGGTAAATCAAAGCACCGTTTGCCGCCCATCTGCCCAGATCGCCGGTTTTGTAGAGCCGGTTTGCCGTCACGGACGGCATTGGTTTTGGTGAGGGATTGAGTTCGGATTGACAGGTTGGGTCTTCGGATTGCTCGTATGGATAAGGGTTGGGAATGAAACAACGAGCTGTCAGCCCGGGTTGTCCTGTATATCCACGAGTCGGACCCGCGCCGCCCACGTAGATTTCACCAACCGCACCGCGTGGTACGGGTTTCAGGTGAGGGTCCAGCAGGTAAAGGCTCTGGTGGGGTAGGGAATGCCCTATGGAGGCGGACGGGTTGTCGGGTCGAATCAGCTTCCAGGTCACATGAACACAGGTTTCCGTGATGCCGTACATATTGACCAGTTGAGGCTTGTCCGCGCTGAAGCGGTCGAACCAGGATTTAAGACTGAACTCGTCCAGGGTCTCCCCGCCGAAAATTATCAAACGGAGATTGGGAACCTTTTCGGGATGTAAATAGGGCGACAGTTGTCGGAATGCGGTCGGAGTCTGGTTCAGGATCGTGACCTGACAATCGCTGACCAGTTGTGCAAATGCCCGAGGGTCGCGGCTTGTTTCGAACGGCGCCAATACCAACCGGCCGCCGTAGAGGAGTGCGCCCCACAGTTCCCAAACGCTGAAGTCGAAGGTGATGCCGTGGAACAAGGTCCAGGTATCTCCAGATGAAAATTGGAAGCGCGCTTGGGTAGCCTGGAACAGGCGGTCGACGCTTGCATGACTGACGCCGACCCCTTTCGGTTTGCCGGTTGAGCCGGAAGTGTAGATGACATATGCCAGGTGATCCGGATCGATCTCAGGTTCAGTTAACGGCGCGCGCCCTTCTTCGCTCGGATTGATGACCACACCCGCGAATGCGGCAGGAATACCGACGGTGTTCTCATCGGCGATGACCAGGCGAGCGCCGGTGTCACGCAGTAGCTCGCATAAACGCTCTGTCGGGTCCATGACGTTCAAGGGCAGGTAGGCGGCGCCCGCGCGCAGAATAGCAAGCAGGCCGATGATCAGGTCCGGCGACGGAGGCAGGCACAAGCCGACGACCTGTTCCGGTCCGGCGCCCAGTTCAACCAGGCGACCGGCAAGCGCGGCCGAGCGTCGATCCAATTCCCCGTAGCTGACGACCCGGTCTCCGCAATACAAAGCCTCGGCTTCCGTGCGGCGCCCTGCGATATCCAGGAATTGAGCATGGAGTGAGCGGTTGGGTAAGTAATCGGTCTGACTCGCACACGCTGTCAGCAGGTTCCGGCGTTCTTCTTGAGTAAGTAAATCATAGGAGGCGCAAGGCTTCGTCGGGTCCTCGGCAATACCTTCCACAAGCCTGTGGAAACAGGCGGCCAGGCTCTCCATGTGCTCGTCCGAGAACAGGTCGATCGCGTAGGTGAAGCCGCCGCGAATTCCGTCGTGCTCGCGCCATAGATCCACTTCCAGATCGAAGCGCACCCTGCCTGTATCCACGTCCAACTGTCGCACGGACAGGCCGCGAGGTTCGGTCACCGGCATGGGCGCACCGTGGAAGGTGAAGCTGATTTGAGCCAACGGCAATCGACCCGGCTTACGCTCCGGTCGCAGGGCGGCGATCATGTCTTCAAAAGCCAGGGCGCCGTGTTCGAAAGCGCCTAAAATGGTTTCGCGTACATCGCCCAATAATTCACCGAAAGATTGTTCCGGCCGGTAGCGCACTTTCAGCGGAAGGGTATTGACGAAGAAACCGATCAGATCTTCGATCTCCTTGGGTTTGCGATTGGCAAAAGCGGTTGCGGTGACGATTTCTTCATTGCGACCGTGTCGCGCCAACAGAAGGGAAAAGGCGGCTTGCAGGACCATGAACAGGGTAGTGGTTTGCAGGCCGGCTGCACGCTCCAAACCTTGTAGAATCGATGCATTCAAGCTGAAGGCCAGGGTTCTGCCCAGCATCTCGCGTTGCTCGGGAACGGGGAAATCGGTTGGGACGGGCAGTTGTCCCGAAACCTCCGATAGGTTCTGTCGCCACCAATCCAGGCAATGGGCCGGGCACCGGGCGTCCTCGCGTTTCCACAAGGTATAATCGGCGTATTGAAGACCTGCCGGTGCGGGCGCGGGCGCCATACCCAATCGGGCCTCATAGAGCCGAAAGAGATCGCGAACCAGCACGTACAAAGACCAGCCGTCCGCGATCAGGTGATGAATACTGAACACGAGCAGATGGTTTTCAAAACCCAGCCGGATCAGCGCCGCCCGCCAAAGCGGCGCCTCGGCGGTATTGAAAGGTCGCGCGAACCAGGAAGCGGTCGACGCGATCACATCTTGCGGTGTCTCGCCCAATCGCTCGACCAAAACCAGGGCGCGTTTCAAAGGGCCCACGGCTCTTTGCAGCACCTGGCCCTGCTCCCTGCAGAAAGCGGTGCGCAGGATTTCATGACGGCAAACCAGGTCATACAATGCGGTCTCCAACACGGTCGCGTCGATTCCACCCCGTAGGTGCAGCGCCAGGGGAATGTTGTAGGCGCCGTTCAAAGGCATCAGCTCGTTCATCAGGAAAAGACGCTGTTGCTGCGGGGACAACGGCACAAAAGCAGGTCGGACTCCGGGCGTCGGCGAGCTCCGGGGCGTTGCCTCCTTGTCGCGCAATTCGGCGATGCGGCGCGCCAATCCGCGAACGGTAGGTTCGTTGAATAAATCGGGCGGCGGTAAGTCTACGCCGAAGGCATCCTGAATGCGTGAAAGCACTCTGGCCACCAACAGGGAGTGACCGCCCAGGGAAAAGAAATCGTCTTCCGGGGCGATGTCCTTGCGATCGAGAATGTCCGACCAGATCGCGGCCAGCAATTGTTCGCCCGGATCGTCGAAGAGACAGGCCGGGCGTCTTTGACAATTCGTTTGGTCAGGCGCCGTGTCCATGGCGGTCAGCGCCCGACGGTCCAACTTTCCGTTGTGCGTCAGCGGAATCTTGTCGATCGGGACGAAGCGCCGGGGCAACATGTAATCGGGCAGGATGGTTTTCATGAAGGCGCGCACCGAGGATTCAGAAAAGGGTTGGCCCTTGAACGGCGCCACAAAAGCTTCCAAACTCCGATCTCCGGGGGTAATCTCAGAGACCAATATGACGCCTCGGGCTACTCCGGGCGCCTGGTTGAGGACCGCTTCCACCTCGCCGATTTCTACGCGGAAGCCGCGTATCTTGACCTGGTGATCGCTTCTACCCAAGAAGTGAATGGTCGTATCGTCCGGGGTCTCGCCCGTTGCCAGTCGCACCAGGTCGCCGGTCATATAGCGCCGAGCGCCCGGAATTGGACTGTAGGGGTCGGGTACGAATCGTTCGGCGGTCAGGGCGGGCCGATTGTGGTAGCCGCGGGTGACATGATCGCCGCCTACTGCCAGTTCGCCGCGTGTGCCCGGCGGTGTAAGACGACCCGATGCATCGCAAATGGTGAGGCGTACGCCGGTCAACGGCTTGCCGATAGGCACCCGGTCCGCATCCTCCGGTGCCACCCATCGGGCCGATGCCCAGACCGTGGTTTCGGTGGGGCCGAAGAGGTTCAGCAGAGCGCCGTTGCCGGCCGGAAGATGCGTGGCCAACTCAGGGGTCAATGCTTCGCCGCCGCTCATGACCCGCAGGCCGTCCGTGCCGGTCCAACCGGCCTCGGTCAGCATTCGCCAGGTGGCCGGCGTCGCCTGCATGAAGTCGGGCCGATGCCAATCCAATACCTGCTTCAATCGCCGACCGTCGCGTGCAACGGCGTCGGAAACCTGCAACAAGGAGCCGCCGGTAGTCAAGGTGAGGAAGATGTCTTGGACCGATACGTCGAAGCAGATGGTGCTCAAGGCCAGACACACATCTCCGCGCCGAAAGCCGAGAACCTGCTGTATCCCTCTCAAGAAGCGGCACACCGTCAATCCGGCCACACGCACGCCCTTGGGTTTTCCCGTGCTGCCGCTGGTGTAGATCACGTAGGCGGTGTTCTCCAATCCGGTCGTTTGTTTTGGGTTTCCTCCGCCGATGATAGATTCCATGGTTACCCGGTTCACCTGATCGGGGTCAAACCTGGATTCCAGGTCTTCCGTGGTCAAGAGCAGGCGCGCGCCGCTGTCTTCCAGCATGGTTTTCAAACGATAATCCGGGTACGAAGGGTCCAGCGGCACGTATCCGCAACCGGCGGCCAGGATTCCCAGTAAACCCGCGACCAGATCAGGGGAACGGTCGATGCAAAGGCCGACCAGGTCCTCCGGGCCGGCCCCCAGGGATTGCAAGCGAACCGCCACACCTTGGGCGTGATGCAAAAGCGCCTCGTAGGTTACCGTAACCTGGGGATCGTCAGCTGTCCGCACGGCGACAGCATCGGGCATTTCCTCGGCGATGCGGGCGACCAACCGATAGGGCGTCTCCAATTCCGGGTTGTCAACCGGCGGCGCATGCCAATCGGCTAGAAGCCGCTCCCGCTCGGCGTCCGTCATGCCGTCCAGATCTGAAACCGGTTGTTCGGGCGCCAGGGCCATATGGCGTAATAGTTCACGCAAACGCATGGCAAAGGTTTCGATGGTTCTCAAATCGAACAGATCGGCCCGGTATTCCCAGGCGCCCTGCAAGCAACCGTCTTCAACGGACAAATCCAGGGTCAGGTCGAACCGCGTGGTGTGGGTAGGTGTCCCGTCCAAATGAACGGAAAGGTCGGGTAGTTCCACCTTCGGCAGAGGAGCGTTCTGCAGGACCAACAAAACCTGGACCAGCGGCGCGTAGGCCGTGTTTCGTTCCGGCTTCAGGGCGCGGACCACATCGCTGAAGTGAACGTCGCCGTTTCTCAAGGCGTTGAGATTGCCGGTTTGTACCTGGTGCAGCAGGTCGCGAACTGTCGCTTGCCTTGCCGGGATCTTATGACGCAATACCACGGTATTGATGAAGGGGCCGGGAACGATTTCCATCTCAGGCCTGGTCCGTCCGGCGGTCAGCGTAGCAAAGGTGATATCCTCGCGGTTACAGGCCCTGGCCAAAAACACGGCAAAGCCCGCGCTCAGCACACTGAACAAGGTGACCCCGGTTTCGGCAGCCAGGGTCATGCACCGTTTGGTTTCGGTTTCGTCCAAATGGAAGGGCAACCGGCCGGCCCGGAAGGAGCGCGTTGCGGGGCTCGGACGGTTCACGGGTAATTCCAGCAGGGGCGGCAGTCGGTCCAGATGTTTGCGCCACCAGGACAGCTTCTCAGCTCGGGCCGTCTTCACCGTTTCGTTCGAAAGCCAGGCTGCTATATCGCCGAATTGCAATGCGGGCGGGGTCGGCGAAGGCGTGATCAGGTAACTGGTGGCGCGGAAGTATTGTTGCGCCAGTTCCCTCGAGATAAGGTCCAGCGTCCAACCATCGCAAGCAATGTGATGCAGCGTCACCAGGTGAAGATAACGCTTTTTGCCCAGCATCAGGACGCGTCGTCGCAGAGGCGGTCCCCCGTTCAGGTCAAACGCTTTTCTCGCTTCGATTTGGGCCAGGTTTGCGGCGATCGCTCGGGACTCACTCTCCGGCAAGCCGCTCAGGTCGGTTACCGATAATTCACGGGGATCGGCCGGTTGTACGAAGCCGAATGGTTCGCCGTCGACCTCCTGGTAACAGGTGCGCAATATTTCGTGCCGGGCCATAACGGCGAACCAGGCCATGGACAGCCCCCGGATATCCAGGTCGCCGGAAATTTCCAGGCGCAGGGGCATGTTGAAGGCGGCCGCGGCATCGGCATCCCCGCTAAAGCGCCGGTGGTGCAGCCATAGTTCCTGCTGCAGGGGGTTCAAAGGAACGGGGGAATCGGCAGGGCGCGGCTGAATATCGGGAAGGGTCGGGTTTTTGAAACCCGCCTTCTGCAATGAGCCGATATGGGCGGCCAGCCGGTCAAGGCGCGGGTGGTTGTAGACGGCGGTCAGCCCGGGTGCAACGCCGAAGTTTTGTTCGATACGCGCGACCAGACGGACGGCGGTCAACGAGTGCCCGCCCATTTGGAAGAAGTCGCTCTCTCGACCGATACCCTCGCGGTTCAACAAATCCGACCACAGGCCCGCCAACGCTTTTTCCAGGTCGCCTCTCGGCGGCTCGCCCGCGTTTTCCATCCGTGGGCGCGGCAAGGCGGCGGTGTCGATCTTTCCACTCGGCGTGCGCGGGAAACGTTCGAGGGTGATGAAGCGAACAGGCACCATGTAATGCGGTAATTGTGACGCCGGGAGATCACGCAGGGCAGCCGTGTCAAGGTCATGTTGCGAGGTTTCCAGCCAGGCGGTCAGTTGATTGTCGATCATAGCCGCCACCGCGTTGCTGACTGACGGGTTCTTCATGAGGACGGCCTCGATTTCCGCCGGCTCCACGCGATGACCACGCAATTCCAGCTGTCGATCCATACGACCCAGGAACACCAGGGTCCGATCCTCACGGCGCATGGTCATCCGGTCTCCGCTGCGATAGATGCGTGCGCCCGGTGTTTTTGAGAAGGGATCGGGTAGGAAAACGGCAGCTGTCTCCGCGGGCCGATTCAAGTAACCTCGCGCCAGGCGTTCGCCGCCGATCACCAACTCGCCGCTTTGACCCGGAGGCATGGGATTGCCGTAACGGTCGCAGACCAGGGCCGAGGTGTCGGGTAGCGGCTTGCCCACGGGCGCGATCGGCTCATCGCATGGGTCCAACCGATGCACGGTCGCGGTGATGGTGGTTTCGGTCTGGCCGTAGCCGTTGATCACCTGAATCGGATGCTCGGACAAAACCCGCCACCGCGCAATCAGGTCGGCGCGAACGGGTTCGCTGCCCACGATCAGCACCTTCAGGCTTTCGGGGACGGCTGTTTCCGAGGTCTCCAAATAGTCCACCCAGGCGTGCCAGAAGGAAGCGGGCAGGTTGGCATGCGTCACCCGGTGTCGACGTATCAGTTCCGCCAACAGGCCCGGGTCGCGGCGGCTTGCTTCGTTCGGCGCCACTACCGTTGCGCCCGCGGTAAGGGTAGGCAGGACCTCCTCGAAGAAGACATCGAACATGGGCGAACTGTAAAGCAATGCGCGATGTTCCGAACGGAGCGGGCAGACCGCCGTAAACGCCGCCATATGCCGTGTGACCGCGGCCCGGCTGACCAGGACGCCCTTGGGCGTTCCGGTAGAACCCGAGGTAAACAGCAGCCAGGCCGAGGCTCGAGGCAATCTGTTATAGTTTCCCGGCAATTGATCAGTCGGCGGATTCTCATTGTTCAGGTACAAGGTGGGGGTTCCCGCCGGCAGCAGGTTCAAGTGGGCGTCCTCCACGAGAACGAGGAAGGGCCGGGCCTGTTGCAGTAACCGCGAAAGGCGTTGCTTGGGCATGGTCGGGTCCAGCGGAAAAAAGACGGAACCTACCATAAGATTTGACAACAGAGCGCGAATCAAGGGTTCCCCGCGACCTGCCAGAACGCCGACAACGGTTTCGGGTCCAACTCCCAACAGGTGTAGTTCGGCGGCCAGCTGCCGCGCTTTTTCATGGAGGGCCCGGTAGCTCCACTGCCCCTCCGGTGTAATCAGTGCAATCCGATCCGGCTGTTGGTCGGCCACTTTGAGGAGCATTTCGGAGGGGTCCCGATCAGCTTTGATCATGCCGGGGCTTGTGGCGGCAAGGATCGAGTTACGCGCCGCTTCATCCAATAGGGGTAGGTTGCCCACTGTCGCTTCCGGCTCCGCGGCGATACCGTTGAATAGATTGGCCGCAAAGCGGGCGAATAGGTCGACATCGGCGGCGTCAAACAAGTCGCCGTCCACATCCATTACCATGGCCAGTTCTTCCTCGATGAGCGCGGCAGAAAGTCCCAGATCAAGCTGCGCCCCGGATTGACTGATGCCGAGAGTTGAACAGGAAAGGGGGCCGCACTTCAGAGGCAGCCCGTCGATACCCAAAACGGCCGCGCCGAGCGCGGGCAGGGCCTCGGCCCGGTAGAAACAGAACATGGTATGGTAGCGTACGAAATCACTGCCCGAGGCGGCCGCAAAGGCGGCGATCGGGTAACCGGCATGGGCTTCGTCCGCGGCCAGGATACGGCGCGACTCTTCCAGGTAGGCGCGGAAGCTTGGATTGCCCCGAAAGTCGGCTTGGCGCAGAATGGTGTTGACCAGGTAGCCCACCTGGTTTCGAAACCGGCGGCCCCGACAATTTACCGGCGTTGCCGTGCGCACCCGATCGGCCCCGGTGAGTCGGTGCAAGAACACCTGAAAAGCGGTCAACAAAACCCGATGCAAAGTGGTTTCATGGGCCCTGGCCAAACGCTTATACGCCAGGACGGTTTGCCCGTTCAGGCGGAATTGGGCGTGGTGCACTTTCCCGGACGGTTTTGGGGGTTTGGCTTTAAGGCTTTCAAAACACGACGGTACGGGCCCGACCAGGCGTTGCTGCCAATAGCGACGGGCCGCTTCGTCCACACTCAGGTCCTGCTGGACCTCACCGAAGGCAGCCGGCGAGGACGCCCGGCCGAAGGGCAGCGGCCGGGCTTCGCTATAGGCCTTGTAAACGCTGCCCAACTCGGCCGTCAACAGTTCCAACGAGTGGAAGTCGGCGGCCAGGTGATGCGCCGTCAGCAGCAAAACGTGTTCACCACGAGGCCTGGAAAAGATGACGGCGCGGAAGACCTCGCCGTTTTTCAGGTTGAAAGGACGCCGCTGTTCTCTCGCCAGCCGGGCTTGCAGGGCCGATTCCTTCCAATCCGCGGCCCCCACGAATTGCGGAAACCGATTTGAGACAGGCCCGGCGTGTTGGTAGGGAACGCCGTCCTGTTCGTCGTAGACGGTCCGCAACGAGGGGTGGCGGTCTTGTAGGATGCGCAGGGCGGCGGCCAGTATTTCGATGTGATGAGGCGGGTGGATGCGCAACGCCAGGGCCAGGTGCCAGGCGGGGTTGTGAGGGTCTTGACGGTAAAGCGGCCAAAGGGATTGTTGCGCCGGTGTCAAGGGGAAACGGCCCTCCACGGC
This sequence comes from Acidobacteriota bacterium, assembly GCA_030066195.1. Lineage (GTDB taxonomy): Bacteria > Acidobacteriota > Holophagae > Acanthopleuribacterales > Acanthopleuribacteraceae > JASJCB01. The sequence goes on from JASJCB010000005.1 coordinate 37,103, forward strand.
CTCGAATTCCGGCTCCGGTACGACTGCTTCCCCTCCCATTTCGGCCAGTTCGATCAGGGAGCCCGCCTCCAGGAAGCGGCGCGCGGGCCAGGTGCGCCCGTACCGGTCGGCCAGGTATGTTTCCAGGCCGGCGGCAGCAACGGAATCCAGTCCTAAACTTGCCGGACTGCCGGCGGGATCGATCGACCCGGGCTCCAGCCCCAAAACCTCGGCCAGGGCTTGAATGAGCATGGGTAAAAAGGGCGACGTGGTTCCGGCCGCGGCGGTTTTCGCCTTTCCTGGTGTGATCTCCTGCCAGATCTTCAACGTACCGTTCTCATAGTCTCGGCGGCAGCCATTACGACGGATCTTGCCGCTGGTGGTGCGCGGTAGTTTGCCGGGCCGCAACAACAGCAGTTTCGCGAGCGCGAGTCCGTGATTGGCGGCCAGGGTCTCGGCCACCGCATCGGCAACGATCGATGCTTGCAGTCCGGCACGTTGTCCGCGAGAGATTTCCGCGGCCACGATCAGTTGGGGCGCTTCCGCTTCCAGAGCGAAGCAAGCGGTGGTTTCGGGGCGAAGCGCGACATGAGCCGAGGCCGCATCCGTTTCCAGATCCGCCGGATGGTGGTTGCGCCCGTTTATAATGATAAGGTCTTTGATCCGGCCGGTGACAAACAACTCCCCGCCTTCCAGGAAACCCAGGTCGCCGGTTCGCAAGAAGGGTCCGTCCTCATCCGCGGTACGGGCATGAAAGACGTGTCGGGTTTCTTCCTCGCGATGATAATAACCGCGCGCCACGGAAGGACCCGATACCCAGACTTCGCCGATTCGGTCGACAAGGCGTTCGCCGTTCTCCGGATGCACGATCAGGATGCGATGGTTGGGGGCGGGTCGGCCGCAACCGACAACCGTCATATACCGGGCGTCCGCTTTTTTGCCAAAGCGCAATTCCCCTTGAACCAGGGCCTCGCGGTCGACATGACGAAAGGCCGGCCGCGTCTCCGGTGAAACGGCTGTAACCTTGAGCGTCGCTTCGGCCAGTCCGTAAGCGGGACAGAAGGCTCGGGCGCGGAAGCCGTGAGGGGCAAAGGTTCGGATAAAGGTATCCATGGTCGCCGGCCGCACCACTTCGGCGCCGTTGTAGGCCGTGCGCCAGTGTTTCAGGTCCAACGTGCCCGCGTAGCCGGCTTCCGCGGCGGCAGCACAGCGGGCGTAGGCAAAATCGGGCGCGGCTGCATGGGTGGCGCGATAGCGCGATATGGCCGCGAGCCAGCGCAAGGGCCGTTGTACGAACGCCGACGGCGACATGAGATAGCAGTGCATGCCTCGGAAGACCGGTAACAAGACCCCGAAGATCAAGCCCATATCGTGGTAGAAGGGCAGCCAGTTGACCTGAACCTCGTCTGTAACGGGTCGGGAGGGAAAGGGACCGCCGATGACCTCGAGATTGGCCAGGATGTTTGCATGCGAGACCATGACGCCCTTGGGTTTACCGGTGCTGCCGGAGGTGTATTGGATGAAAGCCGTTGTGTCGGGGGTCAAAACGGGTTCCGTTAAATCCCTCGTTTCGTCGTGACCGCCGCGATCCACCAGCACCAGATCGGCAAAATAGGGGGCGACGGCAGCCTCGCCCTCGGGCGGAACCAGCACCAGGCCCACACCGGCGTCATGGGCCAGGTGGTGTAGGCGCTTCTTCTGCAGGGCCGAACGCGGCGGCGGAGCGGGCACGGCCTGCATACCCGCGTACAGGCAGCCGAAAAAGGCCTCGATAAAGCGCTGCCCAGGTGGGAAGAGCAATAGGACCCGGGTTCCGGGAACCGCTCTTTCCAAGAGGTTTACCGCTGAATTGGTGGCGGCGCGGTGGAGACGGGCATAGTTTAGGCGCCCGGCCTCCATTTCGCCGCGTTCCAGAAAAGTAAAGACACAATGTTCAGGGAAGTTTGCCGCACGCCGGCGTATGACATCCACCAGGTTTTGCGGCTGTTCGCAACCACTCATATTTACGTACCACCAGGATGTGCCATATTGGGTAATCTTCACCTTTGACCGCTTCTAGCCGTATCGGTGGTTGTTTATTTTTTATTGAGTTCTTTCTCCGCACGGATTCGTTCGTCCTTATTTTTGGCTTTATCTGTTTAGATTGTTTGCTGTTGGCTTCTGCATGGACAAACCGGGGGCAATTACAAAGAAAGCAAAAATGACGTCGGGCGCCGATCGACTCTGATCGAGGCGGATCGTTGCCCTTTATCTGCATGTCTCAGCTCAACGAGATAGTTGGAAACAACCTGCCGCTGCATGCCGGTATTTGCCAAGGCGCCGGATCGAGCGTGCGTCAGCGCGAAATAAGCCCCGGCGTTTTGCAAAATCAAAAGTTTTCAGCCACAGATCTCGCGGATCTGCGTAGGTAAAGACATGTCTTTGGTCCTGATCTTATCTTGGTCCCATGGCCGCGATGTTCTCGGCTGCCCGGTAGGGATGAGAGATTGGCCTTATCTGCGAAGATCTCATTGCTGAAATTTTCATACGTTTGCCCTGCCAAGACGTCCCCTGTGCAACCACCTCGGTTGCAAGCACCTTTGGCCGGCAAAATGCCCTTGTCCGACGGGTGCGAACCATGTCTCGGAGAGAATTGGAGGAAGTTCTTGTGGGTGCGGGCAGCTTCCGATCGCCGGGAGCCGCCCGCCGGTTGTTCGTTCGAGGTTTTATTTGGATAGCGCGGTACCGCGTGTTTTGAGGATGTAGGCCCTTCGGTAACCCTGGGGAGCCGGATCGGTCGGCAGGCGGAAGGCCAGCTCGATCATCTCACCGGTCGTCAGGCGCAGGGTACGGTTGTCGGCGGCATGCAGTGAGGTCGACAAGCCTTGGATTGAATGCCTGGCGTCGACCAGGGGTAAGCTCAGGATATAGGGTTTTGCGCCGTCGTCGAGCAGCATCGACAAGCCGTCAACGGCATAGCCCTGCTCCCAATCGAGCCGGACGCGGAAGGTTTTCCCCAGCGGGACATGGGGTTCGTCCCAAATCCAGCGATTGCTGTCGTCGGGGTCCTCTCTGGGCGATAGTCTGCCCAGGTCATACCATTTGCCGTTTTGGCTTTCGATGGAGGCGGAGACGCGCGTGGCGACCGGATTTTCGACGCCGCAATCCACCTTCTTCAATTCACCGGTGGTGAATCCCAAGCGTGGGCGGGGATCTTTCGTATCGGGCTTTTCAAACGTCAGGATCATGGAGCCGGGACCACCCGTTTCGTGCTTTCTGCCGTCCAGGTTACCGATCACGGACAAGAGATCCTTGCCGTTTTCATCGACCGCGCTGACGGGCGCGAAGCTCTCCCTGTGCGTCAGGATGCTGCCGTCGGCGGACACGCCCATGCCCGAGTCGGCGGGGTAATCCACCACAAGCAGGCTGACCTGATCGAGATCGGTGGTGCCGTCGCCGAGTTCCCTGATTTGAATGCCCAGTTCATCGCCGGCCCATTTCAAATCCGGGGTCAGCACCAGGTAATCGTCGATGAGGCCGAACTTGGCGTCGTCATGGGTGAGGACGTAATCCTGGAGCACGAACGAGGTTCCTTTCGCCGTATAAACCGCCTGGCAGCCACCGCCGCCTCCACCGCCACCGCTGCACGTAATGACGTTAACCGATCCGTTCACGAAGGCCAGTTGCGTGCCGTCGGAGGTGAGCAGGTTGTCGTTGACGCCGGTCCTGACATAGTTGAGGTAGGGGGGCGGCGGCGTGGAGATCGCGAAGGCATAGACATCGGTTCCCACGGTCGAACCCACGTCGATGACCAGTTCACCTATCTTCTGGAAATCGTCACCCGGGCTTATGTCGACGGTGGAGGTCCTTTGCGGGTCCTCTTCGATGGTGACCAGGCCGGGTTCGTCCGGGTTCTCTACCAGGCGCCAGTAAATGGTGCCGCCGCCGTAGCTGCCGGAGTTCACGCCCGTCACCGTGGTGAAGCCGAGTGCGGATGTGTCGATGGAGAAAGAAGCATTGATTTTCCCCGTCTCCGAGCCGGTCGTAATCGGGGCGTTGGTCTTGATGAAGAAGTCCAGGGTTTGCAGCCCTGAACTTGAACAGAAGTTATTGCTGTCCACCTTCCAGGTAGCCATGTCCGGCTCGGCCTCAACATAGACTTTCTCCGCATCGGGCGGGTCGATATACCCGCCGAAGGCCGTACAGTTCGTATCGAATTCCGCGGCGTCTATCCGGACCTCATATAGGCTGCCGGCCGTTGCGGCGGGGTCGATGGTGAAATTGAGTTGCCCGAACAGCACCCAATGGCGGGGTGGAGAGTCGGCAAAGGTGAAGCCGAGGCTTGTAATGGTGATACAGGTATCGGTTTGACTCGTGACATAGCCGTTGTAGGAGAAGCTGATCGTTCGGGTAAACGATTGGAAGTTCAGCTCGTCATCGAAACAAACCGTCACCTCGAAACTGTCATAGCCGAAGGTCAGATCGCGAAGGTTCAGATCGACCGTGACATCGCAACCCACGCAGCCGCCGGCAACCACTCCGTTAGCGGTCATACCTTCCGACCAGAGCGTCATGTCGGCCACCGGAGTCAGGTAGGATCGTTCGCCGTCGGTGGTAATGTCCGGCGTGCGGATACCCATGGTTTCGGTATTGAATACGTTGAGCATGCTCTCGGCGGAATTGTCCTGGATTGCAAGGGTCAAGACATCGGTCGAAGCCCGGCAATCCGTGTTCCGCAACAAGATTTCAAGCATGGGTTCATTGTCGAATACATCGAAGTTACCGCCGCGAACCCAGGAGAAGTTGTGCCAGGTGCCCGAGGCATCGGTAACCTTGGTGTAGTTCAGGTCGGTGTAATCCGTGAACAGGGCAGTATAGCTCACGATCGAAACACCGTTCGGGTCGAAGAAGGTAAGTTCGATATTGTCGACGCCCTCGCCGTTGGAGTGGAAGTCGAACTGATGGGTCGAGTCGGTGTAACCAATGCCCTGGTTGTTATAGGCTACCTCGTCATTTGTGATGGTAAAGGAAGAACCGGGCAAAGCTGCCCGCGTTGTTTTCTGCAATTCGGCTCTTTCGTCTCCGCTGAGTAAACATAAGGGGAACAAGGCAAGACTCAGCGCGACCAGAAGCCCGTGTTTGGTCTTCATGATTTCTCCTCATCTTAATGCGGCTCGGTCCGTTCCGATAACGGATCGGTTGGAATCCGGTGTCGGGCTTTGACAGGGACTCTTCTTATGGCCTGGTTGGTGGAGGATAAGTATGGTGGCGTATTGATGCCGCTCAAAAGGCAAAGGGAGGCCTTGTTGGGGGCATATGCGGCGTAAGTAAACCCAGTCTCTTGTTGGGGAGAAAGTCGTTGAGTAATGGGATGAATCGATTTAATCAGGGTATGGTTTAAATATAGGTTGTGTGAAATCCATGGTCAAGCTGAAAAGGTCATCCCTCGGTTATTGTAATGGTTCCTTTTATAAAAGCACGATTGCTTTCTGTGACGACACGAACGGCGGTCCCGCCAATGCCCGACAAACAGGGCTTCGTATGCGCGCCCCGTGGAAACTATAGGCCGAAGCGAGTCCCAGGGTGTATAATGCCCGGGTTTTCGGGGTTCAATGAGCCGAACCGTTACGCAATCCCGTTTTGTCTGATGGAACGCGTAAGATTTGCCATGCGCCCCGGTCGCCCGGCCTCATGTGCTGCCATGACATGACTTCCATCCATCATCGATCCGGCCTGAACTACCGGCGACCATGTGATCCGCGGCGTTTGCGTCGCTATACCAGGAGTACCGGACCATGATGTTTTTTCTTATGACACTGCTTGCCCTTTCGGCGGACAGTGATAATGCCTCTCACGAACAGGCCGTATCGAACTACAACAATATGTCCTTGAATCAGGGCGCCGCCGTTTATGTCAAAAACCTGGACGTGGACTACGGCGTGATCAAGTTGCATATGGAAGACGGAGTTTTCTATCCCGCCCTGAAGGGAACCGGATCGCTGGGCGGCCTGTTTAAAGGCAAGGCCCGATTTGTCTACAAACCCATTGACTTCACCGAGATCCAACAGTTGCGCAACCACTCGCGCATCATGGCCAGGGAAGTTAGTGAAATTGAGTTGGATCTGACCGACGTCTACGTGCGGGCTACCTCCGACATCCTGCCCATGATCAATGCCTATGCCGCCGGTGACGCAACCGTTGCCAAAGTGGGCAGCCTGGGCGCCTGGGATCGCTTGAACAAGGCCGTCAATAGTCATTTCGGCAGCCAGGTCATGCGCTACATGGAAAAGAGCGCCGATCCCGATGCATTCGGCCGCGAGTTGATCTTTGCCTTCAAAACGCCCAGGTGGGGCAACATGATCCTGAAGTACTCCGACTGGGACCGCCGCGAGATCTCGTTGTGGAGCCATACCGAGGAGAAGCCGCCGCCCGTTCGCTGCTGGGCTCAATACGATCGCGCCAATGAACACCCCACGCCCATCCATGCCGCCGTCGAGGAAAAGAAGGTGCTGGACATTCGGCACTACGACATGACCATGAAAGTGCCCAAGAGCCTGAACTTCGACGCCACCGTCGCCGTGGATTTCACCGCCCTGGTCGATCTCAACGCGGTTTGTTTCGACTTCATCGGCGGCCGCAACAAGTTCCGCAAGGTTCGGAGTAAACAGGTCAAGCAGGAGATCAAGGAAGTCGTACTGGTAAACGGCGAGCAACGCACACCGCTGACTTATGTTCACTATGACGGTGAGTTGTTCATGAGCAACCCCGGCGGTTTCAAGAAGGGGCAAACCTACCGCCTGGAGATCAGCTACCATTCCATCAATGCCTGCACCACCTTTCAAGGCGTGAGCGAGTTCGTGACCATTCTCAGCACCTTCCCCTGGTTTCCCCAATACGGCTTTATGGACCGCTACACCATGAATTGGAAGGTGGGCACCAAGGCGCCCTATATGCCCGTAACCAGCGGCACCACGGTGCAGCGTTGGAAGGAAGACGGCTATAACTGGGTCCATTCCGAGGAAAAGACGCTGATCAACATGGCCTCGCTGATCATCGGCGAGTACGGTTTCGACAGCGACACAAGCACGCGGCCCGCCATTCATGTCTACACGGCCCATACGGAACGCAAGAAGCGCAAGGAGATCCTGCAAATCAGCCGCGAGGTGATTCGCTATTACGAAAGCCTGTTCGGCCCCTACCCGTATGAGGAGTTGGATCTGGCGCAAATGTTCCCGGGAGTCGGTTTCGCCCAGGCGCCCCCGGGCCTGGTGCAGATTACCGGTGAAGCTTTTTGGACCCAGGCGCGTCTGGCCGAGTATTATCGCAAGCCCGCATTCTTCCTCAATCACTTCCTGGCTCATGAAATCGCTCACGAGTGGTGGGGCCATAAACTGGGTTGGAACGCGCCTGAATCTCAATGGTTCAGCGAGTCCTTCGCCCAGTACAGTTCCATGCTGTTCATGCAGGCCTGGAAGGGAGAGGAAGGCCGCGACGACGAATTGGATAACTGGGACATGCGCCTGAAGTACCTCTACGAAAACCCAAAACAGGTGAACCTGGGCCCCGTGGCCATGGGCTACTCCCGCCTGGGCCGCGCCGGCGGCGGCGCCTATTACGCCAAGGGCCCCTACGTCCTGCACACCTTGCGCTACATGATGGGCGACGAAGCCTTTTTCGGGGCGCTGAAGAACTTCCAAACCCAATTCGCCAACAAGAATGTGTCCACCTACCACTTCCTGCGGGTTTTCAACCTGCAAAGCGGCAAGGACTGGACCGGTTTCTTCAACGACTTCCTGATCCAAAAAGGCGGTCGGCCCGAGACTCGTTACGAGGTTCGCCAATTCGAGGAAAACGGCGAGTGGATCGCCGAATTCACCTTCCAGGCCCAAGCCGAGGAAACCGGCGTCACGCTGCTGGCCCCGGTCCTCTTCGAAATGGGTAGCAAGGACCAGAACGTAACCGGCCGTGTCCTGGTTCGCGCCGAGGGCAACACCGCCCGGGTGAAACTGGCCGCCAAAGCCAAAAAGATCGTACCCAATCCCGATCGGCAGGTGTTGATGGAGTTCGTCAAAAAATAGGAACGCCGAAATGAACAGTTGACGAAGGGGCGCCCCGGGCGCCCCTTCGTTGTTTTTAGAAGCGGTACTGCAAGTCGCAGTGGAACACGCGGCCCGGTTCCGCGATTTGCATCCCGGTGAAGGGATTTTTGGCGTTGAGATGGTTGACGTAAGCCTCGTCCGTCACGTTGGCCGCGCCCAGCCTCAGGAAGAACTTGGAAGCCAGGTTGAGGTGATAGAGAAGGTTGACCGTGGTGTACCCGTCGGTCGGCGTTTCGCCGCGAGAAACGGCAACCCGGTCCTGGCTGCCGACATCGGTTACGGACAAGCCGGCGCTGTGCCTTCCGTCGCCGGGCGCGTAACGCAGGCCCACATCGAAACGCGTGGGCGCAATGCCGATGACCGGTTCATTCAGTTCATCGTCCTCGCCGTAGAGGTAGCTGCCGCTGACATCGTACCACCAGTTCCGACCGCTTCTGCCGCTTAGCGTCAGTTCGGCGCCGTGGAAGGAGGCGTCGCCGTTGATATAGCGGAAAACCGTGTCCGGGCTCAGGGGTAAGCGCTTGGGCAGGTCGGTGGCCTCGATGGTTATATAGTCCTGGATTTCGCGGGCAAACAAACTCAGGTTGACGGAAAACCTGGAGAACGCGCCTTCAAGCCACAGGTCGGCCTGGTTACTCCGTTCCGGTTCCAGATCGGGATTACCCATGAACTCGGCGCTCATCTGGGCCTTGGCCGAGGGGATGCGGTCCGAGTAGCGTTCGGTGGCGTCGGCGGTGCGCACCACCGAACCCAGGCCGCCGGTCAGGGTCCAGCGATCGTTCAGCCGACGGGACAAGGTGACCGAGCCGCTGAGATTACTCTCGGAATCGGCCGTGTCGGTCCCGGCGTTTTCCCGGAAGAAATCGCTGACTTCACCGGTGCTCGCGTCCACCGAATCGAAGCGCAGAGCCCCGCTGAAGACCAGGTCTTGGGCGATCGGCGTTTCGACCTGCACGAAAAGGCCCAGGTCGTCGATGCGCGCCTCGGGCCACATGCTGTCGACGAACATCACCATGCCCGTATCGCGCCGGGCAATGGTGCGCAGGGCGTTCCGGTCGGCGCGATAGAAATCGGCGCCCACTTCCATCTGAAGATCGGCGCTCGGGGCCAGGTCGAAGGCAAAGCGACCGCCGAGGGTGTCGGAACTCGTTTCTACATTGACATCCATGGCGAAAGGCGGCATTCGGTTGGGATTGGGTTGCCCGGTAGGTTTCAGGTCGTTGTTCATGCCGTGGTCCACCCTGTTGTCATAGACCCGGGCCTGGAAGGCGCGCACCAGGCCTTCGCCGGTGTATTCCCAGGTCAAGGCGTATTGATCCACATCGAAGTATTCCGCATCCAGCAATCGGCCCGGATAGTCCATATCATCCTGTTCCTGGCGAGCGGCCGACAAGGTCAACAGGCCGCGCGGACCGGTTTCGAAAGCGAACCTGGTACGCAGTTCCGACGTCTTCATGTCGCCGGGAACCAGGTTGCCGTCACCGTCCTCGTAATCACCCGATTCCCTGGTGACGCCGTGGACAAACCAGGAAAACCGGTCCCGGCGGCCGTGGGTCTCCGCCGAGAGGTGGGCCGCCTCGATATTGTCGTGGTAGGCAGTCGTCAAACTGCCGCCGATATTGCCCGAAGCCAACAAGGCCGGGTTCATGGTCTCGGCGCGGACGGCGCTCAGGTTACCGGCGCCCCAGGTCAGCGCGTAAGGTCCCTTGACCACCTGGAGTAGATTGACCGCGCTCGGGTCCAAATGGCTCAGGCCGGAATCCATGCGTCCCGGACCGCCGGGGAAGATACGGCCGCCGTCCACGTAAATGCCGACCTCGGTTTCCCTGAGGCCGCGAACCACCGGGTCCAGGCCGATCGGTCCGCGACGAACCGCATCGACGCCGGTAATTTCGCGCAGCAATTCGCCGGTGACATTGGCGCGAATACGTTGCATCCGCGTCTCCGACAAGTTGGCCAGGGCGATACTGTCGGTTCGCGTCGTCGTCACCAACAGGTCTTGATGAACCGAGGGTATCCGATTGACTTTCAGGTCTTGAACCGATTCCCCGCCCCGGTCGATAACCACTTCTTTACTACCGACGGCCTTGCCCAACCACCGGACGGTCACCGTATAGTTGCCGGGCTGAAGACCGGGCACACGATAACGTCCCTTGAGGTCGGTGATCGCGAAAGGTCCCTTCTCGCCGACGCGTACTTCCAATCCAGGCAGGCCGTTGCCTTCCTTATCCGTCACTTTTCCACTCAATACAGCGGTTTCCCCGGCAAACATACCAAGGCCCGCGCTTACCGACAAAATGAGCAGGCTCAGGACCTTGCCCATGCCGAAAGCCGTGTTCTTCCTGTAGAACAGCATAAGTTCCTCCAAATATCCTCAACAAACCGCGGCCCGTGAAAGCACGGGCGCTTGAGGCTCGTGTTAAACGGCACGAAAAGGCATGCGGAAGCCCGCGCGGGCGTCTCGCATCCGTTGCATCAGGTTAAGTTGGGCGCTTGGAGACCGATGGGGACTTTTTCGAGAGCGCCGTAGCACCCCGGCGGGGCCTTCAGGTTTTCGGGAGGGTCGAAGCGAAACGGCAGGTGCGTGTCCCCGAAATCATCAAACAGGGGCGGAACATGGGGCGCCGGCGGGGAGGGCGCGGTAAAGGGTACGGCGGGATCGCCGCACATGACCAGACTTTCGCCGCGCGGATGGTCTTCTCCCTCATGACTCACCGAAACCGGACCGCAACAGCACACGCGGGAATTGTCCTCGTCCATGCTGCACCCGCAGACATGTGTTGCACAAACGGCCGCGCAACTGTCGGAGGAGTCCACCACGGGTACAAAGAACCTGGCCGCCTGCGCACAGTAAGCGAGGTAGACAAAACACCACGTCCAATATAGCAGTCTGGTACCCGGTTTCATGTCATCCATCCTCAGCCCGATCCAGGCTTCGAGACGGCACCCTGACATGATCAGGGAATCCCCTTGGAGAGGAATTCCCCAATGCAGGCTCCATCATAACCCGCGGGAGAAGTGAGAGGGTTGTAAAACTTTGACGGTATGGTAATAAAGGGCAATCGCAGGTCACGAAATACATGAGAAACCAATGGTTTGACAAAGCCAGTGGGCCGGCCTTCGAGAAACCTGGCTCCGGCCGGGAACGATAGAAAAAATAAAGCCGCGGATCGCGCTGATCTTCACAGAGAGCGCCAAGGCAAGCTTGGCATACCTGGCAGGGTGAAAGTCTCCGTGAGAAAAGACCTAACCAGTCATCTCTACCGAGTGTTGCGCATGGGAAGGAGATGTGGCGGCGGCTCTTGTGCGAAGATCCATTCGACCGGAATATGGGACTTTGTCCCATCGGGCAAAACGAGCACGTAAAATGGGACACCGTTGCGCTTAATGTGGCTGAAAACCTTCAGTGTTTGTCCTCCAAGCGGGTGCCTGGCGCGAAAAATACGGAATTCATCGGGAAGGTGGAGGTGGGTAGTCTGTAGCGGGGTCCTTGGATGTGAACGATGATCACTACATTAAACTAAAGCGTAAATTAAGGCCGGATAAGCTCACCGGATGGATGCTAGGAAGCGAAGACATCCAATTCAGTCAACAAGTCTTGCAACAGGTCCAGTTGAAACTGAGCCAGGCAAAAGGAGGCCTGGTGCAGGGCAGGATTGTAGTAGCGGAACTTGAGACCGGATGCCTTGACGCGGGCCGGGTCGAAATCCTTGATCGGGCACAACCCCTTGGAAGCGAACATAAAGCTCCACAAGCCGCCAGGGTAGGTGAGATTGCTGTAGTTGTAAAGATGCAGTTTGGGGAAGACGGCGCGGGCCGATTTCAAGATGCTCTTCTGTTCATCCACCATGTAGAAGCTGGACTCGCCTTGGGCCACCGCGATACCGTCCTCGTCCAGAACCCGGTGGACATTGCGATAGAATTCTTCGCCGAAGAGCGGCGCGGCGGGGCCGATGGGATCGGTGGAGTCCACGATGACCACGTCGAAGAGTTCGTCGGTTTCGGCCATGAACCTGACGCCGTCGTCGATGCGCAGGTCCAGGCGCGGGTCTTCCAGGGCGCAACTGGTTTGCGGGATGTACTTCTTACAGGCGTTCACTACCACACCGTCGATTTCCACCATGACGGCGCGTTCCACCGTGGTGTGGCGCAGCACCTCGCGAGCGGTGCCGCCGTCGCCGCCGCCGATCACCAGGACCCGCTTGGGGTCGGGGTGCACGAACAGGGGCACATGCGCAATCATGTCGTGGTAGACGAACTCATCGCGCTCCGAAATCATGGTCAGGCCGTCGATGAACAACACCTTACCGTGGCCGCGGGTTTCCACTACGTCCACTTTTTGGAAATCGCTCCTGCCCGAGAAGATGGTCTTTTCAACCCGATACTGCTGGATCAGGTAATCCTCGTGGTGTTCGGAAATCCAAAGGTTCATATCTTGCGTCATGGTGTTTCCCCTCTAAGCGTTTCTCAGGATATTGCGGAAGATGATGTCGTAGCCGTAGAGTGCGGCGGGCTCGTCGCGGTCGAGTCGGTAGGCGTCGGGCAAGGCCGGATTGAAACCGTGGCTTTGGAACAGGAGAATGGAGGCCGAGGCGGGTTGGAAAATATCCAGCACCTTTTGAATGGTGCGGTTCACGGCCTCCTCGTCGGCAAACTGGAAGTTGGTTTCCAGGCTGGCGTAGGAGCATTCCTGTTCCGGCGTGACGTGGAAGGTGGAATAGGCGTCCGGCCCGATGCCGTTGAAGGAATAGCCCACCGGATCGAATACGAAATCGTCACAGGTAAAGCCGGGGAACAAATGGTATAAACCGGTTTGCGCCTGAATGCCCTCGCGCCCGTTTTCGATGTGGAACAGGTTTCGCGTGGCGGGACCCAGGTCGTGCATCAGGATTTCCAGAGTGATGTCATCGCCGGGCGCGGTGAAATCGGCGCGCCGGTAGTGGAACAGGCGGACATGGTTACCGTGCGGATCGCCGAAAAGTATGGTTTCACCGGGTAATTTCGTGTTCAGCCGGGCCACATCGTCGTCGAAACTGGTGGGTTGGGCGTCCGGGTCGATCTCGTTCTTGCGTTCGTACGTCAGCAGGCGCACGGCTTCCGCGGGGACGAAGTTCAGGATCTCGCTGACGGCGTCGATCAAGGTGGTGGTTCCGCAGGTGATCATAATCGCGGCGTTGTCATAGACGAACAGGCTGGACTCGCTGAGCAGGTAGGCGTCCAGTTCCCGGCTGCTGATCTTGGAAAGGATAGAGGCGTTTGCGCGAGCTACCACCTTCCCCCAGGGAATATGCGCGGCGCGAAGGGAGCCCGCGGAGTCATCTACCACGATCTCAACTTTCTTCTCGGAACCTTCAAACAACAGCTTGTCCTTACATTGCGGGTGATGCCCGTTCAGGGCTTGGGTATTATACCCGGATCACGTGAGGGGTCAATGAAGGTTGAGGTTCTTCCACCGGAAACCGTCCGCGGCAACGCGCAAAATGAGAAGGCCGCTCTTTCGAGCGGCCCGCGGGTTTCGTCTACTTCTAGACCGGGGACAATGGAAGACTCACCGATCCCGCCGGAATAGGTGTTCCCTACCCTACGGCGGAACCACGATCGGCGGGGTTGCTCCAGACCGCCGTAGGGTAGGGAACACCTATTCCGAAGCGGGATCTGAAACAGTCTTCCTTGTGCTGTAATGTCAGGAAAATTCTCGAACGGCGCAACGCCGCTCACGGTGCAGAACACCAAGCTAGACCTTACCCGGAAAGACCGGTTCATTATAACAAAGCCTCGCCCCCCTCGCGCGGGCTTTTCTTAAGGGAAATGATTTGGCCGGCCGGCTTCACTCAGGCTAAAATCTTTCATGCCTTGATCCGGGACGGCCGCGATGCCGTCTTTGCTTATCGGAGGAGTTCGCCGTGATGATATGGATGCTTACCTTTCTTTGGGTCGCCGATATGGAACAGCTTCGCGTTACCGGCCTCGGCCCGAACGTCAGCGGTTATGGTTCGGCGCGGTTTGCCCCGCCGGTGGCCATGGTGCGCGACGACGATCGCCTCTTCATACTGGACGGCGCCTATCAACTCTGGTTCATCAGCACCGAGGGACAAGCCCTGGCCATTGCGGGCGGCAAGGGCAAGGCGCCGGGCAAATTCGATCCCATCTTCCGCAACCTGACCGTGCAGGAAGGGCAGGTGAAGCTGTACCACGATTCGGGCCGTCGCATCGAATCGTTCGACCGCGCGGGGCAGTTGATCAATTCGAGCATCAACACCGGAACCCTGACCTATGTGGATGCCAAGAACAACATCGAACTGAGCGGGGCCCACCCTCGCGACGTATCGAGCGTCACCCTCACCTGGCGGCATGGCGGCAATACTGAAATCATCCCTTTGATGGCCGAGGACGAGAGCGACCGCTGTCCCTGGCGCTATTGCCAGATGGCGCGCACGGGTGATTTCGCCATCATCTACACCACTCTCAGCCTCAAGAAAACCATCTACTACGCCGTGCTCAACCTGGCCGAGGGCGAAATCTGGGACCTGGGCAAACTGGAAATGGCCGACCCCAGGAGTTACCCTGCCGAACTGCAAAGAGCGGCCGAAACCCGGCAAGATTTCAGTCTACCCACCCTGGCCGGGGTCACCGCAAGCGACGAATTGGGCTTTGTCATGACGGAGAACACGGTGGCGGGCGATTACCGCATTCTCCAGATCATGGACCCCAAAACCAGGTCGCGCCGCACGGTCAAGCTGACCTGCGGTCCCATGGGCGATGTCGCCTTCGCCCAACACCTGAGCGGGAAGCAATGGGCAGGGTTCCGGGGCCCTCAACTGACCTTTTTCACCGTGGACAAATAACCACACAAATCATGACACCAGGAGTAAAAACCTCCCTCGGGAGCCGGCGCGCCGTAGGCGTCGCCGGGATTCGGTTTAAGATGGTTCGACGAGAGAACCCTAAGGATTCAATGCCGTGGTAAAGGTAATGGCGATCGGGGTGACGGTATTGTTCGCCAGGTCGTAGAGAGATTGGATTTCCAAGGTGTAGGTCGTGCCGGGCTGAAGGGGAGCCGACGGAGTAAAGACCAGGATCGAGCGATTTCCTCCGAAGGACAGATCACCGTCGACTGTATTGCCGGCGGTGGAAAGACGGACCGCGTCAGGACTCAGACTCGAGGCGGCTATACTTCTGTCGCATTGCAGGGTCAATGCGCTATTCACCGCGATTCCGGTTGCGCCGTCAGTCGGGGTTGTCGTCGTGACGGTCATTGGTCCGGTTGCCGCTCCTGTTTCCGTCACGAAGTAGGTGACCCGAGAACTACCCGTCATGGGATTGCCGGCGAGATCGGTGATCTCGGTTGCATAGACGTCGTAGCGGGTGTTCGGATCAAGCGGATCCAGGGGGAACAGGAAGGCGCCGCGCCGGTCGGAGGGCAAGGTGATGGTGGTGGGTGTCCTGCCGCTTTCTGAATGCCATAAGTAGAAAGTATCGTCGCGGATTGCGTTGGGATCGATCGGTTCGGAGAAACCGAGGTAGATCAAGCTGTTGGTGGGAACCGCGGAAGCCCCCCATTCGGGGTCGACCACGGTTGTGAAAGGCCGTACCAAATCCGCGCCGGAGCCGGAGGTAAACACGGCGGATATCGGAGCGGGTAAGGAGTTTCCGGCCGTGTCCCGCATGATGCCCACATCTAGGCGGTAATCGGTCGCGGGGTCCAGGAGAACCAGGGGGCGCACTATCGCTAAACGTCGTCCGTCGATCAGACCGCGTTCCACGGGCACCGGCAGGCCGCCAACTGCAAGTTCAATCTCTTCCAAATCCGTTTGGCGTATCGGTTCGCTGAACATGACGGAAATGCGTGTATTGATCGGCAGACCGGTCGCACCGTCTTCCGGGCTGATGCGGATCACGTTAGGATCGGAAAGGTCTACCGCATTGGAGGTCGTGAAGTCGATCCGATGGTAGGGCAACCGATTCCCGGACAGGTCAAGCAGGTCGTCCAGGTAGAGGTAGTAGGACGTTTCCGCCGTGAGCAGTTGCGTGGGCACAAGGGTCAGAGTCCGCGCATCAGGCGAGATGGAGAGCGTGACATCGACCCTTTGGTTGGTGCTTCGGTCATAGATATAGACATGATTCTCCAGGGTGCCGGGATCGATGGGTTCGTTGAACACGGCGATGACAGGCGTGTTAACGGGTACATCGGTATTGTTGTCAACCGGATTGGTGGATAGAACGTCCGGCGGTGTCGTGTCCAAGGCATCCCCCGTGGTGAATTGTCGGGTCGTGCTGACCACGGCATTACCGGCCCGGTCGGTCACGCCGTCAAGGGTCACTTCGAAAAGGGTTTGCGGCGGCAGGGAGGTTTGCGGCGTCAGGATGACCTCGCGGTCTCCGTCCTCGAAGGCAATGGACAACGGTAGCGCCGACCCTCCGTCGGGAACCAGAGACACACTGCTCTCATTGAAGGTGAGGCGATTCATCCGCTCGCTGAATCGGATACGGACCAGGGCATTCAGGCTGATGTTGCTAAACCCGGCGGGCGGGGAGAAATGTTCGATCACGGGCACGGCGCTGTCGATTTCCGTACTTGTGCTGAAGTAATAGCTAAGTGCGGGCACCGCTTCGCCCTGAAGGTCGAAAACGGTGCTCTCGGGGATGATCACTCGATACGAACTTTGCGCTTCCAGCGGTGACTCCAAACGCATGCGAATGACGGTAGAGCCGTCAACCAGGTCGACGCGAACCGGGTGGTCCGTTCCGGTAGAGGAACGGCGCAAGATCACGTTATCGGTGGTGACGCCGGCGGCATCGAGGGGCTCACTGTAACCGATTCGAATCACGGTATTGAGCGCCGCCCCGGAAACCCCGGTGACATCCACCAGGTAGGGAGCCTCGTTGAGCGGGTCGGTGGCGATGCGGAAAACCTGGTTGTAGGCGTAAGCCCGGTTCCCGGAGAGATCGTGCACATCCTCGGTGAAGAACGCACGAATTGAGGCGCCGAAGGCAAAGGGTTGATCGGGTAGGAAGGTGACCGCGCGTCCGTCCGGGCTCAACGTAACCTGACCGGCAATCACTTCGCCGTTTTGAGTCGCGAAAATACCGCCGGGCAAACTGTTCGGGTCCAGTGCCTCGTTGGTGAACAGGGTCACCGTCGCATCCGGCGCTACATTGTTTGCGCCCGCGGCGGGGCGCTGTCTGATCACCGAGGGACGGCTTTCGTCGGCGGCGGGCGCCGTGCGGAAACTACTGCTGAATGGGATCAGCGGATTGCCGGCATGGTCCGTCAAGCCGTCCGTGGCGACCACATCGATCAGGCTGTCACTCGGCAGGTTGGAGGAGGTAATGATGACGCTTCGGTTATCCCTCTGCCGGCTCAGGGAGGTAGAGACGGCCTCCCCGTCGGCGAACAGTCTGATCGAACCGGTGCCGATGGTCCCGTATTCAAGAGCTTCCGAGAAGGTCAGCACGACCCGGGTGTCCGGGCCCAGACCCTGGGAACCGTCGATCGGGGATACGGAGGTTACGCGGGGCCGTATGGTATCCGCCTCGCCGCCGGTAGTGTAGTCGCTGTAGAAGGTAGAGACCGAGTTACCGGCGAGATCTCGTACCGAAGAAACCCGGATATTGACCCTCGATTGCGGAACAGGAGTGCGGTTGTCATTGGGTTTGGGCGTAAAGGTAACCACGGCGCCGTTGACGCTGTAGGCGCCGGCCAGGTAGTCGATGGAGGCGTTGTAGATACGAACGGTGTTCCGTGTCACGCTGGTCGGGTCGATGACTTCACTGAAGGTCAAAACGATCGGCGTGGCGGGTGGAACATCGACGGCATCGTTTGCGGGGCTGACTGAGGTTACGGAAGGACGGGTAAGGTCCGCTTCACTATCGGCGCCGGTGGTGAATCCGCTTTGGAAGGTGAGTTCGTTGCCGGACAGGTCTGTCAAGCCGGTCAGGTCCAGTGAAATCGAGGCCGAAACGGGCAGCGGATCAACCGGGTTGACGGTGAGCAGGGTCCTGTTGTCCGTGAGGGTCCAGGTCCAATCCAATGCAGATCCGCCTCGATGCAATGATACGGTGGAGGTGTCGACGGCGTTCGCACTCATCGGTTCGTCAAAACGAACCAGTATCGGGGCGTTGACTGGAACACCGGTTGCACCGTTCGGCGGGCTGACCGCAAGTACGGTCGGCGAGGTATCGTCTTCGGATAAGCCCGTGGTGAAATAGGTATACCAAGAGTTCGTTGAGGACTGGCCCGTCAGGTCCGTCGTCGAGCTAAGTCTGACGTAATATTCCTGCCCGGCCCCCAAGGGTTCGTTGGGAATCAGGGAGACCGCCTTTCTGTCGGCTGGGAAAACATAAGTAACCGCCACCCGACGACCACTGTTCGCATGGGTCAGGTAACAGTTATCCGAGGTGATATTGTTGGGATCGATCCGTTCTGAAAAACGCAGGTGAATCAAAGTATCCAAGGGTACATCCACCGCATTGCCGGCCGGGTCGGAAAAGCTGATGGAGGGTCGGGTAAGGTCCACGCCCGCGGCCGTGGTAAATTGCGTCACATGAGCCGTCGCCATTTCGTTTCCGCTGAGATCCTGAACACCCTCTACTCGCAAGGTGTAGGTCGCGGTGGGAGTAAGCGGGATCTTGGGAATCAAGGTAAGCAAGGACGCATCGTCTTTGCGTCGGATCAGATCCACCGGGCTGCCCCCGGTTGAAAGGGAAACGCCTCCCAGGGAAAAAGCC
Organism: Acidobacteriota bacterium; assembly: GCA_030066195.1. Classification (GTDB taxonomy): domain Bacteria; phylum Acidobacteriota; class Holophagae; order Acanthopleuribacterales; family Acanthopleuribacteraceae; genus JASJCB01. The sequence continues at coordinate 55,888 of JASJCB010000005.1, forward strand.
GAAATGGTTTCGTCGAACCGAATCGTAATGCGGCTGTTGGTGGGGACGTTGGTCATGGCGTCGGCGGGACTGACTCGGGTCACGGTAGGCGGCGTGTCGTCGGCAGAGAAATCGGTAGTGAAGCTAAAGTTCCTACCGTTGACGTAATTGCCGGCCAGGTCCCTGCTGTTGTGTCCGACCTGCATAGAGTACTCGTGGCCCGCGCCAAGAGGACTGTCCGGTACAAACCGAACCTGCATGCTGTCAGGGCTCAGGATCACGGTACCCGCAACGTTACTGCCGGCGGTGTAATCATACAGGACCATGGCGTTAAGGGTGGGATCGACGGGTTCATCGAACAGTGCTGTCAGGACGGTATTCACCGGGACCTTCTGCTCTCTGTTTCTCGGCAGGGTGTCGACGATATTGGCGCGAACCGTATCGACGGTTGAGCCGGTGGTGAACGTGGTGGTGAAATCGGGTAGGGCTGTGCCCGCCAAATCGGTAAGTCCCGATGCGGTCAGGGTATAGGTGGTCTCGGCAACCAGGGGAATATGGGGCGTTATCAACACGCGCCTGTCCCCGTCGCTGAAAGAGAAATCTTTTTCTCCCAGCACGGTTCGGCCGGCGGTAAGGGTTATGGTGTCGGGGTTGACGGAAAGCGGGTTGACCGGGGCGTCGAAGACCAGTTGCATGCGGGTATTCATGCTGACATTCCCGAAGCCGTCGGGTGGTGAAACCAGGTCGATGCCGGGAAGGGGAAGGCCGGATTCGGTTCCGGCGTAGAAGTAGTCGTTGTAAGAAGAAATTGCATTACCGTCCAAATCGAGAACCACGTTGCCGTCGATACGGAAACGATAATAATTGTCGGAAACCAAAGGCGTATCGGGCGCCAACCTGATCACCCGACCGGAAGCGACAAGGGTCACACTTGCGGCTTTCGTTTCACCGAGGGTTTGGTCGTAAAGGCGAATATACTCGCCGGTTACGGTTGCGGGGTCCAAGGGTTTGTCAAAACCCAACTCGAAGATCACGTCCAAACGCACGGGGTCGTTGAATCCTGAGGTATCGATAAGGCGCGGCTGCTCTCCGGCCGGGTCGGGACGCGTGCGGAAGCTGCTCTGGTAGGTGTACAGCGCATTACCTTGGAGGTCGGTAGCATTGTCGGTAAGGGTGATTTGAATCGAAGCATCATAAGCAAACGGTTGATCGGGAATGAAGCGAACCATCCGGCCCTCGCCTTCAACCAAAACGGTGCCGGCAACCACAACGCCGTCCTGGGTGACGAATACGGCGCCGGGGATACTGGATGCATCCAGCGGTTCATTGATGAAGACGACGATCTGGCTCGCGGGGTCGACCTGGCCGGCACCACCGGCGGGTCGGGTATTGTTGACGCTCGGTCGATTATTATCGAAGCCCGGTCCCGTTTGGAAACTGCCGGTAAAATCGGGCAGGGGATTGCCGGCCAAATCAGTCAGCATAGAGGTCGCGGCCACGGTCACCGTGCTGTGCGGTGGGAAGTCGGCGCCTAGAGTCACCGTGCGATTATCGGCCGATCGGCTGACGGTGGCAGACAGCTTTTCGCCACCGGCAAATAAGGCCAGGGCTTCGGTACCGATGGTGCTGGAACGGAGCGGTTCATCGAAGGTCAGGGTGACCACCTGGTTGACCGCGATACCGGTCGATCCGTCGGCGGGCGTCATCGAAAGGACATTGGGCGGCGTCGTATCCAGTTCGTTTGCCGTGTAGAAATCGGCGTTGAAAGAGTAGGACCCGTTGCCGGCCAGATCGCGAACGTTGCCGGTGACTTGGATGATGATGCGGGCGTCGGCGGGCAACAGGCCGTACGGCGTGAACACCGCGTTAGCGCCAGCAACCGAGTACTCGCCGGGCAGGTTTCCGTTTTGGCCGGAAACGGTGATGCGCATGCTGTCGGCATTCACCGAGGTCGGGTCCAGCGGCTCGTCGAAGACCAGCGAGATTTGGGCATTGATGCTGACCTCGGTCGCATCGTCGGCCGGGGTTGAGGAGATAACGCGGGGTCGGGTAGTATCCGGCGTATCGTCGGCAATCGTGGTGAAGCTGCCGGCGAAGGTTTCGATCATGTTACCGGCCAAACCGGTTAAGCCCGCGCCTTCAAACGAGTAGGCCGTATTGGTGAGGAGCGGTTGATCGGGTTGGAAGATTACGCTGCGACGGTCATTGCTAAAGGTCAGAGAACCGCTGACAGGAGCTCTGTTGCCGTCGGAAAGTGTCAGCGCGCCGTCACCGGCAACGGCTGTCGAGACGGGGCGATCGAAGCGCGCCCTGACCGAGGCGTTGACCGGCACGTTGACCGCCCCGTTCGGCGGGCTCAGGGCGATCAGGTTCGGGGCGGTATCGGCCGAGCTCAAACCAACCGTAAACGTGGTACGCCAGCTGTTCCCGGACAGGGGGTTGCCGGCCGTATCGGTTATGCCGGTGACATAGACCTCGTAACGATTTGCCGGGATCAGCAATTGGGCCGGGATCAGCAAAAGCCGGCGCAAGTCATCGCTGAACACCCGTTCCGTTTCCAGGTTCCGGCCGGCGTCGATATGCCGGATGTAAACCTGAGTAGCCAGGATGGATGTGGGGTCCATCGCCTCATTGAAAACCAGGGCAACCCGAGCATTGGTGGGGACATCTCGGGCCCCCGATACCGGGTCTATCCAGGAAAGCACCGGGCTCAGCAGGTCGACATCGTCAGCCGTGGTGAATACCGTGGATACGGGTTGACTCATGGCATTGCCGGCAAGATCCCGTTGACCGTTGATCGTCAACGTATAGGCTGTACCGGGGGCCAGCGGGCGCTTGGGGGTCAGGGTCAGTTTACGGTTTCCGTTACTGAGAGTATAGGTCACGGCCGTGGTTTCACCGGAAGACAAGGTCACGGCCTCCAAGCCGCCGGCTTGGATCGGTTCGTTGAACTGTATCGCGATACGCGGGTTCAGCGGCGTATCGGTCCAACCGTCGGGCGGACTGACCATCGTCACCTCGGGACCGGTTGTGTCGTTGTCGAATCCGGTGTAGAAACGGAAACTTGTGGTGCCTGTAATGGGGTTCCCCGCAACATCGCGCACATCATAGAAGTAGAGTCTGAAATCTTCACCGGCGGCCAGACCGGATTCGGGGACAAAAGTCACCGTACGCCCGTCATTGCTGATAGAGCGCGTTCCCGCAACCGTACCGAAACCGCTTTGGTAAAGATAAAAATCGTTGTCGAAGATGGAACCCGGGTCGACCGGTTCATTGAATCCCACCTGGATGATCGAGTTGATCGGCACATCGGAGGCGTTGGGTCTCGGGTTGCCGTTGATGTAAACGGGACGGGATACATCGGGCAATTCGCCGGTGGTAAAGCCGGTCGTGAACTCCGGTGAAAGATTGCCGGCGCCGTCGACAAGTCCGCTGACGACCAGATTGTAGGCGGTGCCGGGCTGTAGCGGCAGATGCGGTGTTACCAGGATTTCCCGGTTGCCTTCCACGAATTGGATTGAGGCATCTTGCAGGGGATTGCGGGAGGCGTCGATCAGGGACAGCGAAGCCAGGCTGACCATGGTCGGATCGACCGCTTCGCTGAATCGCACCCGGACCAGGGCATTGATTCCCAGATCGTTCAGTCCTTCCATGGGGGAAACCAGGATAACCTCAGGCGCGGATTCGTCGGTGTCGGCGCCCGTGGTGAAGGATCGGGCGTAGCGATTGATCGCATTCCCCTGCAGATCGAGGACATCGCGCGTAACCTCCAAAGTGTAGAATGCCTCGGACTCCAGAAGGGTTTGAGGTTCCAGGCGAATGACGCTGCCGTCGATGAGGGTAACGGCGCTCAAAACCTGATTGCGGTCGCTGTCGGTCAGGATGACGTTGTTCGCATTGACCGTAGCGGGGTCCAGGGTTTCGTTGAACCGGACATGTAGGCGCGTATTGCGGGGAGTGCCGTTGTAAATGCCGGTACTGTCGATCACATGGGGGTTTTCCGATGCCGAATCGGGTTGTATCGTGAAATCCACATCGTAGTTTAGGAAGGGCTCGCCTTCCGTGGTCAGGGCTGCATCCGTCAGGAAAACCTGAATCCGCGCGCCGAAGGCATAGGGTGTTGCCGCTTGGAAGGTAATCGCTTTACCGGCCGCGGTCACCAGGGCGTCGCCGGCCTTGGCGACACCGTTTTCAGTGACCAGGAAAGCGTCGGCCAGGGTGTTTTCGTCAAGGGGTTTATTGAGGAAAAAGGTGATTCCCGTATTCGGGTTCAACCGGTTGCTACGGTCGGCCGGACGCGCGCTGACCACTTGAGGCCGGGTATTGTCGTACGCGGGTCCCGTGGTAAATGAAGCGGTAAAGGGCTCCAGGCGGTTACCGGTTTGGTCCAGCAGGTCGCCGGTGGCGACGACCGTGATCGTGCTGTTTTCGGGTAAACGATCGCGTAGCGTAATGACGCGGCTGTCCGGCGAACGGATGACGGAGGGCTGCAGAGCCGTACCGTCGGCCAGTAGGTTCAAGTTTCGGTTGTTGACCGTATGGGCTTGAAGCGATTCGGAAAACACCAGGATGACATCCTGATCTCGATTAATGCCGTCGGCGCCGTCGACGGGACTGACGGAAACAACGAACGGCGTCTGGTCATCGGGGTTGCCGCCGGTTGTGTAACTGCTGGAGAAGGTAACGGCCGAATTGCCGGCAAGGTCGCGGAGCGAACTCGACACGTAGATATCGACCTGACTCCCGGCAGGAGGTCTCCGGTTTTGCGGCGGCTGGGGCGTGAAGGTCACCACGTTGCCGCTGACTTGGAAGGAACCGACCACCAGACCCGGATCGTTACGGAGGTCGATCCTGATGGTGCCCGGGGTAACCAGGGTGGGGTCGACCGGCTCGCTGAAAGTGATGACGATCGGAGTTTCCAGGGGGACATCGTCGGCGCCGTCCACCGGGCTGATAGAAGTCACCCGAGGTCTCTCCGTGTCCGTCGTTCCGCCCGTGGTGAAACCGGCGGTAAACGGCGTCATGAGATTCCCGGCCAGATCGGTCACACGCTCGATGCCGATACTGTAGTTGGTGTCGGGTAACAAATCATGGTGAGGATCGAATTCCAGGAGATCGCGATTGGACCCAAAACCAAGTGTGCCCGTCACGGGCGAACCGCTCTCCGGGGTCAGAAGCACGGTATTCCCATGCAAGGACTCCACCGAGATGTCCTCATTGAAGCGAAAGCGAAGTTTCAGTGACAGTGGCACGCCCGTCGCATTGTCCGGCGGATTGACCGCGGTGATGAACGGGCTTGTATGGTCTTCTTCCAACGCGGTCGTGAAGTCGTGGTAGATGCTGTTGTTAAGACCGCGACCGGCCAGGTTCTCCAGGGACGAAACCCTGAAAATATAATCGGTGCCTGTTTCCAATAAGTCATTCGGTGTCAGTGTCACCGCACGACCGTCAGCGGACAGGCTCAAACTTGCCTGGACGCGTTTACTGTCGGCGCCGCGGTAGAGGTAGACATGATTGTGATGAACGGAAGCCGAACTGACGGGTTGGTCGAAGTAAACCCGCATCTTTGCATTGACCGGTACGCCGTAACTGTTGTCCCTTGGGTCCGCCTGAACAATTCTGGGATTGTTCAACTCTGTACCTGTTTCGGTGCTGAAGCTGAGGGTGTAGGGCGTGGTCAGCGCATTACCGGATATGTCTTGGATATTACTCAGGGTTGCGCTGACGGTTGTGTTCGCGGGCAGCAATCTGATCGGTCGTAATTTGACCACGCGATTACCGTCGGACCAGGCGGTAGAGAACGAGACGGGCTGATCGGTTTCCAGGGAAACATCCAGGGTTTCCGGCTTGACCGGCTCGGAGAAGCGCAAGAAGATCAAGGCGTTGGTGGGAATATCAAAGTTGGCGGGTGGTCCGGCATCGACCACCTCGGGGGCCTCCAAGTCAGAATGCAAACCTGTTCGGAAGTCCAATCGCCCGTAGTTCCTCAACTGGTTACCCGCCAGGTCTCTCAACTCGTAATAGTACAGGTCGAAATCTCGTCCCGGCGCAAGCGGCGCATCGGGGATGAACCAGGCTGTTCGACCGTCCGCGCTCAGTTGCCGGGTCCCGGGAACTCTTTGGTGGATGAAGCCGTCATACAGGTAGAAGTTCGCATCCAGGCTGCCGGGATCAAGGGGTTCGTCCACGAAAACGGAAACGGCGGTCGATAGGGGAATATCGGTCGCATTATTCGGCGGGTTGGTCGAAACCCTGGAAGGCCGGGTCAGGTCGATATCATCGCCCGTAAGGAACTGGAAGGTAGAGACCGGCAAGGGCAAACCGGCCATATCCCGAATGCCGCTAAGGGTTACTGTATGGAGCGCATTGGGGGCAAGCGGGGCAACCGGCTGAACCAGGACATCCAGATTGTCGTTGGTGAAGGAAATGCCGAAATCGACCGGGATGCTGCCTTCTGCCTGTAGTCGCAAACTGTCGCCGTTCACGGACAGGCGGTTCACCGGCTCGTCGAAACGGACGCGAATGCGGCTGTTCAAGCTCGCACCCTCGAAACCGTCCGGCGGAGAAACAAGGGTCAACGCCGGTGGATTCAAGTCCGACCCGGAACCGGTGGTGAACCAACGATTGAAGGAGGGCAACGGGTTCCCGTCTGTATCGAAGATACTATTGCTGAAAATGCGTACATTGTAGGTCGTCTCGGGCAGCAAGGGGTCCCTGGGAGTAATGCGGATATGACGCCCGCCGGCCGTGGTGCCGATGGTTGAAGACACCAGGGAACCACCCTGGGTAAAATTGACCGTATTGGCGCTGATGGTTGTGAGGTCCAAGGGTTTGGACCAGGCTATTTCCAGAATGGTATTGACGGGCGCGCCGTTGTCCATGCCCACGTAGTCGATCAGGACCGGCGGCGTATCGAAACGCACTTCCTCGGCGATATAGAAGATGCCCTGGTAGGCGTAAACGGTATTGCCGGTCGGGTCAAGCGCCGTCTCTTCCAGGAAGACGCGAACTTCGGCCCCGGGCAGAAACGGATTGGTGGGCGCGAATACCAGGGCGCGACCGTTGCCGGTGACGCTGACCGACCCCTCTTTCAAACGGCCGTTTTCCGAAACGAAAAAGGCTCCCGACACCGTGGCCGGATCGAGCGGTTCCGATGTATACAGCGTGACGGCCGTATCGCTTGGAACGTTTCGAGCATTACCGGACGGAATTTGAATGGATACGGATGGTCGATCGAAGTCGGCCGCGGGACCGGTGGTGAAAGAGCCGGAAAATTCAGTCAAGGGATTCCCGGAGAGGTCCGTTGCCCCGTTGCTTGCTATGACGTTGATGACACTGTCGGCAGGCAAGTTTCTCCGCAGGGTCACGCGGCGGTTGTCCACCGAGCGCTCCACACCGGTACTCAGCGCCTGGCCGTTCACATAAAAGAGGAAGTTCGTGCTGTTGATGGTGTCGGCGTCCAAGGATTCGGAAATCAGCAGGGATACATGCTGATACGGACCCATGCCGGTGCTGCCGTCCGCCGGGGTCATGGAAACCACGAAGGGCGGGGTGGTGTCCTGATCGCCGCCGGTGTCGTACCAACTGCTGAAATAGACGGCCCCGTTCCCGGCGAGGTCGCGGACCCCGGTATGCACGATCACGCGTATGCGGCGATTGGGGGGCGGCGTTCTGACATCCGGCGGGCGCGGCGTAAAGGTCACCACGGCGCCGACGGTGCTGTATTCACCGGCCAGGTTGCCGCTTACTCCTTCCACGGTAATGGGCAGATGGACGGGGTTCACTCTCAGCGGATCGACGGCCTCACTGAAGGTGATCACTACCGGCGTGAACGGATCGACCCCGGTTTCCTGGTGCGCCGGACTGATGGATACGACCTCGGGCCCCGTCTGGTCGGCAACGCTGGAAGCGGATGTGGTGAAACTTGTCTGTACTACTGCCGCCGGATTACCGGAGAAGTCGGTCATGCCGCCAAGTTGAACCGTATAACTCGTTCCGCTTGCAAGCGGCCCGTCCGGGGTGAAAACAATCGATCGATAGTCGTTGGAAAATTGGTAGCTGCCCGAAACCGGCGGCCCGCCTGCCGAAACCGTGAACATATCATCACGGAAACCGGACGTACGGACAGGTTCGTCGAACCTGGCCGCAATTACCGCGTTGACGGGTACGCCGCTGCTGCCGTCCGGCGGACTGACCAGTTGAACCGTCGGCGGTTGGTCGTCGATTTCGCCGGTGGTGGTGAAGGTGGCGCGGTGGGCGCTGCCGAGGACCGTCTGACCCGGTAAATCTTCGACGTCGGTGACATAGAATCGGTAAACGAAGCCGGGTTTCAGGTTCTCGACCGGCGTCAGGGTCACCGTGGTGTTATCGGCCGAAAGCGTCAGGTCGGCGGGAATGTTGATGCCGCCTTGATCGTAGCGCAGGTAGATATTGCCCGCATCTACAGTCAAGGGGTTGACGGATTCACTGAAAGCCACGCTCGGCCGGATGTCCAAGGGAACCTGATCGGAATTGTGGCCGGGGTCTACGGAGACGATTTGGGGCGGCGGCTCATCGAGCTCGGTCCCCGTGGTGAACTGGATATCCACGGCGCCGACCAACGGATTGCCCGCTCGGTCGCGCATGTCTTCACTGACGGCGATGCGGTATGCGGCCCCGGGTTGCAGCAAGGCATCGGGGACGAAGGTGACACGGCGATTACCCAAACCGGTTTCCAGAGTGCCGGTGACGATATTGCCGGATCGATCAACCACAATCGCCTCATCCAGGGCGGTGACGCGCAAGGGCTCGGAAAAGTCTAACATGATGCGCGTGTTCAAGGGCACATCGGTTTGACCGTCCGCCGGACTGCTGCGAACCAGGGCCGGCGCTTGGGTATCAGGCTGAAAGGCAGTGGTAAAGCGGAAGAACCGGTTGCCGCTGAGACCGATTCCGGCCAGGTCAGTCACGTTGGTGCTCAGGTTCAGGTCGTGACGGCGACCCACTGCAAAAGGACGCACGGGTAGAAAGGATACACGGCGATAATCATCCGCTATTTGAATTTCACCGGCTACTCTCTCTCCCGATACCGTGTCGGTGATGTAGAAAAAGTCCGGCGTAAAGGACGAGGGGTCCATTCTCTCGTCAAAGACGACCGTCACGGCCGCGTTCAAGGGTACGTCGTCTTCGCTGTTTTCCGGATTGGCGAAGCGAATGGAAGGCGCTTCCCCATCGGCAAACAGATTGGTGGTATAGGTGGTCACATGATCGGCAGCCATGGGATTGCCGGCCAGATCGGTCAACCCGCTGACGGTGACCCGAATCTCCTCGCCGTGCGGCACCTGGTTGAAATCGGGCCGGAAGACCAGCGACAGGCCGTCTACCGATAAAAAGGATTCGCCCGGCAGGTTGCCCGATGACTGATTGAATAAAACGATGCTGTCGGGTCCGACGGAAAGGGGCGACAAGGGCTCGTCAAAGCGAATGACGACCATTTGATTGAAACGGATGTCGGTTGCACCGTCATCAGGAAGCACGGCCGCCACTTGCGGCGGGGTAAGATCGCCGTTGAAGGGATCGGTGCCCAAGACGGCTTCTTCGCCGTTGGTCAGGCCGTCGCCGTCGGGGTCCTGGTTGACATCGCCCAGGTTGTTGGGATTCAGACCGTAGCGTACCTCGTAACCGTCCGACATACCGTCACCGTCGGTATCCGCCGAAAACGGATCGGTGCCCGCGGCCAGTTCTTCCAGGTTGGTCAAACCGTCGCCGTCGCTGTCTTCCTCGCCGTCAGGAATGCCGTTGCCGTCGCTGTCGGCATTGCCGGGGTCCAAGCCGAAAGCCAACTCGAACCGGTTGGTCAGGCCGTCGCCGTCACGGTCTTCATCTCCGTCCAAGATTCCGTTGCCGTTACTGTCGATACTATTGGCATTCAACCCCAGGACGGCTTCCCAATCATCGGTGATGCCGTCGCCGTCCGTGTCTCGACCCGGGATCAGGTCGATAAAACCGAAATCGGTGATGCCGCCCACGGTGATCGGCAAAGAGGGCGTGCCGCCTCGATAATCTTCACCGCCCACGTTGGCGGAAACGGACAGGGCTACCCTGGAACCGCCGGGGACATCCAGGGTCAACGAGAAGGAGCCGTCCGGCGCGGTGGTCACGGAACCGCCGATATCGCTGCGAACCTCGGCGCCCTCGACCGGGTTGCCGTTCAAGCGTACAAAGCCCTCGGCCGTGGTGTCGGAGGTATTGCCGGCCACGATGATGCGCTTCACGGAAACCGCGCCCTCATTGACCGCTGTAATCATGACCGTACCTTCCCGGCGAGCCGTCACCAGGCCGTCTTTGTCGACCACGGCAAAGAGCCGGTTGCTGGTACGGTAGACGGTCCACTTGTCGCGTCCGGTCAAGTCGGTCGGGGTGCCGTCGGCCAGGAGCCCGATGACCGATAATTGAAGGGTCTCGCCGGGGGCAATGACATCGGTTTCCGAACGGATCTCGATGGATTGCGGCATGGGCGGCGGCGTCGTCGTAAAGGTAAGATTATCGATCAGGTAGGTCTGGCCCTGGCGAATCTGAAACGGATCGCTGAAGACCCAGGTGGTGATTCCGTCCTCGGTTTTATATCCCACCAGGCGCAGGAAGTCGTCACTTAGGAAATCGGGCACGCTGCCCGGACCGTCTTCGCCGAACTGGTCCGCCGCCGATATATTGGGAATGCGGAAGGTTCCGTCCGGGTTGACCTGAACCGCCTGGCCGTTAACCGTTACGGTCCAGGTGTCGTCGATTGCAAGAAAATCACCGCTCGGAGAAAGCGGGTCGAAGTTGTTTTCAACCTCGTAACCGTCGCTTAGATTGTCCCCATCGGTATCGTAGACCAGCGGATGGGTTCCAAAGAGAACCTCGAGAATATCTGCCAGTTTGTCTCCGTCCAAATCGGAATCGAGAGTATTTGCTTGCAAAGGGTCCAGACCCAATCGGACCTCGACTGTATCGACAATGAAATCACCATCAGTGTCATCGTCGATAATCGCGAATTGGCCTATTCCGAAATCATCGCCGTTTCGTACGATGACGAGTAAAGGTAAGCGGATAGACGTGATCGGTGAGGGAGTATCCAAAACAGTCATCAACCCTTGGTCATCGATAGAGACCGCATCGGGCATTCTTCCCGTCATTCCGAAATATAAAGTATCCGTTGCGGTAATATCGGTATATGATCCATCACTTTCTTGTCGCCTTACTCTTAACTGAACCGTATCCCCCACGTTCAAGAAGAAACGACTGTCGACAGCACTCACTTCAAGGGGGCTTTCATTCAAACCGGGGATGAAGAGGTTTTCTTTTTCCGGTGGTGGAGGTAACTCCAGTTCACCAGCTTTCGATAGATCGAAACTCTTCAAAGGACAAAGGGTTTGAATGATTTCTCTGGTTGCTTTTCCCATAAAGGGGATTACCTTATCCCCGAAGAATTTGAGGACCGGCGACAGTTCCGGGTTGGATTGTAGACAAGGTCGTAATGTCTCATCTAAAAAATGGTTGTGTTCATCATCGTCTATCGTTTCACAATCTCGCCACCAAGATGGTATTAAATCCAGGGCAAAGTGCATATGACCTTCAATTACAAACCCGATCTCACTGGCAGGGACAGGAATACGCGGCAGAGGCGGCGGTGATGGAATTAAAATGGGAAGCCAGCCCGGTATATACTCACCAAAAGGGATACCTGTGTTATTGGTAGCATTTGTGGTGTGCGTATTTTTCACCCATTGAGGAGCATCCTCCTCACAAGAGCGTTCGGCAAGACATTTCAACTGCCAGGAAATAGGTCCCGATACAGAACCGGAATCTGCATCTGCCCTATCGCACAAATCTTCAAGAGCCTCCTCACAAGGGTCCATCTCACACTCACCGGTTACCGCATAAGGCGGGCAGTTACAGCCCCACCCGGCGATCGACAGGCCGACGCCCGGGTCGGTTACGATGGTGGTGCCGTCCTCGCTTACGGTACTGGAGGCCACAATCTCGAAATTGTTGGTGTCGTGGTCGAAACTCAGGAACCAGGCGACCGCGCCCGGCGGCAGGCCGCTCATGTTGGGGTAACGGATCTCGATCGGCGGGTCGAAGTGCGCGCCGCCCGGCTGCAAGGTCCAGGCGAACGGCGGCGCCGCTCCGTCCGGCATGGGCATGGGCACATCGTCCGCGTGCACCGCGTTCAAGCTCAGGATCGCGGGGTCGAACGGCGAGGGCTTCGTACCGTCCGGGCGGGTCATGGAACCCGCTTTGACCAGCATCTCCAGCCCCTCCATTTCCTCTACCCGCAAAATGACATCTTGAGTGTTATCGAAAACCACGGCATTCGCCGGATTCAGTTGCGGCAGCTTGACCGGAATCGGCAACTGGTTGTCTACATTGGGGACGATCACCGGTTCGAAGTGCAGGGAGGGAAAGCTGCCGGCGGGGATCGGGGCCCCGTTCAAACCGGTTGCCACGAGTCCGTTCACGTAAAGATCGGCGGACCCGTCCGGGATATCGGTAAAGCTGAAGGTTCCGTCTACACTGGAAAAAATCGGGCCGAAGGATTGACCGCCTGCTTCCAAGATGCAACGCGCACCCTCGATGGGCCGGTTGGCATTGTCGATCACCAGACCGGAAAAGGAGGTGGGCCGTCCTTCCTCGCGGAAATAACCGAACAGGGAGAAGACCACCGGTTCGCCGGGATTGTTCGGGAAATCCGCCTCGAAATAGTGGTTGCCCGGCTCGCTGCCCAAGGCGGCGTTCACGCGGGCATGTCCCGTCTCACTGGTTAAAACCGTGACCTGATCCTGTTCGTTAACCTTGCCGGAGCCGCCTACCGTCCGGAAGGTCACCGGAACGCCGGTTACGCCGTTGCAGCCGTCGCTGACCCAAACCACCAGGGGCTCGCAGGCGGGCGCGCCGACCTCGGCGCGTTGGTTGTTGCCCGTCCCAACGTTGATCTGGCGCGCCGGGGCCGGGGCCGCGGAGGCACAGAAGTAAACCGTGTCGGCGACGCCCGCGGACGTCACTTCAAGGCGGTTGTTGCCGCAACCCGCGTCCATGCCCATGCGCCACCAGGCTCGCGCCAAACCGTCACTGTCCGTACGGGTTTGGTAGCTGAATGTATCTTCCTGAACCCCCCGGGCGCCGGGGCCCAATCTACCGTCGCTGCGATTGACCTTAAAGGTGACGGTTTTGCCTACCAGGGGGCTGCCGTCGGGATTGGTCACCTTGACCACCACCGGCTCTCCCAGTACTTCCTGGATGGTTCCATCCTGGCCGTTGCCCGAAATCATTTGCAGTCGGGCGGCATTCGGGCCGGCCGTTTCCTGCAATACGGTGATCATGCGCGTGATCTCATTACCCAGGGCGTCCCTGGCCACCACGACCAGGTCGTTCAGGGCATCGCCGTTCAGGGGAACCGCCTCGGCGAAGAAACTGCCGTTGGTGCCGATTCCCACGTCCACCAGGGCCGGGCGGCCGTTTACGGTGACCGTCAGGCCCAGGAAGCCGCTCAGAGAATCGCCCACGGTGCCGGCCACGTCGGTGCTGCCGGCAGTCAGTCGAGCTCCGGCAGGCGGAAATAAAACGGCCAGGGACGGCGCGGCCCCGTCGTTGGTTACATTGGTTGCTCTGGGGGCGCTACGTTCGCTTGCCTTGACGGAGGTCAAGAAGATCATGTTCTTGCGGTTGGACAGCAGCGGGACATCGGCACTGAAGCGTCCGTTGGTTACCGGGACTGTAAAAAGTCCGGCCGGCCAGGCAATTTCAACCTCGTCGGCGGCCGGGGCATCGCCTTCGAGGAGAATGGTTTCTTCGGTTGTCAGAGTGTCGTGTTGGTCTAAAGTAGGGGCGCCCAAGGCGGTGTTCAGCATGACCGTGGCAAGTCCGCTCTGATCGAAACCGTCCTCGGCTCGGAAAGTAAAGCTGTCCAAACCCAGGTAACCGTCTGCCGGAGTATAGACGAGATCGGGGGCGGTTCCGCTGAGGGTTCCGTGCGCGGGTTGGCTTTCGACGATGAAATCCAGGGTGTCCTGGTCGGGGTCGTTGCCGACCAGAACCAGGGGAACCGGCGTTTCGGCCGTGGTCAACACATGAAGATCCTGTACGGTCGGCGGGTCGTTTACCGGGGTAATGGTGATGGTAACCGCGGCGGGCTCACTCCAGTCGATTCCGTCTCCGATGCGAAAGGTAAACTGGTCGTTGCCGTGAACGTTGGGATCGGGCAGGTAGGTGATTTCCGGCGGCGTTCCGGTCAATACGCCGGTTTCCGGCTCGTCTACGATTTCGAACACCGGATCATCAGTTGCCTCGGCGGTTCCGGTCAATACGACGACCAGGGTATTGTCCTCGGCAACACTTAAATCGGCGGGATCTGCATCCAGGCCGCCGCCCGCAACCGTGATGGATACGGTCATGGTGTCCACCAGCAAGCCGTCGCTTGCCTTGAAGGTCACCTGGTACACGCCCCTTTGACCGCTGACCGGCGTAAAATCGAACTGTCCCGTATTCGAGTCGAGAGTCGCGTTTTCCGGGAGGGATTCAGCGGAGTAAGTGGGCGTGTCCCCGTTGGGGTCAGTGGCGGAAACGGTAAAGGAAAGCTGTTGTCCGATACCCACTGTTTGGTCATCCACGGGGTTTAGTTGGGGAGGGTCCAGATCGGGGACTTCGGATAAGACACAAACGAAATCCAAAATAGACACTTCGCCGTCGCCGTTACAATCGGAACCGGCTCCACCCCAGGCGGCGAAGACGCCACGTAGATCGGAAGCGGTCAGGCTGTCGCAACCGTCGCCGGTACAGGTCTGAGTAAAAGCGGGCGTAACCGTCGTCAGAACAAAACACATGGTAATCAAAACACGGCAAGACTGGGTGGACAAATAACGTACACAGCTTGAATCCTGAAGCATCGCGCACTTCTCCCCTTGAGGTCGATTCAGTGACCCTTGTTTAATGAGGCGTTCATTAGGACAATGCGTAAAAGAAAAGGATATCGGCTCAGGAAACTGGTTTTTAACCTTTTCTTTACATTCTCATAACATAGATTCGTCGGCGAGTCTGACCGGGTCGTCTTGTTTTCGACGATCGAATGCTTTGGTGAGAGAGGTTGCTTTTGGGTTGTCAATTGATCGGCTTTGTGAAGGGAAATTTCGGTCTTCTCGATGCATCACAACCCGGTACAAAGAAGGTTGTTGCTGCCCCGACAACCCCTCGTAAATGCATTTATGCAGATGTGCACCGGGGACTATCCTTGTTTTGATCTCAATACATCGATGTCGGGACGGGTCGAGGCTTCTTCCAGTTCGGATAGATTGTTATTCGGGCAGGTCCATCTTTATACGAAATCGGAAAGAAGGATGTCATCCGGGCGACATCCTTCTTTGAATACGAATAGACGGTTGTAACCGGGGGTATAAGCTTCCCTGACTGCAAAAATGCCTTTGTTCGGCGGGAGCGTACCTTGTTTTGGATAGAAGAGGAGGATGTGTCGATGTGTTCGGGCAGTTGATTCGGCCGAATAATCATGTGACGGCTGTGTCGCCGCCTCACAGGACGAGCCTTGAACTCTTGTTCTGTGGTATAGTCACCCTGGAATTAGCGTGGCAAGGGCATGGTTGTGACTGGAAATATATGTATTTGGGGAACTTCTCTGGAGAAGGTAGCGGACGAAGCCCAGGTTCTCAGCGTCATGAGCGCCTGCCGCCGACAGTTTCCCCATGCCGATATCGTTTTATTCATGCGCGACGGTCATCTCATTCAGAGCCAGGCCCCCGATGTCGTGGTTTTCCCAACGGCTCGGCTGTTTCGCGTGCTGCGAGCGCTGATCGGAGCCCGGCTATTCGTGATCGTGGGCGGACCCTTTTATGAAGACCGCAAACAAGCCGCCGTCTGCGGGCTGCTCATCGGACTTGCCCGAGCGGTGGGGACCCCCGTAATGGCCTACGGGACCACCCTGTTTCCCCTGACCACGCGTTGGGGCCGGTCGTTGTACCGGTTCCTGTTCAATCGAATGGCCGCCGTCGCCATGCGGGAACCGGTCTGCCTGGATCTGCTGACGGCGTTGAAGGTACAGGTCAAACCCGTCCTGTTTGCCGACCCGCGGTTCGGACTGCAACCCGCGTCCCCCGAACGTACTCGGGAAATCCTGGATGCCGAGGGCATCGATCCCGATCGTCCCTACATTGTCGTCACCACCCGTTTGATGAACGAACAACTGCCCGATTGGGTGAAGCGCGGGTCTGATTTCGAACCGCAACGACCCGCCATGGTAAACAAGGCGCTCGGCAAGACCCTGGCTTTTCTGGCGCGGCGCTACCAATTGGTCATGATCCCCATGCATCCGAGCCCGGCCGAGGACCAGGCCACCGCGTCGGCGCTGAGACCCTATTTCGAGGAACCCGAAAAGCTGCGCGTCCTGAGCCGACGCTACACCGCACCGGAGGTCATGGGTTTGATCGGAGAGGCGGAGGCGGTCATTGCCGGCCGGTTGGGATCGGCCGTGTTTGCCGTGGCCATGGGAACACCGGTCACCGCCGTTGCCTATGAGAGCCGCATCATCGATTTCTTCAACCGCGCCGAGTGCGGCGAGTGCGCCATGGATTGGCGCGAGATCGATGAAGCGAGTCTGCTCGCCCGGGTCAAGGAAATGTTGGACCACGCGGAATCCTACCGTCGCAATCTCCCCCTGCGCGCCGCGCGTTTTACGGCCGAGGCGGAAGAGAATCGCAAGTGGTTGACCGCCCTGGCCGGCACATAGATTACGTGCGGGCTTCCTGTTCCTCGGGACTGTTGAGCCGGCGTTTATAATAGGCGTGGATCACGCGTGGTACGTTGGGATGGTTCTGGGTAATGGTCTTCAGTGCGTCCATATCCAGTTCCAAGATTTCACAGGGTGACGCACAAACGATGGTGGCCGACCGGGGCTCCTTGGAGATCAACGAGATTTCGCCGAAGAACGAACCCGATTCCAGAACGCGCACCTGGTTATTCCGGCCGCGCGCATTGCGAACATAAACACGCAGGGTACCGCCGGCCAATAGGAACATACTGCCGCCCGGCTCTCCCTCCGAGCAAACGATCTCGCCGCTTTCGAAATTGAGCAGGTTGAGGCCTTGAATAACGGCCAACAGTTCCTCGCTGGAGAAATCGTTGAACAGCGGCGAGCGG
Source organism: Acidobacteriota bacterium (assembly GCA_030066195.1). Classification (GTDB taxonomy): domain Bacteria; phylum Acidobacteriota; class Holophagae; order Acanthopleuribacterales; family Acanthopleuribacteraceae; genus JASJCB01. The sequence goes on from JASJCB010000005.1 coordinate 73,030, forward strand.
GACGGACCGGTAATGGCGGAGGGTTGATTGGCGGCGCCGTCACCGCCCAACACGATCTCCAGACTATTGGCGTCGGCAATGGGCACCGCCTGGTTCAGATCGGCCGGCTCGTCCGACGCTGTTTCTGCCTGGTACCCCGCGACGGGAATTTCGTCGGTCTTGGGCAGGTCGGCGGTGCTGTAAACCAGCTCGGCAATACGCTGCTCCAGGGAACCTAAACCGGGGTTGATGCGCTGCATCTTCTTCAAGATGGCAATGGCCTTGGAAGCAAAGCCGTCCTGGGCAAATTGTTCGGCCAGGCGATTGAGAATACCCATGGCCTCGCGCTGCTCGCCGGTTCTCGCCAAAAGTTCGGCAAGCTGTTGTTGCAGGAAGGCGTTGTCGGGGTTTTCATGTACCCGCATTCTTAAAAGCTTGATCGCCTTGGGGTATTTCTTTTTCGAGATCAGATACTCGATCTCCCCAACCTGATTGCGGTTCCACATGCCCGTCCTCCCGGTCTCCGCCGAAAAATATCAGGACTAGCATAGCAAAAGCGACGGACGATGGAAAGACGCCACAAAGATCGGTTACTTTTACCTGATCTATCGATGCTACCCTAGAAAAGGGGGGTTCCATGTTTCGTACATCCACTCTTTTAAATAGGAAGCGCCTGCTTTGGGTCGGAATTCCCCTGGCTTGCCTATTGCTTTTCGGTTTCTGGCTTTGCCCCAACGGCTTGTGGTTCTTCGGCGATATGACCGACTATACCAAGGCTCGCCGCGGCTCCCTGACAGATGCGATTACCGAGCGTACCGAACCTGCCTCGGCCGGCACGATCACCAGTTATCACCGCTTGGTCTCCGACAGCGGTCTGGAAGTCGAGGCAGCCCTGAAACGTCCCGAGATCATGCCCGCGGAACCTCTTCCCCTGGTGGTCTTGATCGGCGGTTTCCGAACGGGACGTGACGCGATAGATTTAATCCACGATCAGGGCGACACCATGTTCGCGACAGTTTCCTATCCCTACGAGGGAAACCGACGCATTCGCGGCGCCGCGGGTTGGTTCGGGGCTCTGCGCAAGTTGCGGCTCTCCATGCACGACAGCCCCGCGGCCCTGAAACTGTCGTTGGACTTTCTCCTGCAACAACCCGGCGTCGACCCGACGCGGGTGGAGTTGGTCGGGGTCAGTTTGGGCAGCTTCCTGGCCACGGTCGGGGGAGCCCTCGATCAACGGTTTTCCCGTGTGTGGTGCATCCATGGCGGCGCCGACTACACGAAGATGCTGAACGCGGCCTTGGAAAAGAATATCCCCCCGGGTTTTGTGCGCCGGCCGGTGGCGGGATTCGGAAATCTGTTGGTCAATCGCCTGGACCCCAAGCATTACGTGGGTCGCATTTCACCCCGGGAAGTGGTAATGGTCAACGCGGCCGCCGATGACCGCATTCCACGGGCGGCCACGGATTTGCTGCATGCCCGGGCTCTTGAACCCAAACAGGTTATCTGGTTGGATACGAAACATGTCAGCCCCCGAAGAGAGGAGTTGATTCGCGAATTGGTCGGTCTGGTGCTGACTCGTATCGAACACGATCGACAAATGAAGCAGAGCGTTCCCGACGATCAGGGAAACGGGGCACGCTCCAGATAAACCGTGTCCTCTTCATCGGTCACAAAGCGAATGCACCAACCGTCCCCAATGTAACGCGGCGCCCGCTCGACGGTTCCCTTACCCTGCTCCTTCCCGTCGCGATCCAGAATGCGGTAGGTCACCTTGCCTTTGATCGACCGGCTGAAGATCCAGATTCGGGAAAGCGCGTCGCTGAGCATGATGTCCACGGGATACCAGTAGTCGGGTCGCTCGTCACCGGGCTTGAACTTCGGCCGATATTCGACGGGATAACTGCTAAGCGCTTCCTCGATAGAAGCCCGGTCCAGCGGCTGCCGGGGCAGATCTGCCGGTACCACGGCCAGAACCTTGCTATTAAAATCCAGGAACCGTATCTGGTCATCGGCATAATTGAGGGCAACGAAATCCTTGCCGGCCGCTGCCTTGATTCGGGGTGTATAGGGCATGACCATGGTGCCGTAATTGCCGCGATACAAATAGGTCAGGGGTTTCGCGCCGTAGGACCAGACAAGATCGACCTCATCGGAGTCCAAAGCGAGAATCTTCACCGCCGGTTGCTCCGGGGACATGCCCAATCCGTTTTCTTGAAACAAAAACCGATTGCCGGGCAAGGCCGTCGGCATATACAGGTCGCGGGCTGTTTTGATTTCGGAAACAAAGGCGCCGTTGCTGTCGAAGGTGAGCAACTTGCCGTTCCCCCCGTCCAAAACCCAGAACTGTTTCGTCTCCGCGCGCCAACCCATGCCGATCGGTTGCGCTATTTCACCCGGCCCCTTGCCCTTCGCGCCGGTCCGACGCATGAAGCGTCCGTTTGCATCGAAGAAGACAACCCGGCCCTCGGTCGAATCCATCAACGCGACAGCCCCCTGATCACTTACGGTCATCATGGTTCGGGTATAGAGATCGCGCTCGCTCAGGTCCACCTTCCAGGCGGCGGAATCCCCGGCAACAGCCATTAAGAAAACCAGGACGGTCAAAACAAATACCTCCGTCGGGATCATCAATAGATATAGGTCATGCTCAAACGAGCGACGCGCGGACCCAGTATTTCGGCCGGGCGGCGATAGGAGATGCCCTCCACATTGGCCGTGGAGTAAGCCGTGACCGCGTTCTCATTGGTCAGGTTGAACATATCCAGGCGCATCTCCAGGTTGCCGCGTCCGTTCAAGCGGAAGTTTTTGGCCAGGCCCAGATCGATCAATGCGTAGGACGGCATATGATCGTTGTTGCGGCCCTCCGTAAGCAGGGTCGAGCTGTTCAGTCCGTTAAAGTAGAGCTGGTAGGGGTTGAAATAGCGGCCCGATTCATAGCGCATTTTTCCGGATAATTGAATCTTGTGGGGCAAGGTGTAGGAACCGAAGAGCTTGGCGGTCCAGTCGCCGGCGTAGTCGTTGGTAAAGCGGATGTCGCGACTCAGGTTCTCGGCGTTGTTGGGATCGTTGAGTTCGTCCGGGTCGTAGTCGTAGTGCGTGCCGCCGCGAGTGACGCTCATGTGCAGGTTATAGCCTTTACCGCGCTTGTTCAACGTCAATTCGAAGCCCGTATAGTCCACTTCAAAATCGTCCAGATTGGTGCGCAGGGTTCCGGTCAGGCCGTCACCCACGTAATTGAATACGCGGCGAGTCACGCCGTTGGCATCCTGAAACGAGCCCTCCTGCCAGTTTTCCAAACCGGCCGCGCCCAACTGCCGCGTGTAGGTGAAGTTGTAGGCCTTCCGATGGATCACCGCCGCCGACATGGTCAGGTTGTTGCGGAATTGGCGCGAAAGCTTCAGGATAGCCTCGTCGGTTTTGGGCGCCCGGTAATCGTCGGCAATCGGCGTACCCGTCGTTTGGGTGGAAGCCCAAAGCTGGTTATCGAAATCGACCTCGTCCCAGTCGGTGCCGTCGCCCAACCACAAGCCGTTGCCGTCCATATCCCGCCAGGGATAGTCTTCCTCGTACTCGAACGTGGTCGAAGCCATGGTGAACTGATCGGTATTCAGCGAGTTCGCGTACTGGTTCAGACCCAGTTTGACCAGGGTACGCCCGTCGCCCGCCGGGTCGAATGTCATGCTGAAGCGCGGCACCAGGTCCCGCCAACGCACCACATTGTTCAAAGCCGCGGACTCGCCGCTCGCGAAGCGTTCGGCAAAGGTAGCGCCGTCCCGAAATCCCAGATTTTCCGGGACCTGTTGCCACGAAGGCTTCAGAATGCCCTGATCGATAGAGCCCGCTTGATCCTGGTAACGCAAGCCGAAGTTGTAGGTGAAGCGACCCACGGTCATCACGTCGCTGACGTACAAGGACCGGGATTCGGTCTTGGTGCCCGTGCGCGTAGCCCGGTAAAACCAGACCTCGCCGTCGTTAGCATTGAATTTTTGGACGATGGCGTCGCCCGGGTAGACATCGTCCCGAAAATCCCGGCTTGTCTGGTCCTCAAAACCGAAGTTGATCTCGTGCGAGGCGATGCCCGCGTTTCGATAAAAATTCCCCCGAACGGACAAGGCGCGGGTATCGCGGCCGAACTCGGAGAACAGGTAGGCGGAGGTTGCGGTGCCGGTACTGCGATCTATATGCACGGGATAACGGGTCAACACATCGGGCGGCGCATCGGCGGGCACCCCGAGATCAAAGGGAAAATCGCCTTGGCTGTACTTCAAGTTCAAAGTCAGGCTTTCATTGACGAACCATTCGTCGTGAATATACCAGCTTTCAGAAGGTGACCGCTGGTTCCAACCCTTGCCCGCGCCCTGGTAATAAGTGCGTGAAGGCCAGCCGGGCAGGCGGTTGGATTGGGTCTTGTTGCTTTCGTTATAGGCGATCTTCAAGGTGTGATCGCGATGCACGGCCCATTTCAGGTTGGCGTTGGTCTGCTCCAGGTTCGCCTGGTCCAAAACCGTTTCCTGAGTATTGGGAACGAACAAGTCGATGCGATTCTGATGATGCGCCGCAAAGAACCACAGCTTATCCTTGATCAGGGGCCCGCGGAAATTAACAAACCACGACTGGACCGCATCCTGCGTGGCGCTTAGCTCGCGCCCCTCCACGGTCAAGGAGTTATCGCTCTGAAACTGATCGCCGCTGTAGCTGTAACCCAGCTTCCCTTCGAATTTGTTGGAGCCGGTTTTGCCGGCCATGATGATGCTGATGCCGGGCGCCCCGATCGAGGCGTCGTGGGAAGCCGTGGAAACCTTGATCGCATTGAAGGTCTCGTAATCGTAATAGATGCTGCTGGCGCCGCCGGCGCTGTTGTCGGTGAGGTTCACGCCGTCCATGGTATAGGTGTTCTGGTAGGGCGATGTTCCGTGAACGCCCATGCGACTTTGCTTGCCCTGCTTGTTGCCGCCGATATTGACCTGCGACATGAACACGCCCGGGGTAATCTCCAGAATGGTCCAGGGGTCCCGCGTTCCGGGAACGGTATGAAGCGCCTGCCCGCTCATATTCAACCCCTGGCTTTCCTTGCTGAACTCGGCGGGCATGTCCTTGCCGGTCACCGCGATGACCTCGTTGACGGTATTCAACGGCAGGGCCGCGGTCAGCCGGGAGGTTTGTCCCAGGTGGACCTGGATATCGTCGCGCACCATGGTCTTGAAACCGGGTTTGCGAAAGGTAATCCGATAGTTCTCGGCCGGAGGTATGTTGGGCACCCGGAAACGTCCCTGATCATCGGTGAAAGCGGTGCGCTCCTTGAACAGGAACTTGCCCTGGACGGTGACTTCAACATGAGCCAGGGGTTTCCCGTCTCTATCCGTCGCGACACCCGCGATGTGGCCGCTTTCCTGCCAGGCGACCGCGGGAAAAAGGGCTGCCGACAGTAAAACGCAACCGACCGCCCACAGACGGCTGAGGGTGCTCACCATGATTGTTCTCCTTTTACGCTCCGGAAGACACCCGGATTGGTGACGCGGGAAGGGCGAAAAAAACCGGGCACTTCATAAGTAAAGTATGTGCAAAATTTCTGCCCGATGCAACCTGTTCTTACCCGGCACCCTGGTGAAACGGACGAAAGGGGTTTCCATTCCCGGGAAGATAACCGAACCGGGGTTAGTCGGGAGCACCATTCCCGAGCGGCGGTATTGTTGAATCGAAAAACACAACACCATTCCCGGGATCAGGTCCACCTGTGACGAAAAATCGGGTTTCAAGCCCGGAATGATGCCTACCTCATTACCGAAACAGACCATCAATCCCGAAACAGAGTCCTCCGCGTGACGATTTTGACAACTTCAGCCCCGGAATCGACCTCCTTTCGCCGGCAGCTCGATAACCCCTGACCGGAGTAACAACCGAAATTGGGATTGAGTTGACCTGTTTTCCCGGGAAATGCCCTCTTTGAGCTCACCAACATGGTCACAAATCCGAGAACAGGACCACTCCACGCTCCCCAAACCGGTATCCTTCCCGGGAATGATGCTACCCTCGGCACGTTCAGGTAGTCCCATTCCCGAGCTTCGGGCCACTTGAGCATCGAAAAATAGCCTCCTAATGTAAAAAACTTTCACATTTACACGCCGAACCCTCATTTGACGCCCAAATAGGGTGTTTTTTGATGAAATCAACATAACGAGGTGATCCGCCGGAGCATTTAAATGGACCGGCACCATCCGGGTAAAAACCGATACCGAATTCCGGCACGGGAGCCCGGGTAGAGAAAATGGCACGGATACCCAGATTTTTAACGGCGGTAGTTGGACGACTGCGTCGCCTGCCTTCCCCCTAAATCCGGGTGTCCGTGCCAAAAGACTATGTTCCGGGCAAGCCGGCTAAGAACCTGGACCTTTTCCCCGTTGGGTCAAAGCGAAGGTCCCACCTTCGATGAGGAAGGAGTCGCGCGAAGCGCAGCGACGAAATTATGTTCTTGTTCTCCGGCTTTCTGCCGCTCGATCAGCCATTCTTCAATCTCTTTGAGGCTTGCAATCTCGCCATCGAAACCAATAAAACCAGCCACCCTCTTTCTCAGCGAAATCACCTTCGGCGTCGTTATCTGAAAGATAGCCGACGGAAAAAGTTTTTCCCAGGGGGCCCTATGGTAGCCTTACAAAGGAATGAGGGCCGTTACGCGTTCACCTTTCTGGGGAACCTCGATGTTCGATGTGACCTACCGGGTTCCCAAGCCGCATACATAGGCCAGATCGGCGCGTAGACGGGTTTGCATGGAGGTCGGCAATTGATCGATCAGGTCCAATTGTGTTTGTATTTGCTCGTCGGGATACATCACGCGGAAGGTACTCTGCCAGGATTGTTCGACCCCGTTGACGTTTTGCACAACACGCAAGGTCAGGTCGCCTTGCGGTGCATCGGGCCATTCCTCGGGCCAGCCGACTCGCAGAAGATCCGGGTTTCCCTGGTGTTCGCGGTTCGCTTGAACCTCCATGGTTCGCCCGGGTCGCGGTCGCACCCACTCCAGCTTTACCGTGGTGTTTTCGGGATTGCCGAGCCATGCCGTCGTGGGACGTTTGGAAAACGTGAAGGACCCCGGCTCGGACAATTCGTCCCCCCGCGACGCCGGCGACAGCTGGGCGAAACCGGCAAAGCGTCGGCGCTTCAGCAGGGGCGCCAAACGGCTGAACAAGGCGCCGGCCATGGGCGTGACCTGATCGAAGAGCAACGGCTCGATGCGGCGGGAAACCGGACCTTTCAAAGTGTGTAATCGATTGCGATGGTCCAAAAGGGTGATGCTGGTTTCGGCCGGCAATTCGAGGCGGTGTTCCTCATTCAACAGCATACGAGGTTCGGCGATCATCCGGTCATGCCGGGTTTTAACCTCAACCCGTCCGCTTACATTCAGAACCAATGCGGCAAACAAGCTGTTCCCAATTTCCAACGATGGTGATGCGGAGCCCGATAGGGCCGATTTCTGTTGCCGTTGTTTTCCGGTCCGCAATGCAGCGACTTCCTCGGACCAGGGCATGGGCAGGGAACCGACAATGGCTTCGTAACGGGTCATCGCCCCGTCCACGGCGACGGCATCTCCACTCTTATGGGCTGTAAGCGCGGTCAGGGCCAGGGTTTCCGCTTCTCCCAACGGATCTGCCAACTGTATGTAGCGAGCGAGTGCTTGTTTCAGGTAGGCATCGGCAAGTTCCGGCTGGTTCGATTTCAGGTGAGCGCGACCAAGGTTCTTCAAGGCGCCGGGATGGTGCTTATCGTAGCGCAGCACCTCGTGAAATTGTCTTGACGCTCGGTCGAAACGACCTTCGGCCAGGAGTATTTTCCCCGCCTCGTGCAAGGCGTCCACGTGGCCGGGGTCCAGGTCGATCGCCTTTTTGAAGGCGTCAAGGGCTTGCCCGTTTTCCTTAAGTGCGATGTAGACGCGTCCCAGATTGTAGTGGAACCCGGGGTTTTCCGGGATCAGGTCAACGGCGCTCAGGGCGTCTTCCAAGGCGCTTTTGGGACGTCCCTGCGCCAGAAAGACCATGGCCAGGTTGCTGAAGGCCGGAGCAAAGCGGGAGTCCTGATCGCGTGCTTCGCGATAGTGTTTCCCGGCTTCCTTCAAATTACCCTCGCGCCAGGCCTTGTTACCTCGGTGGAAGGCATGTAAGGCCCGTGGTCTGGTGCGATACACGGGTTCGATCCAACGTCTTTCCCGCGCCAGTTTGCGGCTGAGCAGGGACATCAATTGAAACCGGGCGTCTTCCAAACGCGCCGTATCGTCGCCGGCTTCCGGAATGGAGATTTCGGGAACGGGAATCAACTTGCCGCTACGGTCGCGAATCGTCACAGCGAGTTTCAGGGCGTCATTTCGGTTCAGCGCCAGTTCGACGCTATAGTCGGGATCGTGCTCGGTGGCCATGATGCCGAAAGCGGGCAGGGTCGCGGCGGGAAGGAGCGCTTCTTCCCAAAGGTCCCGGTCAGACGTTCCGGCATCTATACGCACTTCTTCGAAATGGACGCGCACCGGCTCTCGACTTCGAAAGAACCAGAGTGCCGGAATCAATAATAAAGCAACGGCTATAGCGGCATAAATAGGGCGTTTTCGAACGGGTTTGGAAACATGCCCGCCGGCATGCTTGGAGTAGAGACAGGGGGTAAAGACCTCGTCTTCTAACTCTTCCCGCTGAACGGACCGTCGACCGGCAATTACGGCATGATCCATGGTGTTGCCGGCGGCAAGGCTGTCATAGAAACCCTTTGCGAAAGCTACGGCGGCATAATCACTGATGGGGCGACGCATGGCGGAGACGGCCGGAATGCCTTCCCTGATCAGGGAGGCGGCAACGCCTTTCATGCCGTTGACATCTACCTGAGCATTGCCGCCGTGACAAGCGTTCAACACAAAAAGGGCCGGACGCCTGCTCTTTTCGAGGGCGCGTAACTCGGCCGCCAGATACGCGCCGCTGACGGGTAGGGCGTCACCGAATTCGTCCTTGAAAAACAAGACGGGTTCGTCGGTCTCCGCATCCAGACCGCCATGGCCCATGAAGTGGACGACCTGATAGCCGTTTTCCAGGGAACTTCTCAAAGTTTCCGGGTCGGCTCCTTCCAAGAAGTCTACTTTTAGAAGGCGCCCCTTGGCTTGCCCGATGATGTCCAACTCTTTTTTTAAATCGAGCGCCTCGGTATCGTTGGTTTGGACGGCGACCACCAGAACCCGAATGCGTACAACGGGAACCACTTCCAACGGAACGCCGCCTTTTACAGCCCTTACCACGGAGAAATCGGCGTCCAAGCCCAAGCAGGTTCGACCCGCCATGGCCTCCCAGGGAAGGTCGTGTAAGCGTTTCACCAGTGATACGGCCTCGGCCCCGGCGGCATCCGATTCGCCGCCGGGAAAGATGCGCAAACGCAACGGACGCGGCGCTCGGCTGAAGAGGTCCGCAATGTCACCGTTGAATATTTTCTTGAACAGCACTCTTCCCTGTTCATCCTCGGGGGCCTCGGCGTTCCAATCCCGCAAGTCAAGTATTCCGGAGGCTTCGCCGACGTTTTTGCCGCTTACCACGACCTCGCAACAGCCGGGACCGGTGGGTACCGGGAACAGTTCCAATGTCACCATGGGGTGCCTCCTTACTCAAGAAAGGTCTTTCCGAAAGCCAGGAAACCTTCCACGGCCGAAAAGGTTAGAAATACTTTGTTTGATTGTGATCGATCTACTGATTTCGGTTATTTTGAAAGCAAATTGTTAACTTTCCGGGCGATTTGGTTTCCCATATTAATGAGTCGCCGACTACGGCGCTTTGAACGATTTGGAAGGTAACTATGCGCGGCCTGGTTCTGCTAACCGCCTTATTGGTTTTCGATGCTTGCAGCACACGCAATAGATCCTATGCGGACATAGAGAGCCTGGCCGATGAATGTTCCACCCGAATTGTGAGCGATCGTTACATCGGCGGTCATCCTGTACAAGTAACCATCCGCGGTTATGCTTTCAATAGAGCCACCGGTATCTACCGAATCGAAGCACGCCTCGGATGGACGAACCAAAAACAGAATTATTGGGTGGACGGGATCATGGTTGTGGGCCGTGACCCGTCCCACGACAAATGGTTGGAGACGGACATGAGTGAAAATTTAAAAAATCGAATCGACTTGGAAAGCGATATCCCGATTCAGGAAAAGGAACCGTGAACCTCGCGCGGGCGTAGGTGAATTATGCTAGTATGGCCCCGTCAATACTCATAAGGGCGGCGCCGTCTGTGAAGGATGAAAAACAATTCGAAAACATTTATCGTCGCTTCTTTCTTCGTGTCTTCACGTTCTTTCGTAGGCGTGGATACTCGGAGGAGGATGGACGGGACCTGGCGCAGGACGTGTTTATGAGAGCCTTCACCAATTGGGATCAACATCGATCGGATGAGGCACTGCCGGGTTGGATCAAGTCCATTACCCTGAGTATATGGAAGAACAATGTACGTCACGAAATGGCAGGAAAGCGCAAAGCTGAAGAAGTAACCTTCAATGAACTGGCGTCACCTTACAAAACCAATGACGAAGAACCGCTCTTGAAAATGATCGACGAAGAAAACCGTCTCAGGGTCTACCGCGAATTGAAGAAGCTACCCGCCCGGATGAAACAATGTGTTGTCTTTCGGTTGAAGGGGCGCTCTTATGAGGAGATCTCGATTCTCTTGAAGGTATCCAGAGACACCGTCAAATCGCAGTTAGGCCAGGCCAGACGTCGACTGAGCGAAAAACTGAGGCAGTGAAACATAGCGGAGTCCGCCGATGAGAACTGAAAAAGATCACCTACAAGCAGCATTGGAAGAGGCGATGCCCGTGGAAGAAGCATCCCTGTCTGCCGAGGTTTTGGCAGCCTATGAAGCGGGTGCCCTGCCGCCGGATGAAATGGAACGGGTACGTGAGCAACTGTTGGTCAATGACGAAGCGGCCGAAGCTCTTCTGGATCTGCACGCGTTGGAAAACCCCGTTTCCGAGCCCGCCCAATCGGACCTTGTCGACCAATCCTGGCAGTCCTTTCAAAAACAAATCGAGGTAACAGGGGCATCGGCGCCTGACAATATGGTTCCCTTCAAAAAAGCCGCTCCCAAGCGTATAGATCCTTGGATGGGGTTTTCCGGTATCCTGGCCGCCGCCTGCGTCGTGCTTGCCGCCCTGGGGCTCTTTCAACACCGAAAGCTCTCGCTGTTGGAATCGCCTCAAGTGATTCATCGGGACCTTGTCTCCGATACCCCCCGTGAATGGGAACCGGTGGCGTTCGCATCCGAGGCGATTGTCCTCAGGATCAATATCCCTTCCATGCATCACAATTACAAAGCCTATTATTTCCTCCTGTCGGACCCTGACGGCAATCTCCTGTTGCGTTCCGGGCGTCTGCGCCTGATAGACGGGTATTTGACCTATCAACTCTTGCGCGGGCAGCTTCCTGAAAACCGGTCCTTTCGTTTGGAAATCGAGGGTGAAAGAGACGGCACGGTTTCGAAACTGGGTAGCATTGTTTTCTGAATTGGTTTTTAATAGACCCTATAGAACCGGCCGATCACCATATGGAGACAGATGCCGTCATGCGCTCCCTTTATCTCCCTTTCTTTGTGTCCGCAATGTGCCTGATCATGGCTGCCGGCTGCAGCCGGCCCGCCGATATCCGTGAATTGCCGCCCGGGGAAACCATGACGCGCAAAACACCCGGCGTTTCATTTCACACCTACCGCTTTACCGTCGGCGAGGAGACCTACCAGGAAATCGAGGCACGCCAAATGGGTTTGGACATTACCCTCAAGCTTACCCGCCCCGACGATTCAACGCTCACCTGGGACACCATCGGCAAATACGGCCGGGAGCTGATATGTTTCCGTGCCCGGCAGAGCGGCATCTTTACACTGGAAATCAGTGCTTACGATCCCAATACCATGGGCTCCTACGAACTGGAGCGGCGTGTCAATGCTTCTCCCGGCTCGATTGAACGCCGACGGGCCCGGGCATTCGATACATGCTGGAAGGCCAAACAATTACATCGGCAAAGAGAACATGCCCCGGTCGCACTGGAGCTGGCCGATGAGGCGGCCGGGCTCTGGTCGGCCTTGGGAGAGCAAGACCAGGCAATCGTAGCGCTGTACTACAAAGCGACCGCATCGGGCATTTCCGGCCTGCCGTTGAAGAAAATCGAGACCTATGAAGAAGGTCTGGCCCTGGCGGCAGCATCCGATAACGGGCACCTGCAAGGCCAGTTTCATCAAAACCTGGGGACCGCTTACCAGAAGCTCGGCTTTTTCACCAAGGCCGTGAACCACTACCGGCAAGCCCTGAACTTTAGGGGCCGGGAAGACATAGCCCGGGCTAATACCCTGGAAAGTATGGGGTTGACCTATGCTCAGTTGGGCGACAGCCGAACCGGTAAGAAATACCTGTTGGAAGCATTCGACATTTTTGAACGCACGAGGCGATTGGACAAAATACGACCCTTTGTATACAGCGAATTAGCCAAAATCTACCGCCGGGAGGGCAATTTCGAGGATGCCGACGAACTGCTGGAAAGAGCCTTCCGAATGAGCGGCGATCGGGCGGAAGATTTGATCGGCGTTTACAAAGCGCTGGCCCGTTCGTTGGTAGAAACGGGTCAGGCCGCGCAAGCCCTGAAGCATTATCGAAAGGCCCTGTCCATGGTTCCCCAAGACCGACTGGAAAGTCGCATCTACCTTGAAACGGATATGGCGGAGGCTCTCATTGACCTGAACAGGGAAATCGAAGCCCGCGACCTCCTGGTAAAGCATCTGCCGTTTCACCTGAATCAGGGCAATGCACAGAATTTGCTGCATATTCAACACAACCTGTTGCGTATCTCCCAACGAATCGGCGGCAATAAGGAATTGGAAACGGCGATCATGGGGCGGATGCGGGAGACGCTGAATGAAATTCGCATATCGAACCGGTCCAATGAGCTGTGGGACCGTTTCGCGGAACGGCGTTTCAATTACCAGGAGACTTTTCTGGGCCTTGTTCTGGAAACCGCAAAAGATCCGGCCGCGGAGGGTTTCAGTCAGGTTGAAAACAGCCGGGCGGCCATTTTGCGCGATGTTTATTCCCCTGATCGTGAAATCTTGGAACCGACTATGAAAACGGAGTTGGCCCGAAGAGAAGACCAAATTCTTGACCTGCGCTTCCAAAGCCTGTTTGCGCCCCGGGACCAACAGGATGGATTGGACCGGCTGGCCCGCACCCTGGTACGCGGTTACACGGCTATGATGAGTTGGTCGGCCGACGGGGAGAGGGAGAACCCTTCCACACCAACCGTTACGCTTCCCCAAGTACAGAAGATGCTGAAACCGGGCACATCGGCCCTGTATTTCGCGCTTTGCCACGAACTCATCTACCTCTGGCGCATTACGGCGCGGGAAACCGTATTGGCAACTATAGAAAACCGCCGCCGGGTAGAGAGCGATGCGGAGGACTTTCTGAAAGCGCTGGCCGAGATCGACGAGCCCGGCAGAGAAAAACGGATCGAACGCCTGGGAGCCCGTTTGGGAAAAGAGTTGTTGGGAGATCTCCCGGAAGACACGGAACGTCTGATTATCATTCCCGACGGTGCGCTTCATTTCATTCCCTTCGGAGCCCTGCAAGTGCCCGGAGGTAAACGCTTGGGTCTTCAGTATGAGATCACCCTGCTCCCCTCATTTTCCGTGGGCGCCGCGCTGTATCGCCGCGCCGTCGAGCGCCCGGCCCCCGCGGGAGTCGCCCTCTTCGCTATTTCGGAATTCGCGGATATGCCCGACCTGCCCCATGCAGGGGAAGAGGCGGAGGAGATTCGCCGAATTGCGGGGAGAACGGGACATCGTCCGGTGTTCAGCAGAATCAACGACCAGGTCTCCAAGACGGCTTTACAGGAGCCGGTTGTTCAAAAGGCCGCGTATATCCACGTGGCGACCCATGGAGAAAACGGGACCGATGATCCTTTCGGCGCCACCCTTGTGTTCTCGTCGGAGAAAAAAAAGGACCGTTTCCTGAATGTCTCCGAAGTTGCGCGGTTTAAATTGAACGCGGACCTGGTTTGTTTGAGCGCCTGCCGAACCGCCTTGGGCCGCAACACCAGGCTGCGAGGGATGATGGGTTTTTCCCAGGGGTTTTTCAAGGCGGGCGCCAACGGCGTATTGTCCAGTTTGTGGCAGGTCAGCGATAAAGCCACGCGCGAGTTGATGGTCAGCTTCTATCGCGCGCTTTTGGAAGACGACCTTTCACCACCGGCCGCCATGCTGCAGGCGCGAAGAGAAATGGTATCGCGCTCGGGTTATGCCGATCCTTTTTATTGGGCGGGCTTTTCCTACAGCGGCGTTTGGTAATTGTCGCCGGTTCAGGTCACAAAATATGATTTCTAACCCTTTTTGGGATGATCGGTTTCCTTATGGGAGAATGCAGGACATTCAATCAATCATACTCACAAAAAGGAGTTTTCAATGTGTGCTGACGAGAAATTCATAGGTGTAATCGACGAGCAAACCGATGAAATCCCTCAATCCGAAAGCAAGGCCGACGCTGACGAAAAACCCGGTCAAAAACAAGTTGGTTTCGGTACCGGTGTGAACATACGCGGCTTCAAAATTCCTTCATAAAGTAGGGCTGTTCAAGCATCGCCGAATCATTTATTTCAAGAATTGGAAAGAGGGGGCGCCATTTCGGCGCCCCTTGTTATTTCGCGACCCGAACCGCGGGGTCACCCAGAATCATGTAACAGCGAGCGTCTTGTAATGACCGGTATTTAAAAACGGCCTCTTCCTTGGGACTGCCCCAATCAATCCTCATGGTCGCCAGGGAAAAATAACGCCGGGAAAAGTGTTCCATGGCGTGGCCGATCGGAACGCCCTCGACCAGCTTGCTCAAGGTGCTCGCGAAATGACTGACATGGTTGACCTTGCTTTGCCACAAAAAGGAGTACTCGAAGGCCTCGTCCAAATGACCTACCACGGCCGGGGCGCCGCGTGGATGACCCAACACGGTTTGAGCCAGGTTCGAAATAAAAGGTTCCTTCATGTGAACTTGCTTCGGCCGGCCTTGGGCATCCTTACCGAAATAGGGTTTTTGGGTGCCGGCAGTGAAACACGCAAAGTGGAAGTTGATCAGACCTGTCATATCGGCATCTTCCGATCGGTCTACTCCCAGAAAGCAGTCTTCCGGTCGGGCGGCCTGCCCCACCTGCCAATCGGAACAAATCAGGCCGCCCATCAGAGCCCGCTTTTCCCGCTCTGTTTCTCCGGCTGCTACTCCGTGTGATGCCGTAAAAAGAAGCGCGGGACCGCTGCTGTCGATGACCAGGTTTTTGAGTCGGTTGCTGGTAGCATCTTCATTTTGAATCGTTGCCAACTGCCAATCGGCTCTTGTTCGCCCGCGGTGTTTTTGGAGTCGTTTTTCCAACGGCGTCATCAGGTGTTCAATGCTCAATTGGGTCAGGGCATCGTTGTTATTGACGCCGAACAGGGCCAACTCGCGTTTTCGTAAGGCGGCTTCCTCGTGGCGCACGACATTTTTTGCATAACACGTGTAGCCCGAGATGTCGCGGAAACAAATCCTGCCCACCGCATATCCGGTTCCCAGATCGGCTTGAAATGAGAACGGGATACTTGTGGGATCTCCAACAAGGAGCAGGTAATACGGCACCTGGTCAGGATCGGCTTCACTGAGAGGAGCATCATGTTCGTTCAGGAACTGTTCCGCGGTTTCGCCTCGATAAATATGAGTGAAGACCTTCCTGCCCATCTGCTCCTCACGCAGGCGCAACAGCGGGGAAAGATGATCGAGTAGTTCTTTGTCTTGCTCGTGAACGATCACGCCCCAGCCGGCTTCTTCCAGATTAAGGGGATCGATGCCCGCTACTACATCACGACTGAAATTGTCCGGCGCGGCTTCGGTTTCCGCGGTCGATGTTTCAAAGTATTCGTTCAGGCCCATGGGGGGACGCGCATAGCAGTCAAAGCTGTCCGATTCACCTAATCTTACACCGCAAAAGAAAATTCTATCTGGTCTCATGGTAACCTCCAGGATGAAATTCACCCCAAGGGACACCAACCTCGATGAGGCGTTCAGAAGTTTGCGGAGATATCTTGGAGAAAGTAGGGATTCGACTCGAAAGGAGCAGGGTTTGATTTTGCTTACCCGGACTTGTTAAGTGAAAGGTAGACGCAAAAATAAACCGCGACCGGGTCCCTTAACTTTTTGGCGAGCCATTCGGAAAAAGCCCGACCGTATGTGAGAAATTTGACCGGATGTTGACAATCAGTGCCGGCTCGTTTCACCCGAGCCGGCGCGGGTCTCCGACTATGCGCGGGACGGCGGTAATATACTGCCGGCATGCAGCTTGCTCCATTAGATGATTAAAAAGATGACGGGGGGCAGAATCAGGCGCCGGAAGGCGGCGCCGGGGAGACTGCCATGACCATGCGACTTACCAAGATTTTATGGAAATCTTTTCACCCGAAGTCCCGAGCCGGCCGACGGATTTCAGTGACA
This sequence comes from Acidobacteriota bacterium, assembly GCA_030066195.1. Classification (GTDB taxonomy): domain Bacteria; phylum Acidobacteriota; class Holophagae; order Acanthopleuribacterales; family Acanthopleuribacteraceae; genus JASJCB01. Next base: position 89,512 of record JASJCB010000005.1, read on the forward strand.
TCCCTCTTTTCCCTGGGTTTCCTATTGATACCGACGGTAGAACGAATCCTGGCCGGCCTCCCCGATAAATTGTGGTGCGAAGAGACCATGATTCCCATCTGCCTGATTGCTCTGGCCTCGATCATGCTGTTGGTTTGGGACGTGGCCAGACGGCGATTTCGCCGCTGGTGGAAATGGGATATCTAGCCCCGTGCCTCAAAATGAATGGATCTTCAAAAAGTATAAATAAGATGTTAAGGACTACAAATGCGAGAGAAGTTGCTAAAATCAAGGGTATATCAGCACTATAAACCTTATTATAACAAGTTTTTATATTCATGTTGCAAAACTACATAATCTGTAGTTTTACTACCTCAAAACAGCATTTCAAGCGCCTTTTTGGTTTCTTTGAAAAGATTTATTTGCATTCTTCTGTAGTTTTGCTACAATAGCGATGTTGAGTTGATGTATGGATCACATGTCGGCGATCGAGTCCGATTTTTTCAGTTTTCAAGTCCCTGCTTTTTGACATAATCCGCCCCCCTTTACGGGCGAAGAACGGAGTCGGTGAGAGACCGCGGGGAAAAGCGTCTCCCTGACCGGCTTCGGAGGAGACGTTATAATGAATAAGAAGTTTTCGGCGCGTACGCTTTTGACGCCTGTTTTAGTGTTTTTCCTCAGCATTTCCGGCCTTTCCCAAGAAAACGGCGTCATGATGCAGTATTTTCACTGGTACCAACCCGGCGGCAACCTTTGGAGCGAAGTCCAGACCAATGCCGCCGATTTGTCCGCCGCGGGTATCACCGCACTTTGGTTGCCCCCCGCTTACAAAGGTCAGGCCGGCGCGTATGACGTGGGTTACGGCGTATACGATATGTATGATCTCGGCGAGTTCAACCAAAAAGGCTCCGTGGCCACCAAATACGGCACCAAACAGCAGTATCTGGATGCGATTACGGCTTTGCAGAATGCCGGTATCCAAGTGTATGCCGACGTGGTCTTGAACCACCGGGGCGGCGCGGACGCCACTGAAAGCGTTACCGCGACCCGTGTCGGTTGGAATGACCGTAATTATGAATACGGCGGCGATGTTACCATCGATGCCTGGACCAGCTTCACCTTCCCCGTCCGCAACAACACCTACTCTTCCTTCCAGTGGCGTTGGTACCACTTCGACGGTGTGGACTGGGCCCAGAACCTGGGCGAGAACAGCATCTTCAAGTTCCGCGGCGCCGGCAAGTCCTGGGATTGGGAAGTCGATTCCGAAAACGGCAACTACGACTACCTGATGTTCGCCGATCTGGATTTCGACCATCCCGAGGTGGTAACCGAAACCAAGGACTGGGCCGAGTGGTACCTGCAGGAAACCGGCGTCGACGGCTTCCGCATGGACGCGGTCAAGCACATCAAGTACAGCTTCCTGCAAGACTGGATCACGCACCTGCGCACGGTGACCGGCGACCCCTTGTTCACCGTGGCCGAGTTCTGGAGCTACGACAAGGGCAAGCTGCACAACTTCATCACTAAAACCGGCGGCACCATGCACCTGTTCGACGCGCCGCTGCACCTGAATTTCTACAACGCCTCCAACAGCGGCGGCAGCTACGACATGCGCACCATCCTGGACAACACACTCATGAAGGAGCAACCCGCCCTGGCCGTGACCCTGGTAGAGAACCACGACACGCAGCCCTGCCAGGCGCTGGCGTCTCCGGTCCAGGACTGGTTCAAGCCCATGGCCTACGCCGTCATCCTGCTGCGCGAGGAGGGTTATCCCAACGTCTTCTACGCGGACTACTACGGCGCTTCTTATAACGATTGCGGCACCATCACCATGCAGTCGCACAAGGCGGCGATCGATGTCCTGCTGGACGCTCGCAAGCACTATGCCTACGGCGACCAGGTGGACTACCTGGACCACTGGGACGTAATCGGCTGGACCCGTAAGGGCAATACCCAACACCCCAACGCCATGGCGGTCCTGGTCAGCGACGGCCCCGGCGGCAGCAAGTGGATGGATGTGGGCCGAGCCAACACGGTGTTTGTGGATGTGACCGGCAACTACGGCGGTACGGTGACCACCAACAACGACGGCTGGGGTAACTTCCACGTAAGCGGCGGCTCCCATTCCGTATGGGTCGGCGAGGATACCGGGACACAGCCCGGCACGCACAACGTCTGCTTCACCTGTTACAACGGTACCACCGTCTGGGGCCAGAACGTCTACGTGGTGGGTTCCATCCCCGAACTGGGAAGTTGGAACACCGCGAATGCCCTGAAACTGGACCCCAATAACTATCCCACCTGGGATAAATGCTTCGACATGCCCAACAGCACGCCCTTCGAATGGAAATGCATCAAGAAGGACGGCAACGGCAATGTCGTCTGGCAGTCGGGCAGCAACAACGCTTATTCCGGCAGCGGGGGTTCCACCAGCGGTTCCTTCTAAACCGGCACGACCTTCCCTATCCTCCGCGAAAAAGCTTCTTCCCTAGGAGCACCCAAAAGGGATCGGCCCGGCCGGTCCCTTTTACTATTTTGCGCTTCGCTTAGGTTCGTCGCAAGGCCGCCTGCAGCAGGTCCGACAGCTCTTGCGCCAATGTGACCAGGTTTTCGGACGGTCGGCCCTCATCCAACTCGATGGTTTTGTTGCCGTCCAAAACCAGGGTCAGTTTCATATTTTCGTCCGATTTCTCCTGATGAAGTTGCACCAGTACGACATCGGCGAAACGCGCAAGCAGGTGTTTGTTACGCACGATGCGGCCGGTGAGCACCTGAAAGGAAACGGTATCGCCGGTTGCCACCGCGATCAGGTAGCGGATCATCCTGGGAATCAACGGCAGCAGCAAAAGAGTGGGCAGCCACCATATCGGGTTTTCACTGTAACGTTCGACCAGGAATTCTCGCCAGGACAGATGATCGGGCACGTTCCCCAGACCTAAAACGTGATAGGCATAGAGATAAATCATAGCGACCAGGAACGTAATAGTCGCCGGCATGCCGCGACGCTTGCGATTGATAACCAGGGTATTCTGATCAGCCCAGTGCCATGTGGTGTCCCATCCGGGCAACATGTTCCGCCTCCTCGATCGGCGGATCGGGCCGGACTCCGCCGAATCCTAATGATAGCAGATCTCCGAGCGTCGTCGAGCCGCTCGGCCGTACCGTACCGGCCTCTTTCTGACTTGACACGGTTATTCAAGTTTACTTTTTTCAAGGACCTTCGATAAGTCCATCAAAATGTGTGGAGGTCCTCTAATGCTTCGATGCTCATCCCTTTTGTGCGGCCTGTTTTTCGTCGTCGCCGGTTTTACCCAAGATACCGGCGCTTATCGAGACCTTTTGTCAAAATTCCAAGAACGCCTGGACAGCAGTGCCCAGCAGAAACCCGGCCTACCCTTGGGACCGCTGCCCGGTATCAGCGCCGCCGTTCGTTTTCCCGATATAGACCATGCCTTTCCCCTGGTCAGCGGTTACGCCGACCCGTCCCCCAGGTCTGCCGTTTGTCCCGATTGCCCGGTCAAAATGAGCGCGGATCACTTGATCGAGGTGGGCAGTGTGACCAAAACCTTTACCAGCGCCCTGGTGCTCCAACTGGTTAGAGCGGGGAAGATCTCGTTGGACGATACCCTGAACACCCTGGTACCCCAGGTGGTCAATGATCGAATCGACGGCTACGCCACCTTGCATCAAGTCATGCGAATGACCAGCGGCACCGCGGATTTTATCGGCAACACCCAATATCAAGACGACGGCGATTGGCAGGGGTTTGCGTACCAGGCCGCGAGCCGAACCCTGGATTGGATTCGAGACAAGAAAAACAAGGAACAACTGGACGTCTTCCCGCGTATCCTGGGCGACAAAAAACTGAACGATCAGGAGAAGCTGTCGGCATTGTCGGAACAGACCGAGCTCCTGAAACAATTCAAGGATTTCTCCCGGACCTACGGCGTGGCGGAAGGACCCATGGCAGCCATGCTGACCGACTTCTTCCGCAAGGTGATCGACGATCGCCTGATCGATGCCGTTGCCGACCCGAAGGTCTTGAGGGAAAAACTCGCGACCATCTACCTTCAACTGTTGATCCGCTACAACCAACTCAACCGCATCTACTTCCAGGCTGTCGGTTTAAACGATTTCCTGGCTCGGACCACCCCGCCGCTGTACCAGGCGATTACCTACCTGATGCCTTACAACGGTATCGGCAGCCTCAGCTTGCCTCTATTCGCGCCCGGCACCAACTGGGGTTACTCCAATACCAACTATGTCATCGCCGGCATGATCCTGGAGGGGCTTCTGGCCGACCCGTTCCTCACCTGGTCCTTCCGTCACCGCTTCTACGAGCGACTGGACGGCAAAAACATCCTGATGGGTGGTCCGGAACTATACGATCTGGATCGCCTGGCGACCAGTTGGTCCCAACCGGGACAAAACCAGAAGAACTGGTCGCGCATGTCGTTCTACACGGCTTATTGGACCGCCGGCGCCATGGTATCCACCCCGACGAATATTGCCGACTGGCTGTTCCTGCTGTTCGGCACCGAGCAGATCCTGGACAAAAAGAGCCGGGAAAAAATGGTCGACTTTCGCACCATTCCCAACCAGATCCCCACGCCCGACGGGGTGAACCATCCCGTGGAAGGTTTTAACTGGAATGGTTACGGCCTGGGCATCATGCGCTTTATGATCGGTTTGGACGGCAACGAAAACCCCACCGAGGTGTGGGGCTATTGGGGCGCCACTCACGGCTTCAACTGTCTGGCCGCCTACATCGTGGAGGCGAACGCCTCGGTCGTCATCGGCGCCAACCGTCGCGGCGATATTCCCGAAACGCGAAGCCTGGAACTGTTGCGCGATTTCACCCGGGATATCATTGCCCGTAAAAAGTAATCCGAACCTCGTGTTATCATGCGGCCATGGTGAAACGTCGTTCCATTGAAGTGGTCTGTCGTTGCGGACAACCCCTGGCCCGTTACAAAAAGCGCGGTAAGGGTCGGTTGGTCAAGATGTTCTTCGAGCGCATCGCCCTGGATCATGCAGGGGTTTTCCTGACCGACCCGCCGCTGCCGCTGAATCGGGAGATCTTCTGTCCGGGCTGCGGCAAACGCGTGGCCACCGTTCAGGTGATCAGCGGTAAATACGCGGCCAAGGTCAACCAGGGCGGCATTCAGCCCATGTAGGCCGTAAAAAATGACTCGGGAACGCCGTCAATCGTTTCTCAGCGGGTACAACTCGTGCTATGGTGGATGGGTCTATGCAATGAGGCCCCAGCCTAAGGAAAACCCGCTTTCTAAAATCTGTGTGTCATCAATCAGATGTGGAGGATATGATGAATCGTTCGCTGTTAACCCTTTTGATCGCCGGCGTGCTGCTTGCCACGGTTGCATGCGGCAAAAAAGAAGACAAGGTAGACTTTGCCGCGGGCCTGGCGGCCCTGAAAACCACCCAAACCGAACTGAACGCCAAACGAGCCGAAGCGGTCGGTCTGGAAGGTGAAGCGGCTACCGCCGCCTACAAGGAACTCGGCGACGCGGGCACCGAGTTCATGGACCAGATCGCCAATTTCATTTACGAGATCGACCTTCAGGTAAGCAAGACCAAAGAACCCCTGCCGCCCGAATATCAGCAAGCCACCCGCATGATAAGCGATGAGTACCTGATCATCGGTAAGGAATACATCGATCGTCAGGGCGACTACAACTACGCCATTTCCGTTTATGAGGAAGGCTTGAAATCCGATCCCGATTATCAAGCATTGAAAGACGCCAAGGCCGAAGCGGAGAGATTGCGCTATATGACCGCCGATCGCTTCGCCGCCGCCAAGGAAGGCATGACGGAAGCCGAGGTCAAAGCGGCCATCGGCCCGGTTTACTCCCAAGGTATCCAAACATACCCCGAGAAGAAATCCAAGGCCTGGTTCTACAAGCGCGAAGACGGCGGCACTGCCGGTGTCTTCTTCCAGGAAAAAGATGGTGTCTACAAGGTCTACAAGGTAGACTACGACGCGGTGAAGCCGGGTGCCTGATCCGTTTTCAATTCCATAAACCGGGGCCGGGCGCCGAGTCCGGTCCCCACACCTATCGTTCGATCAATTTCAGGCAAGCCAGTTTGTGGTTGCCAAGCACATACAGCAGGCCGTGGGCCAATACCGGGCCGTTATAAGCCGGAGTGTCCACCAGCTTTTTCATGACCGCCTTTTCCCGATAGGCTTCCGGGGTTGCCTCGATCAGGCGCACGTCGCCGGATTCCGTGGTCACGATCAGGTGCCCGTCCACGTAAAGGGCGTTGGCATGACGCAGTCCGGGTTTTCGCCAGGCAAGTTCACCCGTATCCAACTTGACGCAACGCAGGTCGGAACCGCCGCCCATGCCGTGCGCACCGTAGAGATATCCCTTGTGATGGACCGGGGTGGACCAGTGCGCGGCCAGGTTGATCTTGCGCCGATCATCCTTGCGAATGAAGTCATAACCGCCGGGTTTGAAGCGCAACAGGGCGCCGCCGGGTCCGTAGGATTCGCTGATGAAGACCTTGTCGTCGACCACCACGGGCGTGGCCGCATTGACGCTTTCCAGGCGTTTCGCGCGCCAGGGCAAATAAAAATCCTGCTTGCCTTTATCCGGGTCAAAGGCCAGTAGACCACCCCTGGCGAAAACGAAGCACCACCAACGATCTCCGCGTTTCACCAGTCGCGGCGTGGCGTAACTCGCCAGTTCATCGCTCAACCGGTAGACTTCCTTGCCGGTTTTCTTGTCGAAGGCCACTACGCCGGTGCCGTTGCCTTGCACTTTTCCGCTCTGAATGCCCGGGCTGTCTTCGGGACTGCCGCCGACCTGGGTGATCAGCAACTTGCCGTGAACCACCGGAGAGGCGCCCACGCCGAAGAAGTTCTGAACGACGCCGTAGGTCTTCTTGGTATCGATATCCCAAACCAGCTTGCCGTTCTCGGCCTGGTGACAACGCAGACGCCCCTCGGCGCCGAAGGTATAGACCCGATCGCCGTCGATCAGTGGCGCTACCCGAGGCCCGTTGCTGAAACCGTACATATCGGCATAACGCGTGGGATAGGTCTTCTGCCAGATCTGCTTCCCGGTTGCAGCCTCATGGCAGGTAAGCCGAGCCAGATCGCCCTTGCGATCGAAAAGATAGAGGCGATCCCCGGCGATGGACGGTGCCGCGTATCCCTCACCGGTACGCAGTTCCCACACAACGGGTAAACCCTCGCCCCAGTCGGTGCGGATACCTTTTTCGAGCGAAACATTATCCTGGCCCGGTCCTAAAATAGCGGGCCAGTCACCAGGAGCCAGGGTAAATAGCAAATATGTAAGCATTAACATCATGAAGATCCTCTATCGGTCGGCAATGTGCATCAAAAATCAAACATACCGGCAACACCGATCGGGGTCAATCTATTCCTGAAAGCCACCGGTCCGCCGGGAACAAAAAGCAGGCATGGGCAGACCGGTGCGAACCATCGGAAAACAAAAAACAAATGCCGACAAATCGATTCATCCATTTCGATCCAAAAAAGTACGCCCCCGTCTCCCAAAGGCAGCATCCGACACCTCGAAACTCAAATACGCTCGCCGACAACCGAACATCCCGGCCGAATAAACGACGCCCATGTTCCCGGGTAAAAAATTCCGGCCGGAGAAATCATAATTCACCTCTCCCGGCATCTACATCCCGGATCAAAAAGGTTAATACCCTTGACAAATCCCCAACATCGCGGCCGAAAAAAGACCATACATGCATCCCTGTGTCAACATCCCCGCGTCGGGAACCTTCATTATGGATTTCGGAGGGTACCTCCTTCCGCCGGGGATGTACCCACTCGTGACATGTGGGTACCTCCTTGAGCGTAGGGGGTACCCTCCGGAATCCATACTCGTACTTCCTGAGCCGGGGAAGTACACCTTGGAATTCCGACCCGTACATCCCCGGGCGAAAAAGGTAACCACGGGGCGCATGTGGGTACCTCCCTGAGGCAAGGTGGTAGCCATGGAGATACATGTATGGTCTTTTTTGAGGCTTCAAAAGGATGTCAAATCTACGCAAAAGTCTAAATAAATTACGGTTGTATGGTTTTGTTATTCAAGGCGCTGATTCGACGACACAAAAGAAACCGTCGACGCTCGATATGGACAAATCCCAAACAGTGCAAAGCGTAAGTCGATCCGTCAAAGCGGCACACCGGTTTTCTATAATGAAACCCCGACCGCTGTCGCCCATGTTCAAACCTTAAAGCAGGGAGATTCGTTTTTGCGTTATACTGATTGAGAAATGGTCTTCAAGGAGGTTACCCGTGGCAAATGCACTGGATCGGGAATGGACAACCTATCTAGCCCATAAACAAGATTTGCTCAAAAGAGGGCGCGGCCGTTTTGTTTTGATCAAGGGCGATCGTATTGTTGATTTCTATGATACGCAAAGAGATGCGGTGTATGCAGGCTATGAGCATTTCGGCTATGTCCCGTTTCTTGCTCATCGAGTTGTTGAGGACGAGCCGATCCACAGGATTTTCCACCTGACGGATGTCCGCTAAATGCCGGTTACCCGAAAGCACCAACCAAATTTACGCCGGAACGGTCCTCTGGTCTCCATTCACATTGGATTGGACGAGTTTGCTCAGCGGCTACGAACAACCATGGGTGAGGAACTTCCCGAAAAAATCGCAATCCAGGCAATGGTGGATACGGGGGCGGCTACGACTCTAATCGATCCGACAGCTTTAGATAGATTGGCCCCCGCACAAATTGATCAGGTCCAAATTCAAACACCTGGTTCTACCGGTATCATGTGTTCTCGCTATTGGCTGCGCTTACATTTACCTGATCAGATTAGCATGGAAATGCCGGTGATCGGCGCGGGCTTGGAAGGACAACATATCCAGTGTCTGCTTGGGAGAGATGTACTAATGCATGCCGTTTTGGTTTATGACGGTCCCAAAGAATGTTTTTCTCTCAGTTTTGATTAGGTAAACTGCTTGACGGCTTCTCGATCGGAGCAAATCTCGAACAGCGCAAAGCGCTCCGCTGAATGCAACCCAATCCACTCGGCCGGCGTACCATCGGAGGGGGAGGCAATCGACCGTTGACGAGGAGGGGGATATGGCCCAAACCCTTGAAAGTCATTGGCCTCAGATAAGGCGCACCTTTGCCGCCGCCCTTGGAACATCCTTCCACTTTTCCATGGCGTCGGTAGATGACCAAGGTAACCCGCATATCAGTCCAATCGGTTCACTTCGCTTGGATAAGAACCGAACTCGCGGGTATTACTTCGAGCTTTTTACCAAGAAAATGCCGAGGAACTTCCAAACCAACCAAAGAGTGTGCGTCATGGCGGTTCCCAGTCGTATCCGATCATGGCTGAGCGCACTTATCCGCGGCCGTTTCAAGTCTCCGCCGGGGGTACGCTTATACGGTACGGTGGGCGAAGTACGCGAAGCAACACCGGAAGAAAAAGTCTGGTGGGAAAGACGAACCGGCATCCTGCGCTTCTTGAAGGGATATAAGATCCTGTGGTCCGACCTCTCCCACGTGCGCGAAATACACTTCGACGACTGGGCGCCGGTAAACCTGGGCCCCATGACCCAAGGATGTTGGGATAGCCGGTCTAAAAAGAAGGGAGCAAGTTAGTTTCGTTGCTACCGGCGGCGTTAAACGTCTCCAAATCCGCATGAGTTTAGTGGGAATTCTCGGATTTCGAACGGCTTGTGCGGCTTGTCACCAACGTTTCCAATCGCCGATTCTCCTTGGGATGCGCGGACCGTCGTGACCACTGGTCCATTTACCGCGGATCTTCCGCAACCCTGCTATTTCCCAAGGAGTTTACTATGACATTTCGCTCCCCCGTTGTCATTCCCATTATCTTCCTCCTATCCACCATCTCCCTGAAAGCACAGCTCACGCCCGCGGAAATGGGCGTCAACCTTGAAGTCCACACGCCCTATGCGCGCCAGATTATTTTTGTCGATGCCTTTAAGCGGGCCGCCCCCTGGCAAACCTTCGAATTGGAGCATCCCCACGGTTGGAATACCCAACAAACCATCGATCATGACAGCAACGGCTATCCCCTCGAAGTACCGTTTGACTCGGATACCGGCACCGACACCGCGGTCAACACCTGGACGCTTACCGATATGGACGGCCACTATCCCCCCGGCACCTGGAAACTGTCCTTTGAAGGCGAGGGTCAGTTGGTCGTTTCCGCCGGTTCCTTCGTACAGTCTTTTGAGCAGGCCGGTACCTACGACATTCCTATCGATCCCAGTCAGGGCGGCGTTTACTTCAGCCTCATCCGCTCCATCCGGGGCAATCACATCAGGAACATTCGCCTGATGATGCCCGACACCGAGGACAAAAGCTCCGACTTCTACAAACCCCTGGTCAATCGCCTGAAGGAATTCAGCGTGGTGCGGTTCAGTCAGACCATGCGCACCAACGACGGCGATTATCCCTGCGATGATCCGACGATGGATGCCGAAGACATCGATTGTGTCAAAACCGCGGCCAATCGCCCCACTGCCGGTTGGTTCACCCAGGCAACCAATAGAGGCATTGCCCTGGAGTACCTGATCGATCTGGCCAACGAGGCCGATGTCAGTCCATGGTTCTGCATTCCCCACGGCGCCGACGACAACTATATGACCCAAATGGCAACCCTGATCCACACCCGTTTGAACTCCCACCTGAAAGTATATATCGAACTGTCCAACGAACTGTGGAACCACAGCGGACCCTATCCCCAAAGCGATTGGGCCGTGGCCAACGGCAGGCGCATGGAAAACAATCCCAACCTGGCCGAACATACCGCGCAAATCCTTTGGACGGCCAAACGTTCGGCCGACATGTTCTACCGCTTCCAGCAGGCTTTCGGCGCCGATCGGAACCGCCTGGTTCGCGTGCTGCCCGGCACGCCGGTGCCCGCCTGGAACAACCACATGCTGACCGCAATCAAAGACCCGGCCTACAACGCCTGGCCGGCCCCTCATCCCAACCTCGCTACTGAACCCGATGTGCTGGCGATGCACGCCTATTTCGGCGGCCTGGTCCCCGCCGAAATCTTGGACGAGGGTGTGCAAGCCTCCGTCACCCCCGTGGAGATCGTCAGCCGCGCCCGAGTCAATATTGCTACCGACCGTCCGCATTTCAGCGAAAACGAGGCCATTCTCTCGGTTCGATCCCTGACCGAACAGAATGCCGCCGTTGCCCTCTTTCACGATGTCGGCCTCGTGGCCTACGAGGGCGGCCAACACATCGTAGAAATGAACGGAACGAACAACAACCCGACCCTGGCGCCCAAGTGTGTTCAGGCCAACCACGCATTCGAGATGCAGGAGGCCTACACCCACCTGCTGAACACCTGGGAAGCCGCCGGCGGCGGCTTGTTCATGCACTACAGCCTTGTCAAGAGGCCCTCGGATTACTGGGGCAGTTTCGGCTTGTTCGACTGGACAACCCAGGATCAGGCGACGGCTTATAAGTATCAGGCCTTGAGGCCGTTCCTGCGGCAACCGACGCCCTGATCGTCAAACCATCGAAGCGGCGCGCGCTTGCGCGCCGCTTCTAATCATCGCAATAAACCATTTCCCAACCGTGGAAGACCAATACCGGGCAGATCCATTCGAGATCATCTCCTACCTTGGCCAGTCTTGAGTCTTTTCGGTATTGTGTCAATTGTTCTTTGGCCGTATCCACCTCGGCTTGTAGCAGAGCATCGGTCAGTTCTACTCCGCGTTTGATGTATTTCAATTCGATCAGGTAGCCGTAGCGGATGTCTGGGTAGCCCGCCCGGAACGGTTCCAGGAAAATGTCACAAAAGCCCTTGTTCAGCGGTTGCTCACTGCCGGTGAGAAAGTAATGCGTGGTGTTGAGATAGGCGAGGAGGAATCCCTGAATGACCTTTTCGCCCTGTATGTAATCGCGAACGGTCGTATACTCCTGTACGGCGTCGGCGAGCAGCCTGAAGAAGGGTTTCCAGTTCCCGAACCAACCCATTTGCTCCAAGGCTTGTTGCAATGCCATGGGATCTACCTTGAAGACGCCGTTGTCCTTGTAGGCATCGCGCAGTTGCCCCCACAAAAGGCTTTCGATGGTTTTGTTCGGGATGCAGAGCAGCGGTTCAGCACGGAAACGTCCGGTGTGGGTGATCAGGCCCAGGTAATACACCAGCGAGATGAAATTTTCGGCATCTTTTAACTCTTCTACCGGGAAACCCATGGCAATGGGCGATGAGATCTCCCGGTTTTCCATAATGGATTTCAGGGTATCGAAATTACCGTTGAGCTTCTTGCCGGCCAAAAGAAGGTGGCGCAATTTACCGTAGTCTATGCGCACGTTCTGGTCGATTAATTGGTCGGGCATGTCTTGGAAAGCAAGTACGGTTTGCACAAAATAGAGGACCATAGCCGGGTTGAAAACATCTTGTCGGGCTTTCTTGGTGAAGCGATAGCCGCCGAACCAATCCCTTGTCAAATCAAGAACATCGGGCAGCGTCATGTTAAGGACTTCCGCGATGCGGTAGGTATTCAAAAGATCGGCGACTTCATCTTCGGTGAAACCGGCGACTGCTTGCAGCGCGGGGTAGAGGCTGACCTGGGTACCGATGTTGAATCCGCTGGTGACATCATCCATGGTGACCGGCGAGACCCCCGTGATAAACAAGCGCTCCAGGCCGGAATCCGTCATGCCCGCGGCGCCCTTGAGCACGTTGAAGAAAAAGCGAAAGAACCCGGCGCCATGGGTGATATCATGGTAGCTACCCTTTCCATAAGTGCTTAGAATGGTATTGGTGAAGTTGTCGTACTCATCGATGATGATATAGAGTCTGTGTTGGTTCAGGCGGCAGTACTCGAAGAGCGTGCTTAAACGGTCACCGGCAGTTTTCATCTTCTCGACAGCATATCTAAAGGTCTCGTCAAAGGCATCTTCATAGCGCCTGAGGAAGCTGTTGAACATGGTTGTGGTGTATTGCTCGAACGAGGCTTCCACCCGTTCGGTTTCGGGCCTCACCTCTGAGAAATTGAAGGCCAGAACCATGTATTGATTCTTTTCCGGGGTAGGATTCGATCCAATCCATGAATCGCCGAATAGGTTTTCGAAGCGATCCGCAAAGTTACGGTCGTAATAGGCGGCCAGGGTAGATACCATTAAAGATTTCCCCGATCGCCTGGGTCTGAGAAAGAAGAGGAACCGGCCCGCTTTTTCCAGTTCAGCGATAAATCGTGTCTTATCCACATAAGCCATGTTCTTTGCGCGAATACGCGTATAGTCAGCCACGCCGTAAGGAATCTCAGGCATCTGTTCGCTCATATAACCCCCGATAAACCGGTAGCTTGCTTTATTCTAACAGCAGTGCGGGGTAATTGGAGCAAATCCGCGGCAATGCCGGGGAAAGATGAGACGAGTCGCCGTCAGGTCTCCGGCTGTAACCTCTCTTTTCCGAGTTCGGTGTTAATCGATGATCTTGCCGTCCAGCAGCTTTACCTTGCGTTGGGCGCGGTCCGCGTAGCGGGGGTCGTGGGTGACCATGCAGATGGTGGCGCCCTCCCCGTGGAGTTGATTCAGCAGGTCCATGACCACGTCGCCGTTTGCCGAGTCAAGGTTTCCGGTGGGTTCGTCCGCCAGCAGGATCTTGGGGCTGCCCACTACCGCGCGCGCCACCGCGATGCGTTGTTGCTGGCCGCCCGACAATTGCGTGGGGTAGTGATTGCGCCGGTGTTCCATGTCCATTTTTTCCAGAACCCCGGCCACCCGTTCGCGTGCTTCCTCGCCCTTGATGCCGCGGTAGACCAGGGGGAGTTCGATGTTCTCGAATACGGTAAGGTTTTCGATCAGATTGAAGCTCTGGAAGATGAAGCCGATGTCGCGGTTACGCACCTTGGTCCGTTCGGCCCGGCTCAACTTATCCACCGATTGACCGTCCAGCCGGTATTCTCCGCCGGAGGGCGTGTCCAACAGGCCCAGCAGCGACAGCAGGGTGGTCTTGCCGCAACCGGACGGCCCGTTCACCGAAACGAACTCGCCCTTGGCAACGGCCAGGTCGATGCCGGACAGGGCGTGGGTCTCCATCTCTTCGGTGTGATAGACCTTGCTGAGCTTTTCCAGATGAATCAATAATGCCTCCCGATTATTGCACGGCGATGCGTTCGCTGTTGTTATAGGCGCTGGTGTCGGAAAGGATGATGCGATCGCCCTCTGCCAGTCCCGCGACGATTTCGATGGTCGTTACCGACTGGCGTCCGAAGCGCACCAGCGTGCGCACCGCCTGGCTGCCGTCCGACGCCAGTTTGAAAACCTGGGCGTCGGCATTGCCGCGAGCGTGAACCGGCTTATCCACATATAGGGTGTCGGGGATACGCTCTATTTCGATAATCCCCTCTACAGCCAGGTCGGGTCTGGCGATCTTGGGCAGCGGGCCTTCCAGTGCCATGTCCACGGAAACCATGCCGTCCTTCACGGTGGGGTCGATACGCGAGATTCTGGCGGGTATTTCGCCGGAATGGGTATCCACGATGCAGATCAATCCGGGCTGTAAGTCGCGTGTACGGCTCTGCGGAACACGGATCACGGCTTTCAGGCGGGTTGTGTCGGCGATTCTGGCCAGGACGGCGCCGGCCTCAACCCGTTGACCTATTTCCAGGGGGAGTTCTTGAAGGATTCCGGCAATGTCGGCGCGAATCTGCAAGCCCTCGGCGCGATCGTTTTTCAAGCGGGCAGCATCTTCCAGTTGAGCCACACGCGCTTGCTTGCTTTGAAGCTGTGTGGAGACGGACGCTTCGATCTTCTGTAATTGTTGCTTTTCCAATTCCATCAGGCCGGCCAGTGACCTGGCTTTCATTTCCGAGATCCTGGCGTCCAGGTCGGGATGCAGGCCCCTGCTCTGAAGGGCGCGATCCCGCTCGGCGACCAGTTTAGCCACCTCGTAATCCGTACGCGCTCTCGCCAGCGCCGCCTTGCGATCCAGGATGCGCTGCTCCAATTGGAAACGCAACTCCTCCAGTTCCGCACGAGCGGCCTGTACCCGGCTCTCCGCCTCGCGCGCCTCGAACTCCAAATCGGGATTGGCCAGGGTGAGGATGGGCGTCCCGGGCTGGACCGAGGCGCCGGGCTCCAGATGCAACGCGGCCACCAAACCTGAGTTGGCGGCGGTAAGCCAGCGGTTCTCCTCGGGGACCAGTGTACCGTTGCCGCGCACCCGGCGCAGCATTTCCCCACGTTTCACGGTGCCGTCCCAGATCGCGCTTTCGGCGATGGTGGGCAGGGCCGGCTTGATGGCCATGGCCATGAAAATGAACAGAGACAATAGAATTACCGCTGAGCCGGCCATAAATACTTTGCGGTTCTTCTGTTTGTTGCGCTGTTCCGGTGTTTTCAACACGTCCAAGGGGTCACTTCCGCGGCGGCCGCGAGGCACACCAAAAAGATCGGCTCCCAAAGCTTAGCAGATCACCCGCGTAATGGGTTGAAAAAACCGTGCCTGGAGCCAATTCCATCCAGGCGGAAAGAAACGTTTCCCGCGTTGATCACCCGGTTGGATTTTGCAGGAAGGAAACTGGCGGCGCAAAGAACGACATGCCGCTGACGGCACTGGTGTAGTTCATCAAATGGTCCCTGTTCCCCTGCTCGTCGCCCTCGACCATGCTGCGCAACATCGAGGTGAAGTTCTCGGGTGTTGCGGCGTAAGCCATAAAAAACAACCCGGACTCGGTCACGGCGCCGTAGGGCATGCTGTGGCGCAGGATCTCGATGGACTTGCCGTCGGCGTCCTTCAAGCTGGTGCGCAGGGTATGCGCGTGCGGCGACTTGTCAGCGCGGGCAAACTCGATATTATCTACCTTGGTGCGCCCGATAACCCGTTCCTGCTCCTTAACCTCCAACTGGTTCCACTTTTCCAGATCGTGCACGAAACGCTGGGCGTGCAGGTAACTGCCGCCGTTGAAAGGCCCGTCGTCGCTGACCAGGGCCACCCCGGGGCGGTCTTCGCCTTGAGGGTTCTCGGTGCCGTCGACAAAGCCGATCAGGTCCCGGGAGTCCATATAGCGAAACCCGAGGACTTCCTCGACAACCGCCATATCCTGAGCCAATCGCGCATAAATACGTCGCCCCGACTCAAAAGTCAGGTCCCGGCGGGCAGAATGGATGTGAAACAAAAGGTCGGCCGGAGTGTCGGGCATATGCAGTGAGTCCCGGCCCATTTCGGGAAAAGGTTTCAGGTGCGCGGGCCTGGCCCGGGGATAGAGGTCGTCCCATATTTTGTCGCCCACGGCAACCACGGCATGAAGCTCAGCCGAGGGATCGAGAGCGGCAATTTCGGCGTTCAATTCTGACACTTCACCGAGTGCTTCGGCGATGCGGGTAGGATCGGCCCCGGATCGACGATCGAGGATTAGGAATAACGCATGTACGTTGGCTTCCGCGCAAATACCGGCTTGTGGGCTCATGGCAAACAACTCCGCAAGGTTTGAATCTGAAGGCGATTATATTCTAACCCAACCCGGATCAGGTTCCCAGTGTCGGGTTTTCGATTCGCGAAACGGGGAACATGTCTCCGAGCGACTGACCATTAATGATTCACGAAGAATCGCCGTTGAGTCGATTAGCGGGTGGAATTTAGGGTCCCGCCCGTCAAAAACGAGTCGCCGGCCCGATCCAAACTATGACTTTGGAGAATTACCGCTATAATAAGCTCGTTATAGATAGGATGGAGGATTTCGCTTCATGGGTGAAAAAATACGTGTTGTACAAGTTGGCTGCGGCCTCATGGGTCCGATCCTGCTGGGTTACCTGCAGGAAAAGGGCGC
Source organism: Acidobacteriota bacterium (assembly GCA_030066195.1). Taxonomy (GTDB): domain Bacteria; phylum Acidobacteriota; class Holophagae; order Acanthopleuribacterales; family Acanthopleuribacteraceae; genus JASJCB01. The sequence continues at coordinate 106,292 of JASJCB010000005.1, forward strand.
CGAAATTGCCGCCGTAATCGATCGCAATCCCGCTCGCTGCGGCAAAAAGGTGGATGAGGTACTCTCGTTACAAAAACCCACCGGCCTGACGTTTGAACATCCCGACAAGGCGGAGGAAATCTTCCGGGCATCCAACGCCGATGTGGTGATCATGGCCACGCGCACCAAAATGAGCGATATGGCCGATATCATGCGCACCGCCGCCAAATGCGGCATCAACTGCATTACCCTGGGTGAGGAAGCCTTCTACCCCTGGAATACCTCGCCGGAAATCACGCGGGAACTGGACGAACTGGCCAAGGCCGGCAACTGCACCATCACCGGCACGGGCTTCCAGGAAATCTTTTGCGGTTACCTGGTGCTGGCCGCTTGCGCATCTGTTCAACGCGTGGACCGTTTGGAGGGCCTGCTGCTCTACAACGTGGACCACTATGGATCGGCCCTGATCGAGCATCACGGCGTCGGTCTGGATATGGACACATTCAATGAAAAGATCACCTCCACCACTTCCGAAATCCCCGAGGAGCCGTCATACGCCTGGGCCTATAACGAATGGATCTGCTCGAACCTGGGCCTGACCATTACTTCCATGACCCAAAGCTTTAAGCCGGTTACCCAAGAGGTCGCGGTCACCAGCAAAACCCTCGAGCTGGAGATTCCCGCCGGACAACCCGCCGGTCTGGAAGCGCGCGTGATTACCGAAACCAAAGAGGGACTGACCATCGACAGCCGTTGTGTCGGTAAGTTGTTTACCGAGAGTGAGGATGACCTTACCGAATGGCGCGTGGTCGGCGAGCCGAACACAACCGTCTCGGTACCGAAACCGGGCACACCGTTTCACTCCTGCGCCAGCTTGATCAACCGAATCCCCGATTTAATCGAAGCCCCCGCCGGATTTAGAACCACCGAGACGCTGGGTATGGCCAAATATTGGATTCCCGGACATTGAGAAACCCGGCGTTCCCATGTGACGTCTTATGCGTGACGGGAACGCCGGAGATGTCCGGATCTCTTCGGAGCCTTCATGCAACTCAGCTTTCCCGATATCGAGGTCAAGGAAGAAATCGCCAGATCCAACAGCAGCGTCGTCCTTTTCGGTCACCGGAATGACGACGGCCTGCCCGTGGTCGTCAAGGTTCTCAACAGCGATTATCCTTCCACCCAGCAGATCGCTCGATTCAAATACGAGTATAAGCTGGCTCGAAAACTGGAAGCGCCGGGCCTGGTCCATGTCCACGAGTTGCGCAAGCACGGCAATACCCTGGCCATTCTTCAAGACTACGGCGGCGTGGACCTCAACCGCTTTCCCGAGGTTCCGCTGCCGTTGGACCTGTTCTTCCAGATTGCCCGCGATGTGACGCAAACCATCGCCAGGTTGCATTCCGGGGGGATTATTCATAAGGATATCAACCCGCGCAATATCCTGTGGGACGAAAGCACCCGCCGGGCCCATATCATCGACTTCGGTATTTCCACCGAACTGACGCGCGAGCGCCAGAAAGCAGCTCAGGCTCAAGAGTTGCTGGGCACCCTGCCCTATATCTCGCCCGAGCAGACCGGCCGCATCAATTGCGAACTGGACTATCGCACCGATTTCTATTCGTTGGGGGTAACCTTTTACCAGTTGTTGACCGGTGCGTTGCCGTTCTCCGCCCGCGACGCCATGGGTTGGGTCCACTGCCACATCGCCAAGCACCCCACCGATCCGCGCAAGTTGCGCATGGACCTACCCGACGTTCTGGCCAATATTCTGTTGAAGCTGATGTCCAAGGATCCGGAAGCCCGTTACCAGAGCGCCCAGGGCCTGCTGGAGGACCTGAAGCTCTGTGCCGCTCAATGGAGGGACGGCGGGGTGATCGTTCCTTTTGAACTGGGCCGGCGCGACATTCGGGAACGCTTCAGCATCCCGGATAAGCTCTACGGCCGCGAGAAGGAACTGGAGAGGATTCTCACCTGCTTTGCACGCGTGGCTCGCGGCGGTCGCGAAATGATTTCGGTGGGCGGTTATTCCGGTGTCGGCAAGTCCTCCCTGATCAACGAGGTGCACCGGCCCATCGTGGAGAAACGCGGTTACTTCATCGAGGGCAAGTTCGACCAGTACCAACGCAACCTGCCCTATCGCGCACTGATCCAGGCCTTCGGCGGGTTTATCGACCAACTGCTCAATGAGCCCCGGGAACAGCAGGACCGCTGGCGCTATATCATCACGGATCGGTTGGGACTGAATACCGGCCTGATGACCGACCTCTTCCCCAGGCTGGAGAACCTGGTCGGCGAGCAGGCCCCCGTCCCCGACCTGAATCCCATGGAGGCCCAAAACCGCTTCCTGAATACCTTCCGCCACTTCGTCGGCTGTTTCGCCCACGAGGAACACCCCATCGTGCTCTTCCTGGACGACGTGCAGTGGGCCGACATTCCCAGCCTGAAACTGGTGGAAGGTTTGATGGATTCCACCGAACTGACTCACCTGCTGGTGATCGTGGCCTACCGCGATAACGAGGTCGACGACGGACATCCTTTGATGCACACCCTGCACCGCGTGGAAAACCTGGGGTCCCTGCGCTGGATCAATATCGAGCCCTTACGCGAAACCTCGGTCAAGGACATCGTGGCCGATACCTTGCGTTGTCCCAGGGATGAATGCGAGACCCTGGCTCAGACCGTGTTCCAGAAGACCGGCGGCAACCCTTTCTTTATCAACGAATTGTTGAAGAACCTGTATCGCGAGGGCTGTCTGACGTTCAACCCGGACCGGGGTTGCTGGACCTGGCAGGAAGACGCCGTGGAAAGCGTCATGGTCAGCGGCGACGTGGTGACCTTCATGATCAGCCGCCTGCGGAAACTACCGGAGACCACCCAAAACAGCCTGAAGACAGGCGCCTGCATGGGCAACATCTTCGACCTAAGCACACTGACCATGATCCTCGACCAGTCGCCGGTAGAAACCGCCGCTACCCTCTGGCCCGCGGTCAAGGAAGGCATCTTGCTGCCGCTTTCGGAGAAATACCGGCTGGTGACCGAACAGGTGGTGCAGGGCATCACCAAGGAAGTTCACGATTTCGGCGTGCGCTACCGCTTTCAGCACGACCGCGTGCAACAGGCTGCCTATGCCTTGATTGAACCGCGATACCTGCCCAAGACCCATCTTCACATCGGTCGCCGCATCCAGTCGAATACCCCCAACGAAAAGATGGACGACAATGTCATCGATATCGTACGCCACCTCAACGAGGGCCGTAATCTGATCAAGGGCGTTAAGGAAAAACTGGACCTTGCCAGACTGAACCTGACCGCGGCAAGCAAAGCCCGGGCTTCAATGGCCTTCGAACCGGCACTCAGTTACCTGGGAATCGGCCAGAACCTGCTGCCCGAGAATGCATGGGAAAGACACTATGAACTGACCTTCGACATCTACCGGGATCACGCCGAAACCTCCTACTTGTGCGGCGCGCCCGAGCAAGCGCGAGACGAATGCGAATTCCTTTTGAAGAAGGTACGCACCGACCTGCAACGGGCCGAGATATGCCGCACCCTATTGGCGCTGTATTACTTCAACGGCTATCTGCAAGAGGGCATCGACGCGGGCCTGAAGGGACTGCGGGCCCTGGGGATCGATATCGATCCCAATCCTACCGACGAGGCCGTGATGGCCGCCGAACTGGCCCTGCGCGACGCCATCGGCGACCGGCCCATCGAGACCCTGCTCGACCTGCCGGAACTGACGGACCCGCAGATCGAACTGACCCTGCGCATCCTCATGGAACTGTGGACACCGGCCTATGAAATGGCCCAAGAGAACCTTTGGGTCCTGTTCATGCTCACCCTGGCCGAGCTTTCCGTTCGCTACGGCAACAGCCCCACTTCGGCCTTCGCCTACCTGTTCTACGGCATGATCCTCATCTGTCGCGGCGAACTGGCGTCCGGCAACGAGTTCGGTGAGCTGAGCCTGAAACTGAACGCCCATTTCAACAGCCTGGAACTGCGTTATAAAATCGTGATGATGCACACCCTTTTCATCCGGCCCTGGAATTACCACTGGCGCACGCTGACCACGTGTTACAGCGAAGTGCTGGAAGCCGCGCACCTGGCCAGTGACAGCGTGTATATCGGTTACAGCTGTCTCTATATCATCCATTGGAACCCGGAGATCAACCTGGAGAAAGCAGTCAGCGAAGGCGCCAAGTACCTGGCGCGGTTCAAGGCAACCCACTCCCAGGGCGGCTCCGAAATCATTCACCTGCAACAGGCCTGGCGGTTGAACATGCGCGGCGCCACCCAAGGCCTGCTCTCTCTGACCACCGACGATTTCGACGCCAACGCCTGCCTGACCCAGATGACCGAGGACCAGAATTACGAGGCGCTTTGCTGCTACCATACCGTCAAACTTCAGCTCTGCTTTTATTACGAACATTACGACCAGGGCTTGCTGCACTTCCAAAAGGCCGACGAACTGAAAGCCGCCATGGCCGGACAGATCTTCTCGTTCGAGTTCACCTTCTTCTCCTTCCTGGTTCTGGCCGCGCTCCACAACCAATTCGACGAAAGCAAACAGGAGGAAACGCGTAAGCGTCTGCGCGAGGAATTGCAGGTCATGAAACTCTGGGCCGACCACTGCCCCATCAATTACAGCCACCACTATTTGATGATGGCCGCGGAAATGGCGCGCGTGGAAGGCCGAACCTACGAGGCCGCGGACCTTTACGACCAGGCAATCGAACAAACGCGCGTCAATGAATACGACAATTACCGCGCCATAGCCAACGAACTGGCCGCCAAATTCTACTTGAATCGCGGTCGGCTCAACCTTGCGGCCGCTTATTTCAAAGACGCACACTATTACTATTCGTTGTGGATGGCCGTGGTCAAGGCGCGCCAGTTGGAAGAGAGCTACGGTCAATACTTCCTGAAACCCACCAAGCACTTGAGGGAAGTGTCGACGACCGAAACCACTCAGACCTCCGGTTCCCACACCTCGGCATCGCACAATATCGACCTGGAAGCCGTGCTGCGGGCGTCCCAGGCGCTCTCGGGTGAAATCGTCCTGGAAGATCTCCTCAAGAAACTGATGCATATCGCCATCGAGAGCTCCGGCGCGCAATTGGGCGGCCTTTTGACGAACGAGGACGGTTTCTGGTTCATCAAGGCCAAGGGCGGCGTGGAAGACGTTACCATTTTCGAGAACCGCCAGTTCCCCCTCGAGCAAAGTCAAATCCTGGCTCCTTCCGTCATTCGGCACGTGGCCGAAAACCGCAAACCCATTGTGTTGTCCAACGCCTTCCTGGAAGGCTCCTTCCACGACGATCCCATTATCGCCGCCAACAAAACCAAGTCCCTGCTGTGTATGCCCATCATCGGCCGCGGCAAGATGCAGATGATCCTCTACCTGACCAACAACCTCATCGGCGGCGCTTTTACCGAGGAACGGATCGGCGTGTTGACCACCCTGTCCTCCCAGGCGGCCATCTCCATCGAAAACGCTTCGCTGTATGCCAACCTGGAGAAGAAGGTCGAGGAACGGACCATCGAGCTGAGCATCAAGAACCGCCAGATCATGAGCAGTATCCAATACGCGCAACGCATCCAAAGGTCCATGCTGCCGGACTTGGGACGTTTCCACGAACTCCTGCCTCAGTCCTTCGTGATCTACCAGCCCAAGGACATCGTCTCCGGCGACTTCTTCTGGTATTACGAATGCGAGGACTACATTCTGGTAGCGGTGGTGGATTGCACCGGTCACGGCGTGCCCGGCGCCTTGATGTCCATGATCGGGAATACCCTGCTGAACCAGATCGTCAAAGAGAACGGGATCCTGGAACCCAACCTCATCCTGACCATGCTCAGCCAGGGCGTTCGGCGCGTCCTGCACCAGGAGGGCGATTCGGTCTACGCGGGCGACGGCATGGAACTGGCCCTGTGTCGCATTCGGCGCGATATGAGCAGCGTGACCTTCGCGGGCGCCCGCCGACCGCTGTTCGTAACCCGGCCCATTCCCGGGAAAGATTTGCAGGAACTGCTCATCTATAAAGGCGACCGCAACCCGGTAGGCGGCAGGCCCAGAAGGAAAGCGGGCGATTTCAGCAATCACGAGATTCATTTGAGAGGCGGTGAAACCCTTTACCTGACCACGGACGGCTTCGTGGACCAACCCAGGAAGGACGGAAAAAAGTACGGCTCGCGCCAGTTCAAAGCCTTGCTCAGCAGCCTGGCCGCCAGTTCCATGGACGCCCAAAAGAACAAACTGATCAGCGAACTGACGGCAAGCCGCATCCACAAATGGCAACGGGACGATATCACCATCATCGGCATCCGGCTGTCCAAGGAATCCTGAAGCACACTCGGTCCGTGTCGAAAACCTCGCAAAGGTGCGGAGCCCGGACGCATGTTGATTGGGAAAAGCACGGCAGAATCTGCCGGTCGGGAACATTCTGCCGCCCGGCAGATTCCGGTTGTTTGGACCAAGCGACTTGCTAGATAAGACTTAGCAGCTTTGTCGGCCATGGCACCGCACTTGCTACGCCATGGCTGAACGAGTCGACCGTAAGGCGGTAACCATGCTGACAGGATCTTTTTACACCGGGTTATCCGGGCTGAACGCCAACGCCACCGCGTTGAATGTGGTCGGTAACAACCTGGCCAATATCAATACAACCGGCTTCAAGCGCAGCCAGGCCAACTTCAGCCAGATTATGTCCAACACCATTCGCGGCATATCCGGCGCCGGTAATCCCGTCCAGGTCGGGCTGGGTACCCAGACATCCGAAATCGTCGCCAAGTTCGAGCAGGGCTCCATTCAGACCACCGGCATCAAAACCGAACTGGCCATTCAGGGCGAGGGATTCTTTCAGGTGAATATCGATGGAACCGATACCTATACCCGATCGGGTCAATTCGGTTTGGACGACGAGGGGCGCATGGTTTCGGCCTCCGGCGGCGTGGTTCAGGGCTTTAACGGCACCAACCCGGACGGTACGGTCGACCTGTCCGGCGGTATTCAAGATGTCCAGGTCGACCTGGGCCAGGCCTCACCGCCCAAGGCTACCGAGGCGGTTCGTTTCATCACCAACCTGAGCGCCGAGGCGGTGACCGGCGATACCTATGTCAACACCATGGAAGTTTTCGACTCCAAGGGCGTTTCGCACGCCCTGGGCCTTACCTTTACCAAAAACGCGGCCGTGGGTGAATGGGGTTACGCGTTCAGCTTCGACGACGGCACGGTCTCCACCGTGGCGCCTACACAGTTCGACGGCACCATTACCTTCGACGGCAACGGCAACCTGGACCTGTTGGACGGCCTCAGCATCCAGGACCCGGCCGCGGCCAACCGCCAGATCGGTATTTCCGCCATCAACACGGGCGCCGCCGACATGTTGTTCACCTGGGACCTGATCCAGTTCCCCACCGATCCCGCCGGTTTGCGCACCAGTGTGGTGACCAACTTCGGCAACAACAGCAGCACCGGCACCCTGTTCCAGGACGGTTACGGTTCCGGCATCTTGCAAGACATCGACTTCAGCCAGGACGGCACCATGATCGGCTTCTTCGACAACGGACTCTCGTTGGAGCTGGCGCGGGTAGCGGTGGCAACTTTCAATAACAAGGCGGGTCTGAAGCAAATTGACGGCAGCTTCTACCTGCCCACGGCGGCATCCGGCCCTGCTTCCGTCGACGGCGAGGGCACCGGCGGGCGCGGCAGCATCCTGGCTTCTGCCTTGGAAGCCTCCAATGTGGACATCGCCGAGGAATTCACCTCCCTGATTCTGCACCAACGCGGCTACCAGTCCAATTCGCGAACCATTACCACGGTCGACCAGTTACTTCAGGAAGCCCTGAACCTGAAACGTTGATGCATCGTTACCGGGCGCGTCGGGTTCAAACCGGCTAACAGCGACCGGATCGGGGAATCGGCGAGCGACGAGATAGTTCACCGCCGGGTCAACCACCATGCCTCCGCGATCACGTTTGTTGTTAGCCGGCTCGAAGCCGTCGCGGCCGGTTTTTCAGGGGATTTCCACCCGGGTATCGCCGGTCTTCGGATCGATGCGCAACAGCCAGGACCGTGAAGTCACCGCTTCCCGAAAGCGCCGATCATGGGTGACCACCAACAACCCGCCGCGATAATCGAGCAGGGCTTTTTCCAAACACTCGATCGAGGGCAGGTCCTGGTGATTGGTGGGTTCGTCCAATACCAGCAGATAGGGCTCCGATGTCAAACCAAGGGCCAGCATCAGCTTGCGCGCCTCGCCCGGGCTGGGCCGCGCGGTGCTCAGCAGACGCTTGGGATCGGAACCCAATCGGCTGACCGCCACCATGACCCGACCCAGTTCAGCGGGCTTCAAGGCGCGGGCCTTTTCAATCAGCGCCTCGGCTTCCCGAGCGCTGAGTTCCTGGGGCAAGACCAGGACCCGCTCCGGCGGCAGGTCGCTCAAAGCCAGGATATGACTGACCAGGGTTGTCTTCCCGGCGCCGTTGGGACCGGCGAGCGCGATGCGGTCATCCGGCCGCATCAGCAATTCCGGGTGATGCAGGGTGCGTGATCCCATGGTCAACCGCCCGGGCGGCAGTTGGAAGAGCCGGTCTCTACGGGCGCGGGCGCCCGATTGCACGATACCCAAACGCGGCGGCGTCTTGACCATCAGGTTAGCCTCACCGGCCGCCGCCCGCTCCACCCGACCGGCCATATTGGTCTTCAGCCGGGCGCCGACCGCGTCCTTGCCGGAGAGCCGGGCCTGATCTATCTTGGCGCGGCCGTCATGGTCTCGCGGATCGAGCCGCTTTTTTTTATGGCGGCCGGCGGCGCGTTCCATGGCTTCCGTGCGACGCCTCAGCTCACGCTCTAACCTGTGACGTTCGCTTCGCGCCGCCGCATGGGCATGGGCCCGGGCTTCCCGCTCCCGGCGGGCTGTTTCGGCGCCTTTGCTGTAACCTCCCGGCCGTAGTTTCCAGACGCCGTCCTCGTAGAACAGGCATTGCATGCACAGTCGGTCAAGCAGATCGCGATCGTGGCTGACCAACAGGCCCACGCCTTGAAACCGTTCCAGGGCTTGGGCCAGCATCTCGCGACTGTCCGCATCCAGGTGGTTGGTGGGTTCGTCGACAGCCAATAATACGGGAGCGCGGTGCAAGGCCACGGCAATTTGCAGGCGCTTGCGTTCGCCCATGCTGAGCGTGGCCCAGCGCTCGCCGTAATCCCAGTCGATGCCCAAGCGCGCGGCCAGGCCCGCGCCGGTCTTGTCGGACCACAACGACCAGTAGTCCTCGGGAGGTTCATCGATGCGTTGCGGACAGTACCAGGCGGGACCGTCGCAAATCACCGATCCCTCGTCCGGCTTGCGCAGGCCGACGGCCAACTCCACCAGGGTGGTCTTGCCGGCGCCGTTCGGGCCGACCAGCCCGGTCCAACCGGCGGCCAGGTGTAAATCCAAATCCTGGAAGAGCGGCACGGGGGCGCCGTCGAACCCGAAACCAACCTGTTGAAACTTCACAAAAGCCATGGAATCACCTCCAAAACGCATAAGAGCCGTCTCCCGGGGGACGACTCGTGTGCCTTTGCCGCAATGCGCCCGGGACTGTTTGCGCGACTCAGTCCTCGCGGGCGGCAGGAAATGAAAAGATTGTGCGGGCCTCGCTCAAATGCGAAGCAAGAGGAAACGGCTGCTGCTCGTTATGGGGACCTGGTCATATCAACCGTAAATAATCACCCGGAAACCTCTGAGAAAAACTAGCCGGCCATGCCGACCTATTTTCAACATAGGTACGCGGACGCCGAAAGTCAAGTTTCAATCTCGTCGGCAACGCGGTGCGGCCTGCCCGCATCGGGGCGTGATTCAGATCAGGTCTCGTATTGTCAAATGATTGTCGATCAAGCGCAGGAGACGCTGAGATCCGGTTGTGATTGGTTGTCTCGATAAATCGAGGATCAAAGAATTGGTCCTGATTCCTCGACCCGGAAAAGTCAGGAGCAAAGAATGAGGCCTGATTCCTCGACCCGGAAAAGTCAGGAGCAAAGAATGTAAACTGATTTTTTGCGCCCCGAAAAGTAATGTGAAAGAAATCAGTTGTGGGTCCTTGACCCGGAAAAGTCGGAACAAAGGAAGAGAACTGATTCTTCGATCCTGAACTTTCGGTGCGCAAAGAATGAGGACTGATTCTTTGCGCACCGACTTTCAGTATCGAGAAATCGGGGCTCATTTCTTGACTCTCGGCGGCACCAATCAACGAATTACGGAGTAATACAAGGTTCTGCTTTGTAAAGAACCTTGATTTAGCTATATTTGGTTGTCAAATAGGAAAAAGGATTGTCTCATGCCGAGGAGCCGAAAATCCCCGCGAGTCGATCGATTGAAAACCAACTGACTCACCACCTCGTCCAAGGCTTAAAATAACGAGTCAACAGCATCAATTGATGAAGGTCGAGAACTCTATCAGGCGAATCAGCCATGATTATCGATTTACTGGAAAATTGGTCTCTGACACTGAGTCACTGATCTATGAACCGGGGCTGGTCATTCAAGAAAGTGCCTAGCAGGAAACCTGTGACTTGTTTATTTTCACAGTTTTGCATTGTGAACCTTTCTTCATATTTGTTGACTAGGACAGTTAAACAGAGCTTTTCTTCAATATCATCTTGACGGATGAAAACAACTGCTTATATTTAAGTAGTATCAGACACGATAAAAATTCTATCAACTGCCTATTTAATGCAGATTGGCTGTTTTGGATTTGTATATCGTGATTGCTTAAAAATCCCTAAGGAGACAAATATGAAGAAGATTTGCATCGTCATGCTTTTTGCTTTTGCATCTATTGGCTTTTCTACCCAAGTAACAATCACTGAACCTACAGTAAGTACTTCTACTGAAATTCAAATAACCAGCGAAAACCTGGATGTACTTGAAGCTGGGGCAGAAGTGACTGGTGTTTACAGACTTAAGAATGGCCAACTCCTTGTCACCTATGACGATGGCACCTACGAGATTTTCTAATTTAACAGGCAACGGCCCGTCTTTCCAAGCCTTAGGAAGGACGGGCTGTCCTCCGTTTGAACCTACTTGAGATCATCGATGTTGACATTTATCCTCCTAGCTTTATGGACACCCGGCACCGCCCCCACACCATTGCCCCTGGAGCGATTTACCGGCGAACAAGCCGACGAGGTCTGGGCCGGCGGCCAAAAAAAAATGCTGGTGCTCTTCAATGAAACGAGCACCGCGGATCTTGGAAGAGATGCTCTTCTGTATGACCTTCAAACAGATCGATTCAAGGTCTTTTTCGTTTTCTCAGGTCAAAGGACGGCGCTTTCAAGCAATCCGGCTGTCAACAACTTTCTTCCCAAAGACCGTCTCCTGTTCATTAGGGAGCATCTGGTCTCGGAGCCGGAATATCGGGTTTACGACGAGGCAAACCGCCTGCTTTATCAGTCAAGCCGGCCCGTTCCGGAAAAGGAACTCTATGAATGGGTTTTTGCTTCTTTGAGAATCGAGGACAAAGCCAGGGTGACCATCGGCAAAGACGGTGTGATTTTTCAAAAAGGTGAAAATGATTGTGCGGTGGCGGCAACAACGATGCTCCTGGAAAGGCACGGGCATCGTATTTCTTTCGACTCGGTATGGCAGGTTTTGGAAAACGACGGCAAGAAGGTATCTCTGCTATCCGTCAAGGAATTCTTAACCTCTGAAGGTTACCGGGCAAGTGCCTGGAAAACCGATGTGAACGGTTTGAGGAAGCAACGTCTTCCGGTCCTGGTCTATTTGGATGAACATCTGGTGGTTCTTAGCCGCATTATGGAAAAAGGGGTTGTCATTTTGGACCCCAAAAAGGGACGGCAGTTGATAAATCGCGGATTTTTCGAGATGATTTGGGGCGGAATCTACATGAGAATCGATGGAAGGAGCTAAAAAGGCGTCTCTCGAATTGTTATACTACGTCTTAATGATTAATTGCAGGAGGCTGGCATGCCTGAATCCTTTTTCAAAAAACTATCCCTGTTATTAGTGTCTGCCTTTTTGTTTCCAACCTCCCTTTTTTGTGCAACGGGCAGTGCTGATCAACCGGAGGCCGTTTTTTTTGAGAAGGATATGGCCGTCGAGAGTACGATCAATCACCCCTTCTCAGACCAATCCTTTGTCTCGGTGGATAACGCGGGCAACATCTTTATTGCCGATGCCCAAGATCTGCGGGTTTATGTATACGGTCCCTCGGGTAACTTCTTAAAGAATTTTTCCAGGAAAGGGAACGGCCCCGGTGAATTTCAACGCATGATGTACTTTACGGCCCTCCCCGACGGTCGATCGGTGGGCTACAATTTCAACGGGAACGATGGGAAGTTGATATGGTTCGATGAGAATCACCAGCACGAAAAAACCACTCGCAACGACACTGGACGACAATTGCTGCTCGATCGTATTTACATTTCACCGAAAGGGAATCAAATGGGCGCCCGCTACTCCACATTCAGCATTGGGAGTGGAGCCCAGGCGGCTAAAATCGCTGTATTCGATATGGTGTTCAAAGAAACCAAGGTCTTCCACGAGGAGGAAGATACCGGCCCTCCTCTTACCGCGATCAAGGATTGGGAAAAAAATGTCGCTCAGGACGTGAAACTGTTTTACCAGCAAAAGTCCACTGTTATTTTTGATGAAAAGGGCTATGTCTTCGTGACAGACCCGAAATCCTACAAAGTTCGCAAATGGACTCCTGATTTGGACAAGGAAGCGAGGGTCTACAGCAGGAACGTCAAACCAAAGCGTGCCAAAGAGGCCGAACTCCAGATCATTGCGGAGCATGAAGTGGCAAGATTGCGGGCCAGGCTTCCGGAAGTCGTCACCCGATTGTTCCCCAAGAATTTGGTGGAGAAGACGGTCAACTACATGGAGACTCCGCCGGTAAAACCTTCGATCTTCGGGGTGGTGGTTGCCGGCAACGATCTTCTTTTTGTGATTCGGGATATCGATGCGGAAAGTCGCCGAAATGAAGCGGATGTGTTTGCTTCCGACGGTTTTTACCTGGGCCGGGTTTTTCTACCGGACTACGGCATGATGAACCTTGACCACAGGACCACTCTTAGCTTCAAAAACAAGTTTGCGTACAGCCTTCAAATCGATGATCAGGACAAAGTCGCTCTTGTGCGGTACCGATACCGAGTAAATAAGAAGTAACCCTCGTCTCGACCTGGCTGCAGGTTTCGTTAGCGAACTCTTCACGCCGGAACCTTGCCTGCCGGGCTGACGGCTGACGCCGTCGCTTCGAACCCTGGCGACAAGTCGAGGGAATTTTGTTATACTTCCCGGTGTTGGTATGGTGTAAGGAGGCGGAGCTATGGTGACTACCCTTTTGTTGACTGTCGGCATGTTTGGTCTTTTTTTCTTCATGTTGGGCGTCGGTTTTTTTATTCGAGGCGTTGTGTTGAAGGGCTCCTGCGGCGGCGCGGCCGCTGTTTTGGGTGAAGAGTCTTGCGGCGCCTGTGCTAAGAAGGAGGCCGAAATCTGCCCTACCGATGACGATACCGGGTTACTGAACATCAGCAATATTTCCAATCCGCACCGCACCATGAAGGAACGCAACGATCCCCCGCCTTTGCAGGTTTAAGCGAAAACTCGGAACGCATGCAAGCCAAGCATCGCCCTCCGGGCGAGGCGAAAACCCTGGGCGCGCACGCATCCTGCGTGCCTGCAAGCCGAGAATCGCCCTCCGGGCGAGGCGAGGTGGAACCCCTGGGCGCGCACGCATCCTGCGTGCTCTTCCTTGGGGTGGTCATTTGCTGTCGGTTAAGTTTTATTTCTCCCTGGCCACGATCCGCCTCGCCTCGCCCTCGGGGCGATTCTCGGTTTGCATGCACGCTGGAAGCGTGCGCGCCCAGGGGTGCATGCACGCTCGAGAATTCCTGGTATGGGGTGCCGTCTTCCTCTCCGAAACGAACTGTTACGGCAGGGTGCCTTTTCAGCACCTTTTCGAAGGCTAGGCGCAGCTGATCGGGTTCTTTAAGGCCCTCGATACGGGTGGCGAAGTGCAGGTTGTAGGCCGCGTTTTCCGGGGCGAAGCGTTGTAGGAAGTACAAGCCTTCCTGGTTGGGAGCCAGGGGGAAGCGATCCGGTATGGTTTGCTTTTCCCCGGTGGTTTCGACCGTTTGATCAAAGGCATCCAGGCAGGCGGCTTCCAGTGCGGCCAGATGCGGACTGTCCAACAGCTTGACCACGGGAATTCGGATACCGAGGTCCTTCTCCAAACGGTGCAGTAGTTCAATGGCGGCGATGGAGTCGAGACCCATGGCCGGCAGCGGCAGGTTAGGGTCGATGGTCCGCGTGCGCAGGGTGTTACAGATCTGCCCGCGGAACCAGCGGGAGAACAGTTCGGCGCGGTCCTCGGCCGTCGAGAGGGTTGCCCGGTCCAAATCCGGGATTTCGATGTCTTCCGCCACCTCGGCGATATCTTGGGCGATCACGGCCAGGGCGCCTTGAAGATAACCCTCGCGGGCGCCGAAACGCCGGATCTTGCCCGAGGAGGTTTTGGGCACACCGCCCGGCTTCAACAGCAGCAGGCCGTGGAGTTGCAGCTCGAAGGCGTCGGCCACGGCGGCGCGAACGGCCGCCGTGACCTCGTCCGCGTTCAGGTTGCGCACGTGTTGCCGCTCCACTTCCTGGGCGATCACCAGGCGTTCCTCGCCGCCTTCCTCCAGCGAGAAGGCCGCGCCGCAGCCGGGCCGCAGGGCGGGGTGCGCCGCCTCGGCAACCTTCTCGATATCGGTGGGGTAATAGTTGCGACCGCGCACGATGACCAGGTCCTTCAGGCGGCCGGTGACGTACAGTTGACCCTCGTTGAGGAAACCCAAGTCGCCCGTGCGCAGGAAAGGGCCCTCGCCGTCGGCGGTGTGGGCGTTGAAGGCGTATTCGGTTGCATCGGGCCGGTTCCAATAACCGCCGGCAACGCTGGGACCGGCAAACCAGATCTCGCCGATGTGGTTCTGATCCAACGCCTCGCCGGTTTCGGGATCTACGATCAGCAGTTGGTGGTCGGGTCGCGGCCGGCCGCAGCCCACCAGGGGCAGGTGCTCGTCCTCGCGATGGGTCCAAACGGCGAAGTTGCGTTCCAGGGCGCGTTTGTCGGCCCATTGGACGGCGGGTTGCTCGTCACGTTCGACACCGGTCATGAAAAGCGTGGCTTCGGCCATGCCGTAGCAGGGGTAGAAGGTTTGCGGCGTGAAACCCAGGGGCCGGAAGGTCTCGGCGAACTTGCCCAGCGAGGCGGCGCGGATGGGTTCGGCCCCGTTGAAGGCCACGCGCCAGCCGCTCAGGTCAAGACCTTTCAAGCGTTCCGGGTCCATGCGGCGCAGGATCAACTCGTAGGCGAAGTTGGGACCGCCGGCCAGGGTGCCTTTGAACTTGTGTATCGCCTCCAGCCAGCAGAGCGGGTCTTGAATAAAGTCCATGGAAGTCAACAGCACGGCGGGAATGCCGCGATAGAGCGGGTGCAGTACGGCGCCGATCAAACCCATGTCGTGGTAGAGCGGCAACCAACTGACGACCACATCGCCGTCATTACTACCGAAGGCTTCGCCGATTGCCTTTTCATTGGCGACCAGGTTGCCGTGAGTGACCATGACGCCCTTGGGTACGCCGGTGGAACCGGAGGTATATTGCAGAAAAGCCAGGGTTCCGGGCTGAATTTGAGGCGGTTCCCAGCTTGCGGCGTCGTCGACGGTATCGGTAGCGTGTACCTCGGGGGCGTGCGGAGCCTGTAGGAAGAAGGTTTCTATCTTGGGTCGCAGGTCGGCGGTGGTCAAAGCCAGGCGGGCGCCGCAGTTTTCCAGGACGCGAGCCACCCGTTCCAGCTTCTGACGGGCGCGCGGTGGATAGAGGGGTACGGCAATCACGCCCGCGTACAGGCAGCCCAGGAAAGCTTCCACATAATCCAAACCGGGGGGAAAGAACAGCAGCACCCTGTCGCCGGGTTGCGTCCGGCGTTGCAGCCAACCCGCGACGACGCGGGCGCGGCAATCCAGTTGCGCATAGCCGACCGCTCGCTCGTTCGCTCCCCGATGACTCAAGAATACATAGGCGCGACGCCCGGCTTGGACCTCGGCTCGGGTGCGCAGGATGTGGACCAGCGAACCGGCTTCTCGAATATCCTGTGCGTCTACCGCTTCGCCGACGGCTGGAATACGGCTGTAGCAACCGCTCCCCCGCAATAAGACAGGTGTGGACATGTGACCTCCCGGATGAAAGTGGTCGGTGACACCGAGGCCGCTCCGTCCTCGGCCGTTCGGGTTATGGATGAATCGTATAGGATCTATGATCGGGCGTTTGCAAGTCCGACATTATAGATCGAAACGCGCGATTGCTTCCGCTAAATGAGGCGCCATGGCGGGCGGCGCTTTTTCGCCGAAGTACTTGATGTAGGCCCGGCTGGTTACCTTGTTATTTTTGAGGAAGAGGATGTCGCTTGGCACCATGTGACGAATCACCAACATGGATTGGGGACAGTAAAGCGGTCGGAAGTCCCGGTTCCACAGGCCGACCTTGTTGGGGGTGGCGGGGTGGAACTCGCCGATCATGATGCCCTTGGGCGCGAACTCTTCGATCAGTTCACGTTGGGTGGCGTCGATAATTTCAGGCGCGTTTTTCCAGCCCACGTAGGGAAAGATTACCAGTAACGACTTGAAAATAGCCTCGGGACCGTCGGTGGGTTCGGCCTTCAGGAAGAAATCGCCGAACTCGCGCATCATGGGCGCGATCTCCTTGCGGTCGATGACCTTGTGCGGGTAGACTGACATGAAGAAGAGGTCCTTGTTCATGGACGATTTGACGTAGGGGCAGACGGAACCCTTGCGTCCCAACTCGGGATGCGGCTTGCACAGGTAATTTTCCGACCAGTCCAGAACCTCGTTCACGGCATCCATATGCTCCGCAATCGAGGGGGGTAAGTTGTTGGAACGAATGTCCGAGATACGGATCAGTTCATCGGTAGCACCGGCTGTCAGCATGGGTAACCTCGTGGTAAATCTCGAAGTAACACGATCGCGGCCTGTCAGGCCGATTACGACTTTGGGTGATTGGGAAGGCGGGTCCGGCGCCGTCGGCCCCGGAAAACGGAAGTGTTTGGTCTTGGTGATTCAGGGTTCGATCCCGGATTCGGCAAATGAGTCACTCTACCCTTCCAGAGGCGCAAAAGATCGTGTGAAGTGGTCATGACCGCGGCCTGATCGGCCCGGTTTTACGATCTGTTTACGTTAACGGGGTTCGATCGCATAGCGATAGCGAACCACCTGATTATCACCGTCCGTATCGGTGTGCAAGGTATAGGCAAAACCGTTGCGGAAGACCAGGCGCGGGTAGAACAAGCCGCTGAAGTGGGTCATCATGCCGTGGTCCGGTAGTTCTACCCAGCCCAGGTAGACGCCGTCCGCGTTGAACAGGTCCCCGCGGCTTTTGCCCGAGGCCATGTCGATATCGTGCACCACCAGCAGCCGGCCTTTCTCCATGGGAATGAGGCCGAAAACGGGGTTCTTGACCGGGGCGAGTTCGGCGCGTTCCACGGACCGTTGCACCACGCTTTCGCTGAAGACTCGGGCCAGAACGGGAATCTCGCGGTATTCCTCGACCAGACCCTCGACCAGGGCGCGACGATGGGCGGCATCGTTGGCAACGGGCTTGTACTTGCGGTTGATCACCAGCTCTTTGGTTTTGCCGTCGGCGCTCCAGCGGGTAATGCTGTATTCAGTGCTGACCGCGCTGTAGAGCCGGCCCTCGGCGTCGTAGTTGAAGACGCCGATCGGTCCGAAGAAAGCCTTCAGTTGATCCGTCAAAAATTCGCCCATGTAGACGGGATCTTCCATACGACCGGGATTGAAGGTCATCTGGTCGACCGCCGAAAATTGGTGGATCAGGTTCAAGTCGGTGTCGATGAGGCCGGTCTTCAGCTTGGACACGGGGTTCTCGGCCTTGCTCTCTTTGAAGAGCACGGCATAGCTCTTCCCGGTGGGCGAGGGAATGGCGTAGAAGACCGAGCGGCCCGGCGAGTTGAGCACCTTGGAGCCGGTGTAGTTGTGATCGGTGTCGAAGAACTTGGCCGTGGTGCCGCCGCGCGAGTTGGTGCCCACCGCGCTGCCGTCGGCCAGGATGGTGTAATTGAACAAATACTCGAACTGATTGGGACCTTTGCCCTCGGTGGCGATGGTTCGAATATACTTACCGCCGGAATCGTATTCCAGAACGCGACAATCCTCGGGATCGGCCACGAACATATGGCCCCGCTTGTCGACGCTGATCAGGGTGGCCGGATTGGCCCACAAATAGTTTTCATCGTTTTCATCCGCGCCGAAGCGCAGATCCTCGGTGAGGCGCAGGGTCATGGGCTTGCCGGAGGGTTCGATCGGATTGTCGACCCCCCCGCAAATTGCCGCGGTTGTGGTCAACAAGGCACAGACTGCCAACCGGGTCATGATCATAAATTCCTCTCATTGAAGTGGGTTCTCGGCGTAATTCCCGGGTATGCGGTTTCCCGCTTAAAAAAACAGGCGTAAATATCTTAGGAATGAGGTCATCGAAATATAGATAGCGATAAAGATAAGCAAAATAATAAGGACGAGCCTTACCCGCCTACCTACAACATACGAAAAATCGTCAAAATCTTGGACAAAAGTTTCTGTAAAAATTGAGGGAATCCCTCCAGGGTCACACCCAAGTCGAGATCGGCGAGTTTTTTATGCTTTCGGCCCGAAACAACTCGTTTTCCGGGTTTGACAACCAGATACTCAGATACAGCCGAATACGCGACCTTTGAGAAGATGAACCTCATATTTCTGCCTGGTTGGTTGATGCTCGATGCCCCGGGTCGAGGAATGAGCCCTGATTTCTCGATTCCAAAAGTCGGAGATCAAAGAATCAGTCCTCATTCTTTGCGCACCGAAAGTTCAGGATCAAAGAATGAGATCTGATTCTTTGCTCCCGAAAAGTCCGGGTCAAGGAACCACAACTGATTTCTTTCACATTACTTTTCAGTGCGCAAAGAATGAGATCCGATTCTTTGCTCCTGGCTTTTCCGGGTCGAAGAATGAGGACTGATCCTTTGCTCCTGACTTTTCCGGGTCGAGGAATGAGAACGGATTCTTTGATGCCGGCTTTTCCGACACAACCAATGACAACCCCGTTAAAGCGCCTCAGCACACCGATGGACCATTAAACGCCTCGCTTCGCGTGGCGCGAATCTCGGCTTGCTGCCGGCGCGCACGGGAATACCTCATAGCTTTTGTTTGTGAACCGGGTTTTTATTTGGTGATATAACCCACGATGCCGCGTAAGAGGGCTTCTTCTGATTGTTCGGCGGCCAGGAAGAAATGATCGCCCGGTAACATGTGGTACTTGAAGTTGTCGCTGTATTTGCCCCAACCCTCGATGCCTTCCTCGGGCACGTCCTCGTCCTTCAAACCGCCGAAGGCGGCCATGGGGCAATTTACCTTGGTTTCTTTATCGAATTCCGCCGTCTCCGAGAGGGTGAAGTCCGCGCGCAGCAGGGGCAGCATCAGTTCCATCAGTTCGGGATGGTCCAGCACTTCCTGCGGGGTGCCGTTCATTTCGGCCAGCTTGGCCTGGAATTCCGGGTCCGGCAAGCTGTGTACTTCTTCACGGTCCACCTCGACATGCGGTGCGTTGCGGCCCGAAACAATCAGGTACTTGGGCTCGAATCCCTTTTTTTCCAAGCGGCGGGTCAGGTCGAAGGCAATGCCCGCGCCCAGGCTGTGGCCGAAAAAGACGAATGGTTTGTCCAAAACGCCGGTCAGGTTGGCTTCCAGGGCGTCCAGCATTTCCGTCATGTCGGTAATGGCCGGTTCCGTGAAACGCGAGCCGCGGCCCGGATACTGTAACGCGCACAACTCGATAGATTTGGGCAGCCATTTTGCCCAGTTCTTGAAAACCTGCGCGCTGCCGCCCGCGTAGGGGAAGCAGATCAAACGTACGGCGGCGTGGCCGGACTGGGAAAACACTTTCAGCCATTTGTTCTTCTTGGGGTCAGACATGTGGTTACCTCTTCTTTATCGATCGGCCGCGGCGTCATCGCCGTCTCTTTCTTCCTCGGAGCCGGGGAATAACAGGGTTTCGGTCAAATCGTCACCGTCTTTGGCGAATTCGATCAAGGGTTGACGCACGGGCTCCAGGGCGTGGTCCGGGTGGTAGATCATGCCGCCTCCCTTGGGGATGCCGATTCCCTTGCTAAAACCTTCGGAAACGGACACGACTTTCTTCAGTCGTTGCCATTTATTGCCCTCGTCGTGGGCGTCTATATAAAACGGAATCAGTTTGAAGGTCTCGATCAGGTCGTCCTCATCGGCAGGTTTTTCGTCGGGCCGGCCACCCAATCCCAATTGGATCGCTCCGGCCGAGATACCCACCAGGATCGCGCCGCCATAATAGCGCTGAATAATGTCCTGGCGCATATCCGTACCGTCCAGCACGTCCCAGCCGCGCGCCACATCGCCGCCTGCCAGCAGGATCAGGTCGGCCTCGTTCAGGAAGTCCCGGTCCTCCGAGGTGTAGGCGCTGGTGATCATGCGACATTCGGGAATGCCGGCCACATCCATGGCGCCCTCGAAAATGGAATAAAAGACGGGATCGTCGCCGTTGGAGGCGCCGATATAGGCGCCCTTGGGACGCTCACTCTCAATTTCACCGCAAATGGGCGCCAACAGGGGGACGCCGTCCAGCGGTTGGAACAGTAATTGACTGTCCGCCAACAGGTAGATGGGCCTGATCGGAAAGCTCATGGGTATCCTTCACCAAGAAAAAACACCGACCGCGTCTTGTCGCGGGGTGGAAATCCGGGCCCCGGTTTCAACCGTTCCGAGACCCGTCAAGCGAACGGTTCGCTTAGGATTCCTTGCCTTCTTTTTCTTCCAGTTCTTTCAGATGCTGACGCACACGCTCGGACTCGGCTTCCCAGTCGGGCACCTCGAACTTCAGATCTTCTTTGCAGAATGCTTCCCACTCGTTACTGACATCGTTCAGCAGGAAATCCTCTTCATTGTCCAGGTCCAGGCAGTTCTTGGTGACCTTCAGCGACTCCATGACATAAGCCAGGTCGTTGTCTTCCATTTCTTTTTCAGCAGTGGTCGCGGCGGCGCTCCAGCCGGAGAACTTGCGCAAATCCTCGAGCTTATAGGCTTTGCAATATTTGGGCATCGGTATACTCCTTAACAAGAAACAAATGCAGATCGGCAGCCGTCTGTTTTTCTCGGCTCTTCTGCGTACCGTGTTCGGGGGCTACGGCATTGCCGAATGAGTGCCGGAACGGGCCCTTTCGGCGAGACCCTCCATTCTATAACAAGACCGTATCAGATTTAAGCCTTAAAAAACAAACCCATCTTGGGACTTTTCCAATGAACGGGTAGTTTCGCTGTTTCCGAATCAATCCGATCCTTCTCGGGGAAACGGATTGCACGGCAAAAAGTTTTCAAAGCCCCGGCCGTGTTAAACTGCGCCGACGGGTCAACCTTTACGGGTAACGAACCGATTGGTGCTTTATCGAAAGAACAGGGGACATTATGAGATATTGTTATTCGCTCACCGAAAGCCAAATCCACCTGATCGCATCGTTGAACGAGCATGAGAACGTGGGTTTCGAGATACGCCTGGACACCTTCAGCGCCGAACCGCAATGGGACCGCCTGCGCGCCGCCACCGACAGACCCCTGCTGGCCACCTGGCGCAGCAAGCCGCACCTGGGTCAGGCCGAGCCCAAGACCCGCGACTCCATGGGCTGGGATTGGCGACGCGCCGCCTTGAAGGCGGGCTTCGACATGATCGATGTGGAGTTGGACGAGAACGAGCTTGCCGACAAGATTTCCGCAATTCAAAAAGGCCGGGCCCAGGTGATTTTATCCCATCACGAACTGGGCGATAACGCGGGCATCAAGGACGCCTTTACCAGGGCCATGGACACGGACGCCAATATTCTGAAGATCATCGGCAGCGGTCGCGAGACCGCGGACCTGGAACGGCAGCGTGATTTCTACCGCCGCGCCGCGGGTCGTGAGCTGGTTCATTTTTATATGGGCGGCGAGTTCGCGGCCTCACGGGTTTTGTGCCTGCTCTACGGCGGCAGCTTTACCTTCCTGACACCCGATCCGTCCCGAGTGGTGGCGCCGGGCCAGTTGACCCTTCAGGACGTCAATGAGGTATACAAACCCCTGGATGTGGATCCGGAGGCCATGCGCCTGTTCGCCGTGATCGGGTCGCCCGTCGGTCATTCCAAGTCGCCCGCCTATCACAACGGGCCCTTGAAGGAAATCACGCCCAACGCGCTCTTCCTGGCGTTGCCCGCGGCTGATGAGGCCGATTTCCAAACCCTGCGCCGCACCTTCCCGGAACTGCGCGGCATGGCGGTCACCAAACCCATGAAGGAGATTGCCTTCAGCCGGGCGACGGAATTCGCCGATCCCCACTCAAGCAACCTGGGCGCCGTCAACACACTGTTGTTTCGGGGCGAGCGGGTGCGGGCCGCCAATACCGACCTGTTGGCAACCATTGACATCCTGAAGCAGGCCGGCGACAACCCCACGGTACGCGTCCTGGGTTTCGGCGGTTTGGGCAAGGCGGTAGTTCGCGCCTGTATCGCGGGCGGCCTTGCCTGTCAGATCTGCAACCGGACGCCGGGGCGGGTTCCCGATGATCTCGGTTCCGACGTCAGCGAGCTTGCCTGGGAAGACCGACACCAGGCGGGTGCAGACGTGGTGGTGCAGTGTACCTCCGCCGGTATGGCGCCCTACGAGGACGTTTCCCCCCTGGAGCGGATGCCCGAGGGCCTCAAGCTGTTGGTAGAGACCATCTACAATCCCATAGAAACCCGGGTGATGACCATGGCGCGCGAGGCCGGTGTGCAAGTATTGGACGGCATGGCCCTGTTCAACGGTCAGGCCCTCATCCAAAACGCCTTCTTCAGAGAGATCGCGGCACGATGACCGATAAGTCAGATCGCTAAATCATCCACACCGGTTAGAAAATGTGCCGACAGCGGGAATCTGACGGTTATAATGATCTTCTGCCGTAATGCTTGTTGAGGAGTTTATATTTGGGTCATCGCGCCAATCTGGTTTTAATCGAGAAGAAAGGCTACCGCCTGTTCTACAGTCACTGGGCCGGAACCATGCTGCCGGAAGATATCTTTTGGGGTCCTGAACAGACCCTGGAGTACTTTCGCGCCCATTCCGAGGTAGAGCCCGACGATTGGCAGGACTGCGTGCTGGGCGAGGGCGGTGTGCTGATGGACCGCTACAAGCAGCACCTCATCGTCTACGGTTGCAGCTATGTGGCTACCGACCTCCCCGTTCGTCGCCTGTTCCTGGAAGCTTTGAAAGAGACCTGGCCCGGCTGGACCATTCAATACGCCTATAACGGCGTCCTGGACCTGGCTGAATATGTCGGTTACGAGGATATGGAAGACCTGTACAGCGACCATATCGATATCGACTGGAACCTTCAGGAGGACCTGTCCCCGCCGGAATATCGCGAAAGCATGAACCTGGTGGGCAGCATCACCGACCTGAGCGGACGCACCCAATTGTTCCCCCTGTCCGGTGACCTGGACTGTTACCTGAAACTGGGACCCAGGCTGACCAAGTATATCGACAAACACGGACAATCAACCCTGGACACCACTGAATGGACCGAGTCCTTTCCCATCAGCGGCTGGCATGTGGATATGCCCAACCGCACGGTTTCCTTCTGGAAGTCCAACCCGGAAACCAATCTGCACAAACAACTGATTTCGCGCTGGACCGGCTGGGCCATCCACAATCTCAACGACAATTACGAAAGCCATGTAGCCGAGGTGAACGATTGCCTGAAGCTGCCCCAACGGAGCAGGGAAAAGCTGGCCGAACTGTTACAGTGGGTTCTGCTGGAAGAGAAGCGCTTCGACGGTCCCAATTTCCTGCTGGGCATCCTGGCCCGTCAGGCCAAAAAAGGCGATACGCCCAATATCAGCCCCAGCGCTTTTTCCGATCCTGCCGAGCCCTGGCCCAGTCTGGAGCGTCGCAAGCAGATCGTCGAGAAGGTAATCAGCAAACTGGCCCCCGACGCTCCACGCCCGGTAACCTAACCGGGGAGGCTGATTTCCAAAAGCTCCAGGTCGGTGGAACGCGGCGTCAGGGCGAAGGACAGACCGGCCGGCAGAACACAGCAGTCACCGGCCGTCATTTGTTGGGTTTCTCCTTTCTCCAGATGCAGATTCATCCCTCCGGTCAAGACGAAGAAAAATAAAAATTCGCCGTCATGGGCGCGGTATTGTTTCGAGGGTTCGCCGACCGGCCGCACGCTCCGAGCACCCGCAACTCCGTCGGTCGCCGCGGCGATACCCGTATCCAGCGCTTCCCAACCGTCCATGATCCAAGGCTGTCTTTGCGCCTCCTCCGCCCGGTACAAGACAAAACGCTGACCGCTGAAATCCCGGTTCGGGTTCAAACTGATCGTAGGCAGGGTGATTTGGTGATCGGCAAGGGTTTCGTGTTCGGCGGGACAACCCACCTCGATGACTTCCAGATCGGGGGAACTTTCAAGAACCCGATGGCGAATGCGCGGCGGCTGCAAGACACAATCCCCGGCCCGCATGACGAACGGCGGCCCCTGATCTTCATAAACCACGCGCACCCAGCCCTTGTACACATAGATCATTTGAAAGTAGACCTTGTGGAAATGGACGTAATCGGGAACCGGTCCTCCGTCGGGAATCCGGATATGCGAGGCGATGAACCGCCCGCCCTGGCGACCGGGGATGAGATCGCGGTACATCATCCCGGCGCGGCCCTGATGCCAGGAGGCGTTGTCGTCGATTTTCGCAATGATCAGACTTTGATTTACCGGCGGCAAGGCCTGGGCCGGGTCGGCGTCTTCCAATTCGATGCGGGTCCCGTTGGGCGCCGTCAAGACTCGCTCGCCGGCGGCAACCTCATCGGGCCGCTTACATAAGAGACGGATGGTTCCGGGAGAACCGGATGCGCCCGCCTGCAACCTGAGCCGCAGCCCGTAGCCTTGAATTTCCGCTATCACCGGAGCGTCGGCAGGAAAGACGGCGTTGACACGGAACCCCAAAACCTCGGTAAAAAAATCGAATGCGGGCTCCAGTTCCTCACAGGGGATCACCATTTCGGCGCTTTGAAGAAGAGATAGTCGGATCTCTGACATAGACTCTCCTCATCAGACTGACATCGGGTAATTGTAGCATGCCCGAGCAGGGTCGATTATCCCGGTTGGTATTGGAGAATCGGTATGAAAGAGCGAAACCCTCTCACCCGGCCGCTGTTTTTAAGTGTTGCCGCACTGCTTACTTATCTTATTGGAACCGATAGGAAAAGTAAGGTAATATACGAACTTGGGGGAAATGCGAAGCGCAAATAAAATATGCGGGGTAAGTCTTTGCCAATGGAAACGGAAATATCGACTGGTGACGGATCGCGGTCCCGATCCGGCAGGGTTCCATGTCCGACCGTTCCGGCAGTTTTCCGAGCCGGCATCCTGCTGTTGGGCGCCATATGCCTGTTCCCCGGCCTGAGCGGCGAGCGCGTGCGTTTCGAGAAGGTGTTGACCGATCAGGGCGCACAGCTTTCGGAAACCTTTTTCGTGTTGCAGGATCGCTATGATTTCCTGTGGTTCGCCACCAACACCGGGCTGTATCGCTACGACGGTTACACCTTGTTCCCCTTCCTTCACGAACCCGATAACCCTCAAAGTATTATGGCCAACTTCAGCCTATTCATCGTGGAAGATCGAAACGGTCATCTCTGGGTGGCTTTGAAGGAACAGGGCATCAGCAAGCTCGAACCGGAAACGGGTTGCTTCACCAATTATCGAGCCGTGCCGGGCACACCTAACGAAATCATCGGTTCCGGGGTGAATATCCTCCATGAGGATGCCGACGGCCGAATCTGGGCCGGGACCGAACACGGCGCCTGCAGCTACGATCCTCGCGACGACACCTGGTCCCGCTACCTGGACGATGAAAGCGGGGATAAGCGAGCCAATGTCTCCGGTTTCGCCAACGATGATCAGGGTCGTCTTTGGATCACCACGCGAAAGGGCGGGCCGGCGCTTTACGACAAGAAGGCGGACCGCTTCACCCGTATTCCCGGGATCGACGACAGCCTCGAGATCCAATTTTTGAAGTACGATGAGGGCGGTTATCTCTGGGTCGCCGATGAAGGCAACCTGTTCAAGTTCGATTACAACACCAACACGTTGGCGCCAAATGACATCGGCGCGGAAAACTGGCCCGTGGCCTCCACAATTTACGCCCTGCACCACTCTCCCGAGCAAGGGCTGTGGGTGGGTGCCGCCGAGGGTTTGTACCACTACACGCAAGCCGGCGGTTGGGAGTCTTTCAAGCACAATCCCCTGAATCCCCACAGCCTCAGTTCGTCCACCATCTATGATCTTCAAGTGGATCGATTCGGCGCCGTGTGGTGCGCCACCTTTCAGGGCGTCAACCGGTACAGCCCCCTCACCCGTCGTTTCGCCCACTATACCGATGTGGGCGAGAACGATCTCTGGTCCGAGGAAATCTCCTGTTTTACGCCCGGGACAGGCGGTGCCGTGCTGATCGGGACGAAAGGCGGTCTCAACCGTTTCGATGCCGAAACTCGGCGATTACAACGCATCGATATCGGCCGCATGACGAATTCGGAAGGGGAGAACAACATCCTGGCGCTTCACCGTTCAACCTCGGGAGTGGTTTGGATCGGTACGGAGGACGGCTTGAAACGCCTGAATGAAAAAACCGGGGAAACGCGGTGGACGCCCAAGGGAACCAACGGCCTGGCGGACGCCAGGGTGCTCAGCCTGAAAGAAGACAGCCGGGGCCGCATGTGGATCGGAACCCGGGAAGGTCTTTTTCATCACCTGCTCGACAAGGACAGCTTTGCACCCGCTCGCTCTGCCGAGGATGTTTTGAGTGACGGCCAGATCGTCACCATTGCGGAAACCGGCGACGGCGCTCTTTGGATAGGCACCACTACGGGCCTGGTGCGCATGGAGGACCCGGAGGACCCTATCGTTCATTACCGAGCCCATACCGGAAATGCCCGAAGCCTGAGCCGCGATTACATCACCACCGTCTACGAAAGTACGGCGGGAAGGTTGTGGGTGGCAACCTTCGGCGGCGGCCTGAACCTGATGACCTCGCTGAATCCGGACCAAACGACGCCGGTGAAAACGATCTACACCAGCAAGAACGGCTTGCCCAGCGATTCCATCTTCGGCCTTCATGAGGATAACCGCGGCCGGCTCTGGATCGGTACCCAAGCCGGTCTTGCTTGTTTGGACCCAATAGAAGATGCGATCAGAAGCTACGGCGTCGGGGACGGCGTGCCCGGTTCAGCTTATTACCTGTTCCAAAACCCCGCGCGGCCGGGGGAGGTCTATTTCGGCAGCAAGGGTTTCACCCTGTTCGAGCCCGACACTTTTGAGTACAACAACACCTCGCCCCGCGTGGTGTTTACGGACTATCGCCTGGCCAATCGAGAACCGGACGGCGTTCCCCCCAGCACCATCCACCTGGAAGATGAACTGGTTCTGGAGCAAAAAGACTTTCCGCTCTATGCCGAATTCGCCGCCCTGCATTACGCCAATCCCGGCAAGAACCGCTACCAGTACATGTTGGAGAACTCGGATGAAGATTGGATCGATGCTGACGCCCGCAAGCGCTTTACCTCCTATAACCGCCTGCCCGCGGGTGACTATGTCTTGCGGGTGCGCGCCGCGACCGGAGACGGGGATTGGAGCACGGAAGAGGCGCACCTGAAGCTGATCGTCAAGCCGCCGATCTGGGCTACCCTATGGGCCAGGATCGGTTATGTCCTGGCTCTCGGCGGGATCATCTTCGCCTATGTTCGGGCGCAGCAACGCAAGTTGGCCTATCAGAACAAGGTCAATGTCCAGTTGAAGCAGGTGGATCGACTGAAAGACGAGTTCCTGGCCAATACCTCGCACGAGTTGCGCACGCCGCTGAACGGCATTATCGGCCTGGCCGAATCTCTGATCGACGGGGCTACCGGCAAGCTGCCCGAAAGCACCTACCATCACCTGCGCATGATTACCTCCAGCGGCAAACGGCTGTCCCACCTGGTCAACGACATCCTGGATTTCTCCAAACTGAGGAACCACACCTTGCACCTGCGCAAGCGCCCCGTGGACCTGAACGCCCTGACCGATGTGGTCATGCATCTCTCCGAACCGCTGATCATCGGCAAGGACGTCACCCTGGAGAACCGTGTTCCCAAGGACCTGCCCGCGGTGCCCGCCGACGAGGACCGTATGCAGCAGGTGCTCTACAACCTGATCGGCAATGCCATCAAATTCACGCCGAGCGGTTCCATTACCGTCACTGCCGTAAATGAGGATAATCAGGTCACCATGGCCGTGCGCGATACCGGCATCGGCATTCCGCCCGAGAAACACGAATCCATCTTCTACTCGTTCCAGCAGGCCGACGGCTCCCTGTCGCGCGAGTACAGCGGCACCGGTTTGGGCCTGACCATCACACGCCAATTGCTCGAATTGCACGACGGCCGCATCCGGCTGGAATCGGAACCGGGCAAGGGCTCCGTCTTCTATTTCTCGCTGCCCGTTGCCGGCGAAAACAGTCCGGGCTTGACCGAGGAAGAACCGAACGCGGAAGAGCCCATGTTGCGCCTGATGGAAGAAGCGCCCGCCCCGCATCACGAGGATCACCCGCAACACCCGCCGGAACCCGCCGAGGACCAGTCCTTCCACATCCTGGTGGTGGATGATGAACCGGTCAATCGCCAGGTATTGCTGAACCATCTGCAACTGCACCGTTACAAGGTGACGGAGGCCGCGGGCGGCAAGCAAGCCTTGGAAGCGGTCGATCAGGACGAAGTGGACCTGGTGCTGTTGGATGTGATGATGCCCGGCATGTCCGGCTACCAGGTCTGTGAGTCGTTGCGGCGCAAGTACTCCGTCCAGGACCTGCCTATCCTGTTCCTCACCGCCCGTTCCCAGGTTGCCGATCTGATCGACGGTTTCCGGGTCGGGGCCAACGACTACCTGGCCAAGCCGGTTGACAAAAACGAGCTGTTGTCCCGGGTTCACACCCATTTGCAACTGTTGGACATCAACCGGAACCTGGAAAACAAAGTGGTGGAACGCACCAGCGAACTGAACCGCAAGAACGAGGAGATTCTGCGCACCCAGAACCAACTGGTCCTCCAGGAGAAGATGGCCACCCTGGGTACCCTGACCGCGGGCATCGCTCACGAGATCAACAATCCCAATAACTTCATCTATATCGGTGCGGAAAACCTGGAATCGGAGCATCGCCGGTTCTATGACTTCCTGATGGAGTTGGCCGGCGGCGATGAAGCCGACCAGGAGATCCTGGACTCGTTCGTGGAATGGCGCAACCGCCTGGACAAGCAACTGGGCCCCATCAAGCGCGGCAGCGAACGCATCGGCGGCATCGTCAAGGACCTGCACCTGTTCACCCGCCTGGACCAGGCCAAACGCAAGCGCGTCGATGTTATCGACGGCTTGCGCTCCACGGTAAACCTGGTGCGTTCCCAATACGCGCAGTACGCGACGATCGATCTGTCCGGCAAGGAGAAACTGGTCCTGGATTGCTGGCCGGCCGAGCTGAACCAGGTGTTCCTGAACATCATCCTCAACGCCTGCGAATCGATCAGGGACAAGCATCAGGACAACCCGGACTCTGCCAAGGGGCATATCCAAATCGAGGTGGAGGACCTGGACGGCGAGACGGTGTTTCGCTTCGACGATGACGGCCGGGGTTTCGGCGACGGCGACACCGAAAAAATCTTCGAGGCGTTCTACACTACCAAGGGCGTGGGTCGCCGCGGCCTGGGTTTGTACACCAGTTACCGCATCGTGGAAAAACACGGGGGTCACATCAAAGCCCGGGCGAGACAAACGGAGGGCGCCCGCTTCGAGGTCTACCTACCGCATGATTGACCAGGTCTATGTGTCGGAAGCAAATCGCCCGCTTCAGAAATCGCCAACGTTGGCCATTTGTGCATGCCCGGGGAGCCGATAAGTATTCCCGAAGTTCCCCAAGAGCCGACTATGAGGTATTCCCGGGAGCGTCCGCGTCTCGCGGGCTGCAAGCCGTACATTTCGCCACGGCGAAATTAGGCGGACATGCGGAATCTATCCATGTTTCGGCTCAAACAAAGTCCGGAGGAATCTTCACAAGCGAGGGGTGGAGGTTCTGAGAAAAACGGCGTCGGCCGGGGCCGACCCCCTCTCTCGCGCTGAAAAGTCCGGGTGGCCGGGGCGACCCCCTCTCTCGCGCTGAAAAAGTCCGGGTGGCCGGGGCGACCCCCTCTCTCGCGCTGAAAAAGTCCGGTTGGCCGGGGCGACCCCCTCTCTCGCGTTGAAAAAGTCCGGGTGGCCGGGGCGACCCCCTCTCTCGCGCTGAAAAAGACTGGGTGGCCGGGGCGACCCCCTCTTTCGCGCTGAAAAAGTGCAGGGGGCCGGGGCGACCCCCTCTTTCGCGCTGAAAAAGTCTGGGTGGCCGGGGCGACCCCTTCTTTCGCGCTGGAAAAAAGTGGGTGGCCGGGGCGACCCCTTCTTTCGCGCTGGAAAGAAGTGGGTGGCCGGGACGACCCCTTCTTTCGCGCTGGAAAAAAGTGGGTGGCCGGGACGACCCCTTCTTTCGCGCTGAAAAAGAGGAGGGGGCCGGGGCGACCCCCTATTTCGCATTGAATAAAAGAGGGGGGCCGGGGCGACCCCTACTTTCACGCTGGAAAAGAATAGGTGGCCGGGGCGACCCCCTCTCTCGCGCTGAAAAAGTCCGGGTGGCCGGGGCGACCCTTACGTTGTCGGCTGCGCCGGGTGAGGAGAGCACCACGGCCGGTGTGTCTTCTGCCGGCAGGAAGCCGGAGAGCAGCGCGTTGGTGAGCCGCTCGCCCATGGGTCCGGCGCTTTGGGCCGGACTGCGGCCGGATTCGGTCATGGTTCCGTAGAGCAGCGAGGTTGCGTAGACATCGGTATCGGCGTAAATGTAGAGGCTGTAGCCGTTCATGCCCGGAAACCAGACGGCGGCGGGGGAGGACAGCGGAGCCAGGGGCGGTAGTTCGACGGTGGTTTCCGCACGTTCACCCTCGGCGGTGACGGCTACCAGTTCGGCGCTCAAGGTTTCGGCTGTCGGATTGAACAACGAGATTTCCGAGGACCAGTTATCGTTGGCCACCACCCGGGGGAGCACCGACTTGGGCGCATCGGCCAGGTCCAGGGTCAGCAAGGCGCCGTTTTCGCCCACGGCTAACAGGCGTCCGTTATCGTAAATCGCCGTTTCGATTGCCAGGGATGCTGCCGGAACCTCCTCACGCCGGGTGAGTCCTTCCTCCGAGGCGATGATGGCGCCCCGTAACGGGTGCGCCTTCGAAGATGATCGTTTAGCAGGTTTCAAGCCGGCTTTTTGCGGGCTATTTCTCCTCGAAATCCATGCCCAGGGCGCCGTCGCCGACGGAGGCTTTTGCCTTGCAGCCGCCCGAATCGCAGGTCAATTGCCAGGAACCGTCGCAAAGGTCGGTCGGACAGCCGCCTTCCGGCAACCAAAACCAATTGACCGAAACCGACGGTCCCCGGCCGGTGACTTCATAACGCAGACCGTCAATGACAGCCAGGCCGGCGCCGATGCGCCGGTTGTTCGACATGATCGCACCGCCATCCTGCGCAACCGACATGCCGTCGAAATTCCCCTGGTCTTCGTACCAGGCTTCAAAGGCTGCTTTCGAGGATTGACACTGTTGCAGAACGGCCCCGACCTTGCTCTTTTGTTTAAAGGTGGAATACATGGGCAGGGCAATCGCGGCGAGGATGGGAATCAGGATGATCATGGTGCCGCAGCCCACGGCGGCGCCGATCAATAAACAAGTGCGGTCTTTCTTCTTTTCAGCGGTCATTTAGGCCCCCATGGATCCATGTTCATACTGCACTCCTATTCATGAAAATCTTCAAACAGGCCGGGCTGATCATCTAAAACTTTTATTCTAATGCCTTTGTGCCGTCCTTTGCGGACATGCACTGTTTCCAGTTTTCCGTCCTTTACACGTTGCAACACAGCCCGGCGGGAAACACCAAGACGCTTGATAGCATGCTTCATTGTTACATACCCCTCCGGGGCATCGGCAACAAAAATTGCACGCAACCGTTTCCTCATCAGTGCGAAGCGCGGGCTGCTGATTTTGGCGCAGATTCACTTCAGTATCGGTGAAGAGGCCTCCTTTCCATCTCAAGACGAGGCAGGCTCTGCGCTCTTCATTTGGAACGGAAATATGAACTTCTTCAAGAAGGGTTCGAAGCAATTCTCTACGGTCCCGATCCGTTGTTGTTTCAGCGTTCCAAATGCGCACCAGATCGCTTGCCAGGTCTCGAATCAACTTCAGTTCATCCGCGGTCGTTCACAGCCGCCAAAGAACACATCGCGCAAGGGTGAGACTCAGAGCCCACGTAGAGGCGGGTATCGGGATATGTAGTTCAGTCGGGAAAGATGCCTTTTCTGAAAAAACGGTTGGGGTTTAATGCTAGACTGCCGAAGTGGATATAAGAAAGGACCCTTGGTCGGTTCCGAAGTCCAGGACAGGAGGAACAGAGAAACCCGGCAGTCCCACGGTATTCAGGCCGTTGTCGAGAGTTTCGCTTATGAGATGAACCGGTTATCATCATCTGTCAGCAATCTTATCAAGACAGTATCCGGTTTGATTTGCCTTTTTGCCTC
The DNA here is from genome assembly GCA_030066195.1 of Acidobacteriota bacterium. GTDB lineage: Bacteria > Acidobacteriota > Holophagae > Acanthopleuribacterales > Acanthopleuribacteraceae > JASJCB01. The sequence goes on from JASJCB010000005.1 coordinate 139,025, forward strand.
CGTAGTCGGGGTGCAGGCCGGTACTCCATTACGCTTTCACCGCCTGAGCGTGCTGGACGGCCTGTCGCAAAACAACGTCTACACGGTGATTCAGAACAAACAGGGCTTCATTTGGGTCGGCACCAGGGACGGCCTGAATCGCTATGACGGTTATGAGTTCATCACCTACCGGCACGATCCGGAAGATCCGAATTCTCTAAGTGACAGTTTCATTCTGGATATCCACGAAGACCCGGAGGGCATTCTATGGATCGGCACCACCGGCGGGCTCAACCGTTTCGACCCCGCCGCCTTGGAGGGTTTTACCCGCTATCCCGATTTATTTCCCGGTGAATACGTGGATTTGGTGACCCAGGGAAGAGACGGTGACCTGTGGATAGGGACGTCCCAAGGACGCGTGGCCAGGCTCGAAGTGGACGGCAAGCAGTTGACGTCGAGGGACGTTATCCCGACCAGGCAGATTCGGGGGAGCAGCCGCGGGCAAATTTGGGAAATTGTACCCGAGGGCGATACCGTTTGGGTGGGCACCGACGAGGCGCTATATCAAATGAATGCCCGGATGCCCGATGAGTATCGGGCGTTCAAACATGACCCGGCCGATCCCGACAGCCTGGGCGGCAACGATGTACGGAGCATTCTGCGCACCAGGGACGGGGCGTTATGGGTCGCCTGCCGCGACGGGGGTTTGAGTCGCCTGGCCCCGGGAGAGTCCGAACGCTTCACCCGCTTCCTGCCCGATCCCGACGACCCGAACTCGCTGGACACCATCCAGGTCATTTCCCTGTTTGAAGACAATCGCGGCGTACTTTGGATAGGGACTTTCGATGCGGGTCTCTACAGCATGGACCCGGCCGAGCCGGGCGTTTTCCATAACTACAGGCATCAGCCCATGAATGCGGAGAGCCTCAGTTACGATTCGGTTTGGACTCTCTTCCAGGACCGTTCGGGGATGATGTGGGCCGGTACCTTCGGAGGCGGCCTCAACCGCTTCGATCCCCTCGGCGTACCTTTCGTCAACTACCGGCACGATCATGCAACCGCCGGTTTGAGCCACGGCACCGTTACTTCCGTGGAGACCGTGGGCAGGGACGAGATCTGGGTGGGTACGGCGGGCGGCGGTTTGAATTCGATTCGCTTCGGTGAACCCGACCGTTACAAGGCCTGGCGCAAAGACCCGCGGCAGCCGGATTCTCTCAGGGATAACGACATCCTGTCCCTGGCCGTTCAGGACAACATCCTGTGGGTGGGCACCAGGAGAGGCGGTCTCAACCGCATGTCGCTGGATCGACCCGGAGTTTTCGACCAATTCATCCATGATCCCGATGACCCGGAATCCCTGAGCGATAAAAAGGCCGCCAATATATTCGTGGATCGGGACGGCAGCCTGTGGGTGGGTACCGATCAGGGCCTTAACCTGATGCGACCCGACCGGCCCGGTAAGTTCAGGCGGTTCGTCAGCAGTGACGATCCGCACGGTTTGTCTCATGATTGGGTCATGTGCGCCCTTCGCGATCGGCAGGGCCGGCTTTGGGTCATCACTTACGGCGGCGGCTTGCAGCGACTTGACGATGTGGAAACGGGACGCTTTACCGGCTTTCGCTACGACGCCAATGATCCCGACTCAATCAACAGCGATGCGGTACGCAGTATCCAGGAAAGCCGCGACGGCTCGCTGTGGTTGGGCACGGCCCTGGGTTTGAACCGCTTCGGTCCCGACCGCGATCGTTTCGAGCACTGGGAGGAAAAGGACGGCCTACCCAACGGGGTGGTGCATGCCGTCCTGGAAGACGAGCGCGGGTTCATCTGGCTTACCACCAACCGGGGGCTGTCCCGTTTCGATCCCGAGAAAGAGATCTTTCTGAATTTCGACGCCAATGACGGCTTGCAGAGTAATGAGTTTCGCACGCGCAGTTCTGCGCGGGGGCCGGACGGGCGCATGTATTTCGGCGGTGTCAATGGTTTGACCGCCTTTTACCCGGAGAAGATTCGCGGCGAGACCCGGGCGCCGAATGTCATCCTGACGGGGTTTTTCATTTTCAACGAACCGGTACCGCCCGGGTTCCGCATGGTAGAGGGGATCGAGCAGAAATCGCCGCTGCCCCGACCTGTCGAGGCGGCGACCGGGGTAACCCTGAACTATACCGACCGGGCCTTCTCGTTTGCCTTCTCCGGGCTGAAGTTCAACGATCCCGAAAAGACCCGCTACCGCTATCGCATGGAGCCGTTCGACCCGGAATGGAACCTGGCTCAGCCGCAACAGCGCCTGGCCACCTACACCAATATGGACCCGGGCGCCTACACCTTCCGCGTGCAGGCCGCGGGTAGGGACGGCGTCTGGAGCGAACCCGGAAAGTCCATTCAAGTCAGGATCGAGGCGCCGGCCTGGCAGACCTGGTGGGCGCGCCTGTTGTACATCGCCGCGACCGCGGCTTTGCTGTTCTGGTACGCCAGGGTGCAACATCTGAAGTATGAACGGGAAAAAATGAAGGTGGAACATCTTCGCCAGGTGGAACGATTGAAGGATGAATTCAATCGGCAACTGGAGAAGAAGGTCCGGGAACGCACCGACGAATTGATCGGCACCCGCCGCAAGTTGGTGGAGAGCGCCCGTATGGCCGGGATGGCCGAGATTGCCTCAGATGTCCTTCATTCGGTAGGTAATACGCTCAACAGCGTGCGCACCTCCATTCACATCATCCAGGAACAAAACGATGTCACCCGTTGGCTCGGTCTGCTGGAGCGTATTTCTGAACGCATGGGCGAATACGACAGCGTGGCCGAATGGCTCGACCAGGACCCCAAGGCGACCGACCTGCCGCTTATCCTGGACCGCATTGCCCTGAAGTTGCGGTCCCAGAAGGAGGGCATCGCGGAGGAGATCGGCAAGTTGTTCGAACAGGTGCAGAGCATTGTGGCGGTTCTGTTGAAGCAGCACCAGTACACCCTGGGCCGCGGTTGGACTCCGGAAGCGACCGATCTCAACCTGGCGGTGTCGGACGCCCTGGAATCCGAGTCCTATATCTATAAAGACAAGCCGATCGAGATCTTCGAGGACTTCAAGCCCCTACCGCCGGTTACCGTCGAAAAGGGTAAGCTGAACCGCATCATCTTCTTCCTGCTGAAGAATTCGGTGGAAGCCCTGGAAGGCCTGCTCGAAGATCGAAAGGGCTTCATCCGCATCGGCACGCGCGTCTCCAAGGCCGAGGTGATCCTTGAGTTCAGCGATAACGGGGCGGGCATTGCCCGCGGGAACCTTAAGCACGTGTTCAACCACGGGTTTTCGACCAAAGGCAGAGAGGGCTTCGGGCTGCACTATTGTGCCAACGCCATGAAGGAGATGGCGGGCAGAATCGAGGTATTCAGCGAGGGGCTCGGCAAAGGCGCAAGCGTCCAACTTTTTTTCCCTTTGCCCTTGGGAAAGCAAGAGGAAGAAAAAGACAGGGTCAAGCTATTGCCCGTGATACCCGATTAAATTAGCGATTTGCGTTGATTAATTGTGATTGCGTGACAGGTACCCTTTCCGTTCATTGGATCAACCACTATGTCGGCTTTATTTTCCCACCTCCTATTTGCTTATATAGTCTTCCCAGGTCCGGCGACACCGGGCGAAGGCATCCGCTTCCACGGTTTGACGACGGAAGAAGGTCTTTCCGAAGGGACCGTTTACTGTATCATGCAAGACCGTTTGGGTTTTATCTGGTTCGGTACGCGTGACGGCCTGAATCGATTTAACGGTATCGATTTCGACGTCTATCGCTATAACGCCGATGACCCGGAGTCTCTATCCTCCAGCTATATCTACAAACTGGCCGAGGATGTCGAGGGCAAGATCTGGATTGCCGGCCAGGGCGGCGGGCTGGACTGCTATGATCCGGTCACCAATCGTTTTATTCGCCAGAGCGCTTTGGGCGGCCCGGTCATGGGGAGTACGGTCGGCAGTGTGCTGGTGGACAGCCGAGGCCTGGTTTGGGCGGCGACCGAGCGGGCCGGTCTTTTCAAGCGCGACACGGCGGGGAACTACACCCGCTTGACTCATGACCCGAACGACCCGTCGTCTTTATCCGAAAACGAAACCTGGGAGGTCGTTGAAGACCGGCTGGGCTACATTTGGGTCTCCATGGGTGAAAAAGGGGTTAACCGCCTGGACCCGGCCACGGGCAAGATCATGCGCCACAAAACCCTGTTTCCCAATGCGGACAGCTTGCCCCGCGAGGAGGTCTGGCCGCTCAGCATGGGTACCGACGGCGCCCTGCTGACGGGCTACGCCGGCAGCGGTTTGTGGCGGGTGGACCCGGATACCCTGGCGGCCGAATGTTTGCTGCCGCCCGGTATCAACGGCATTGACAGTCTTTGGGTGACCACGGTTATGCAGGACAGGTCCGGCACCATCTGGGCGGGCACACGCGACAACGGCCTCTTCGTCATCGAGGACGGCGTCGATGAACCGGTGCAGTACATCGCCGACCCGGTCGATCCCTACAGCCTGCTCTCCAATTCGCTGAAGGCCGTCTTCCAAGACAGGGCGGGGTCGGTTTGGATCGGGCATTACGGCATGGGTGTCGACCAGGTCAACGCCACCGGCCTGGTGTTCAAGCACTACCGGGCAACCTCGCGCAAGGACGGTTTGCAGGGTTCCCTGATTACCGCGGTCGAATCGGACCGTAAGGGTAACGTCTGGGTTGGCACGGATCACGGCCTGAACCACTTCGACGATCAGGGGAATCTGAAGGCCCTGAGGTTCCGCCCCGATGAGTCAGGCGGTCTGAGCGACGAGTCCGTCACCGCCCTGAAGGTGGACAGTAGGGATCGCTTATGGGTGGGCACGGTCGCGGGCGGACTGAATATGATGCAGGGGATGTCGGGCCGGTTTCGCGCATTTCGCGCCGGCGACGGGCCGAACGACCTGTTACACAATCGCGTCAGCTCAATCACCGAAGACCCGTCCGGCCGGATTTGGGTGGGTACCTTCAAAGGACTCACTCGTCTGGAAGACGCGGACACCGGCCGATTTGTTCAGTTCAAAGCCGGTCCCGGCGAGGATACCCTGAACGAGGCTTTTGTATCCGCCATGGCCGTAGACGGTACGGGCGTCTTGTGGGCGGGCACTTGGGGAGGGGGACTCAGCCGTTATGACGAGCGCAAGAAGCGCTTCAGTCACTTCACTCGCGAGCGAGGCACCCTGATCAATGACACCGTTTGGGACCTGCACACGGCATCGAACGGCGACCTGTGGGCGGGCACCAACGGCGGCCTGATCAAATGGGACGGGGCGACCATAACCTCGGACTTGCCCCAATCACGCACCTGGTTGGAAGAAAACGGCCTGCCCGGAAACGTGGTTTACGCCGTCGAATCGGACACGCGCGGCAACATCTGGCTGGGCACCAACCGGGGCCTGGTTCGACTGAAACCTCACAGTGGTCACATGCGCATCTTCACGCCCCGGGACGGCATCCAGGATTGGGTGTTTTCCGCCGGCGCGTCCTGTCTGGATGAGAAGGGGCGCTTGTATTTCGGCGGAAAAAAGGGCCTCAATATGTTTTCCCCCGATAAATTGAACGTGATCGGCAAGCCGCCTCGCACGGTGCTGACCCGTCTCATGATTGCCAACGAGGTGGTCAATCCACGGCAAAACGGTCCGCGATTCCAATTGGAACGCGCCCTGGCTTATACTGACGAACTGAAGTTTTCCTATCGGGACCGGGTGTTCTCCCTGGAAGTGGCCGCGCTCGATTTCACGGCGCCCAAGCAGAACCGCTACCGCTACAAACTGGAAGGGTTCGATGAGGATTGGATCGAAACCAGCGCCTTGCACCGGCGCATTACCTATACCAATCTGGACCCCGATCAGTATGTCTTTCGGGCTTCCGCCGCGACTCTGGACGGCGAGTGGAACCAGGAGGAAGCCACCATTCAAATCGCTGTCAGTACGCCGCCGTGGCGTACCTGGTGGGCCTACGCCCTGTATATCCTCATGCCCATCGGTTTGTTCATGGTCTATACGATCAGCTTGGAGCGCAAGGTACGCAGTCGCACGGAGGCCCTGTTCGGAACCCGGCGTAAGCTGATGGAGGCTGCCAAGATGGCCGGCATGGCCGAAATCGCTACCGACGTGCTGCACAACGTGGGCAATATCATCAACAGCGTCAAGATCTCGGTGCACGTGGTTCGCGAGGTCATTTCCGGCGACCAGTGGCGCAACTTCTTCGAAAGACTGCTGGTGTTGTTGCGGCAGCACGAGGACGCCCTGGGCGAGGTCCTGGGTCATCCCAAACGCGGCGGTCAAATGGTCGAGGGTCTGGAACGTATCATGAACGACGTGTCGCGGCGCTGTGAGCAGGTCACCGAGGAAAGCGATAAGCTGGAAGACCACCTGCAAGACATCGTGGCCATTCTGCGCGAACAGCAGGAATACACCATGACTCGGGGCTGGGCCTTGGAAATAGTGGACCTGCCCGAGCTCATTCGCCACGCCCTGGAAATGGAGGCCTACCTGTTCCGCGAAAAGCCGGTGGATGTCATCGAGGAACTGATGCCGGTGCCCATGGTCAAGGTGGAGCGAACCCGCTTCAACCGCATCATCATCTTTCTGCTGACCAACGCCGTCGAGGGCATCGAGGCGCGGGGCGAGCCGGGCATCATTCGCATCACCACCCGCAAAGAGAAGGATATGGTGGAAATATGCATGACCGACAACGGCATAGGCATCGATAGGGAAAGCCTGGGCCAGGTGTTCGTGCACGGCTTCACCACCAAGCAACACCACAAGGGATTCGGCCTGCATTTCTGCGCCAACGCCATGAAGGAAATGGAGGGCTCCATCGCGGTGGAGAGCCCGGGTCCGGGCAAAGGCGTGACGGCCCGGCTGCAATTCCCCATCCCCGAAATGGAAAGCGGCAAGACGCGTTTTCCGCTCATGAAGGGGTCATGAGATCGGCTCGCGGGGAACAGGCGGGTATTGTCCATGATTGCTTCCTCCGCTATGAATACTTGCCCTGTTAAAAATCCCACATTCGGTGAGATAATGTGCCGGTGGGCAACACCCAGAAAGCAGGGGGGCATGTGATTCAGTTGTATCACTGCCATAATATATCTCAGCTTTATGGCTATTCATGGGTCAACCAACCAATCTTTGCCTGGGGTTTTTGTCATGGTCACACATGATTACATTACGGAAAAACATATCATCGACCGCTACGTCATGGACAAACTGTCCCGTGAAGAACGTGCGCTGTTCGAAGATCACTTTATTACATGCAACGAATGCATGGACGCCTTGGAACTGGCCCAGTCTTTTCGCGAGGGCCTGAAGAAGGAAGCCGTCAAGAATGCGGCTCAAGTGGTCAAAATGACCTTTCTTGCCCGCCTCTTGAGCGCGCGCGGCATGCGGATTACTTCCGTGTTGCTGGCGGCGGCCCTGCTGTTTATGGTGTTTCAACCCCCGAACCGGGTAGCTGTAACGCCCGACGCGGAGATTGCCTCGGCGGTGTTCACCCTGGAAGCGGCGCGCGGCGAAGATGACCTGGTCAAGGTGCGCTCCGGCGATACCCTCTCCCAACCCATCGAACCCGGCCTGGAATACACGCGCTACCAGGCGCGCATTGTAGACGAGAAGGGTAAGTCGCACTGGTCGCGTTCCATCGAGGGCAAACGCGAGGTACTGGAAATTACCGTCTACCTGCCGGGTAAGGCGCCCGGAACCTACAGTCTGGTCATCGAGGCCGCCGAGGAGGAGGGCGAGTTCGAGTTCTATAACCAGTATAGCTTCCAGTTGGTTCGTCCCTAGTTTGTGCTAAGATGCCCGCATTTGAGTTCCGGAGGGCAGGCTTGAGCACTATTTCCATTCGCCGGGCAACCAACGAAGACCTCACCGGCATCATCCGACTTCTGGCCGATGACGAACTGGGAGCGAAACGGGAGCAATTCGAAATCCCGTTGCCCGCTTGTTATCGAGATGCCTTTACCGCCATCGATACCGATCCCAACCAGGAACTGATGGTTGCCGATTGCGACGGCCGGGTGGTGGGTACCTTCCAACTGTCCTTTCTACCCAACCTCACCTATCGCGGCGGTTGGCGCGCCCTGGTAGAAGCCGTGCGCGTGGATTCGTCTATGCGCGGCGAAGGTCTGGGAGCCAGGCTGATCGAACACGCCGTGGAACGGGCCCGCGAACGCGGTTGCCGCATGATTCAATTGACGACCGATAAAACCCGTCAGGAAGCAAAACGTTTCTACGAGAAACTGGGCTTCACGGCCACCCACGAGGGCATGAAGCTTTGGTTCACCGGTAGTCGCACCGGCGAATAGCGGTTTTTACCAACTGTTGGCGAAAATGATCATATTCCAGGACGGCAATAGAAGGTGACGCCTATCTAAACCCTTGTAAACCAGGACCTCTACCGGGAAGCGAAAAGCCGGCATGCTCCATGCTTTTCAACGAGTACCGCGTTGCGGAATTTCTCCCGTGAAGGTACGCCATGTTTCCCAATCACCAATGGATGAGCTTACTTCTGGTAGTGGCGCCCATGAGCGGCTTGCTTGCCGCGCCTCAGGCCGATCTGACCGAAGAAACCCCCGCGGAGTTGGTGCAACTTGCCGTCGCCACCTTCGCCAGAGTGGTGCAACTGTTTGAGGAACTGGACCACCCGGCCGACGCTTCGGAACGCTTCACCCGGGAAACCTGGGTCCTGACCGCCAACATCTTCATTCCGGATCCCCGATCGGAAAAAGAACCCTACCGCACCCGTTGGTTTCGCGAGGGACTGGCCCGCTATTACGCCTGGATGGCGCAAACCGCGGACGGCGCCAGAGCGGAAGAGGCGCGCGACATGATGGCCGCCCATATCGGCACCTACCTGCGAACGGATAAGGCGGGTCGCGTTTCCCCTCGGGAGGCCGGCATGGGCGGGTCCGGGTGTCGCGCCTTCCTGGCCGACGGCGGATTTCTGACCGTTTATTGCCTGGACCTGCAATTACGGCGCGAGGGCTCCTGTCTGGATGACCTGGTTCGCGAACTGGCCCTCAATCACGGCAACGCCTACGACAACACCGATCTGGCAATCCTGGCCGAAGACCTCACCGGCGCCGACTTCCGCCCGTTTTTCGATAGTTATGTCACCGGCCGTGACTTCCTCCCCCTGGCCGAGGTTCTGGACCGGTGGGAGCTGAACTGGGACCTGGAAGAAACCGAACCGATGCGCTGAGCGGCGCCGTCCTGGACAATCCTCCCAAGAGCGTTTCTTTTTACCGCCGGCCCGAAGCGCCGCCCGTGGACAACGGGCCGTCTTGAAGAAGCCGGAAAGTAGCTGCATAAAGCCTTGAATAGAACCGATATCAGCCAATAACAGAAGGCTTGTTCGGTTTTTTTGCAATTCAATTGCTTTTTAGATTGAGATTTCATTCAGTTTAGCGCAGACTATAGGACAACATGGATCAGGACGCATCGCGGTTGTCCAACCTTACTCTTAGCTCCGGCAACTATCCGGTCTCGATTGGAGTCGGTCCCGCGATGCTCGTAGCCGTGACGGGCATCGATGGCATGGATACATCGTACCTGATCCTGAAACAGGTTTTGAAGAAACCCAGGAGGTGTTTCCATGTTCCCCAGCCGAGCCAAAACGGCCGCGCTATGGATGGTCCTGTTTGGACTGATGGTCGCTCCGGTCCTCGCACAGGACGAAGAGAGCGAAGAGAAAGAAGATAGTAGCATCGAGGTAGAAATGGTTGTCTCGGCCTCTCGTAAGGCCGAGAAGAAACTTGAAGCTCCCTCGACCATTGAAACCATTCGGGAAGCCGCACTCAGTGAATCCGCGGCGACCACGTTTTCCGCCGCTGCCGCCCAGCTGAAAGGGGTCGACTACTCCAACGGCGGGATCACCCTGCAGCGGATCAATGCACGCGGTTTTGCCACCAGCTACCAGTCCCGCATGCTGACCACCAAAAACGGTAGGCTGGAAACACTGCCGGGCGCCAGTATTCCTCAAGGCAACCTGTCCACCACGTCCTCATTGGACATCAAAGCGGTCGAGGTCGTGCTGGGTCCCGCATCCGCACTGTACGGTTCCAACGCCAGTTCCGGCGTATTCAACGTCATTACCAAAACCCCCTGGGACGAAAAAGGCACCGCCGTATTGCTGAAAGGCGGCGAGCAGTCTTTGTTCAACACCCAACTGCGCCACGCCGGCATTTCCTCCAGCGGGAACTGGGGCTGGAAGGTCACCGGCGAGTACCTGAACGCCGATGACTTCGACAGCCAAAACTTCTACTTCGCCGACGGTTCCAACCAGTCCACCAGCACCCCTGAACAGTTGGCTGAGGCTCTGGCCAACGGCACCGCCTGGGCCGAGTCGGACCTGGCCGATTTCGAGGTCAACTCCACCAAGTGGGAAGTTTTCGGTTACTACAGGTCCGGCGACTACCAGGTGAACCTGGGTTACGGCTTCTCCAGCAATGACGGCTTCGGCACCACCAACCTGGGCCGCAACCGCTTGGAAAACTGGGAAGTAGAAACCCTTTCCTTTGAGATTACCCACCCGAACTGGTATTTCCAGGCCACCCAGACCGAAAACGTGGCGGGCGACACCTACGGTATCCAAAATGCGGCTGCCGCCCTGGGCGCCGGCATTCCCGTTGAAATCTCCAGTAAAGATCCCACCATTGCCGGTATTTTCGACGACTCCGGCCTCATCGATCTGGAGTTCCAGGCCAACCAGACCTGGGGCAACGTGGAACTGATCGGAGGCATCAGCTATCGCGAATTCACGCCCGACTCCGACGGAACCTTCCTGAATGACGGCGGTGACCTTTCCTGGCATGACAAAATCACCCGCGAGGAAACCGGGGTCTACCTGCAGATCGACACTCGCTGGATGGAAGAGAAACTGCGCTTGACCGGCGCCGTTCGTTACGACGACTCCAACGAATACGACTCTGAAACCAGCCCCAAGTTCTCCGTGACCTACACCGAGGGCAGCCACAACTACCGCTTCAACTACAACCGCGCACACCGCGATCCCTCCATCTTGGAGAACCACCTCTACTTCGCTCGCCAACCGGCTTTAGGCAATGTCAACGTGGCCCTGGGCAACCCCGTGGGCTGGACCGTGACCAATATCCAGACCGGTGAGCAGACCGTCTTTCCCGGCCTGACGCCCGAGATCGTCGATACTTTCGAGGTCGGTTATCGCGGCGTGTTCAACGGGAACCTGGTCATCGATGCGGTCTACTACGATTCCGAGTACGAGAACTTCATCTCGGCACTGCAAACGATTGCCTTCATTTCGGCGGGCACCGTTGCCGTTCGGAACGACGGTCGCTACGGTCCCGAGGATCTGGGCGGCCTGCCCTTCCCCGGCTGGCCTTTGGTGCTGACCTACCTCAACTACGGGAAAGCGGAAGTCAGCGGTTTCGATATCGGCGTGGATTATTACGCCGGTGATAACTTCCACATGAACCTGAGCTATGGTAAACAGGAATTGGATTCCTTCACCAACCCCACGCCCATCCCCGATTTGCCGTTCAACACGCCCGAGGACAAGATCAAGGGCTCGTTGAACTTCCGCAATATCGGTGTCGAAAACACCTTTCTCTCCTTCGCCGGTCGCTACGTAGACGAGTTCCTCTATGCTTCCGGCCGTTGGATCGGCACCGTGGGCGCCTATACCATCGTCGATTTCAGCGCCGGCTACACTTGGGAAGACCAGCAAACTACCTTCAAGCTGAGCGCGCTGAACCTCTTCGACGAAGAAGAAACCGAACTGATCGGCTTACCCATCGTTCCGCGTTTCCTCACCTTCGAGGTAACCAAAAAGTTCTGACTCGGAGACCGGCGGGTGTAGGCTCGCCGGCTCTTATCCGTTAAACTGATAGGGAATAAGGAAAACCTCCTTCCTTATTCCCTATTTTCATTTCCGGACAACCCGCTCATGCCCAGGTTTTTTGCCACTTGCTCCAAGGGTCTTGAAGAACTGCTCGTTGCCGAACTGAACGAGTTGGACATTCGCCGCGCCAAACAAGCTCTTGCCGGCGTTCATTTCGAGGCCGATTGGCCCGGCGTCTACCGGGTTCTTTTATGGACCAGGCTCGCCGGACGCATTCTTCATCCCCTGGCTGAGTTCGAGGCCCCGGACACCGACACGCTCTACCGGGAAACCCGAAAGATCGACTGGTGCGCGCATTTCGATCTCAATCAGAGTTTTGCCGTGGACGCAACCGTCAGCGGCGGCTCCAGGATCAAACACTCCAAGTATGCCGCCCTGAAGGTGAAAGATGCGGTGGTCGATACCTTCCGCGAGCAAACCGGCGCGCGACCCAATGTAGATCGCGAAAAACCGGACCTGCAACTGAACCTGGTTGTCCAACGCGAGAAAGCCGTTCTCTCCCTGGACTTCAGCGGCGCGCCCTTGCACCAACGCGGCTACCGACGCAAGGCCGGCGCGGCGCCGTTGAAGGAGAACCTGGCCGCTGCCATTCTCATTCGCGCGGGCTGGCCCCAAATTGCCGAGACGGGCGGAAGCCTGGTAGACCCCATGTGCGGCTCCGGCACCTTCCTGGTGGAAGGATTCATGATGGCCGCGGATATCGCACCGGGCCTGCAACGCAAGTACTACGGCATCTTCGGCTGGAAACAGTTCGACACAGGCCTGTGGTCACAACTCAAAAACGAGGCGACCGAGCGACGTGAGGCGGGTCTCGTAAATGTCCGAGCGTCAGTCTCCGGTTTCGATCACGACCGGACCCTGTTGCAACGCGCCGAAAACAATATTCGCCGCGCCGGGCTTGCCGGTAAGATCCAAACCGGCAACCGCGAACTGTCCCAATGGAAACCGGCTAACACCCGAGGTTGGCAATCGGGTCTGGTAGTAGTCAACCCGCCCTACGGCGAACGCCTGGGCGATATGCCGGAACTACCCGCGCTCTACGTGCGCCTGGGAACCACGCTGACCACCTGCTTCCAAGGCTGGAAGGCAGCTGTATTCACGGGTAACCCCAACCTGGGCAAACAGATGGGTCTGCGCGCCCGCAAGCGCAACAAGCTCTATAACGGCGCCATCGCCTGCGATTTGCTGCATTTCGATGTCAGCGAAGAATGGTTCGTCAAACGGCAGGCCGCCGGCGGAGAGGTGACCCTGACCGAGGGCGGCATCATGTTCGCCAACCGGCTGCGCAAAAACCTCAAAGGCCTGCGCAAATGGATCGACAAGGAAAACATTCAGGCTTACCGCCTCTACGACGCCGACATGCCCGAATACAACGTCGCGGTGGACCGTGTGGGCTCCATGGTGGTGGTCTACGAATACGCGGCGCCTTCCGGCATCGACCCGGACAAGGCCGAACGCCGCCTGCACGAGGTGTTGCTCGCGATTCCCGGCGCCCTGAACGTACCCTCGGGCGACGTAGTGCTGAAACAACGCAGGCGCCAAAAAAAGGGTGAGCGTTACGAGCGACTGGAACGCCGCAATGAATTCCTGGAGATCCGGGAGTCGGACATGACCTTCCTGGTCAATCCATGGGACTACCTGGACGTGGGCCTGTTCTGTGATCACCGTCCCATCCGTCGGCGCATCCGGGATCTGGCCGAGGGTAAACGCTTCCTGAACCTGTTCGCCTACACGGGCTCGGCCACGGTCGCGGCGGCCGCGGGCGGCGCCGTGACCACAACGACCCTGGATTTATCGGCCGGCTACCTGGACTGGGCCGGACGCAATATGGCAATCAACGGATTTAGCCGGGGCCCCAATCACATGTTCCTGCGCGACGAAGCCATGAGCTGGCTGAAACAATGCAGGGCAACCTACGACCTGATTTTTCTGGACCCGCCCACCTTCTCCAACTCCAAGAAATTCCACGGTAGCTTCGACGTCCAACGCGACCAGGTCTTCATGATCGAGGCGACGGCCCGCCTGTTGTCAAAAGACGGCCTGCTGATCTTCTCCAACAACTACCGGCGCTTCAAGCTGGAGCGCGAGGCCCTGGAAGCAAAAGGCCTGATCATTCGGGATATCACCGTGGAAACCATTCCGCCGGACTACGCCCGCAACCCAAAGATCCACAACTGCTTCGAAATCGAGTGGAGGTAAGGACACCAGATGGAAGACCTACGCCGAGCCGTCCGAGCATTCAACCGGGAACGCGACTGGGACCGCTATCACAGCCCCAAGAACCTGGCCATGGCGCTGACGGTAGAATGCGCCGAACTGCTGGAAATCTTCCAATGGAAGACCGAGGAAGCCTCCCACGGCCCGGACGAAGCCACGCGGGCCCACCTGGAAGAAGAAATCGGCGACGTCATGATCCTCCTCACCAACCTGGCCGATAAATTGAACATCGACCCGGTGGAAGCCGCCCGAAAAAAGCTGATCAAAAACGCGGAAAAATACCCGGCAGAAAAGGCAAAAGGTCGAGCCGACAAATACACCGCCTATCGGGATTGACCGGCTCGGGTCTCTATTTCGGCAGGTGGGGTGAGAATTGCGGAGCGCTCCAGGTCATCGGGATCGCATTGGGAATGAACAGCGCCTCTTCCAGGGTGAATGCCAACATGCGCTGAGCGCCTTTGTCGAAGGGAATCTCCTCGGTGGGTTCGTAGACGATCTCGGTACGCCCCGTCAGTTGCAGCACGTTGCCCGTGGCGAAGTCCAGGAACAGGTAACCGGAGCGCGGATCACTCGTCAGGTTGCCCAGGGTGTTGAAGAAGAAGTTCCCGCTGTAATCCGGATAGACAAAGCGGCGATCATCCAATATTCGCGTAAAACCTGTCGGTCCGCCCCGGTGGGAAACGTCCACCCCGTATGCCTCCTGTTTGATATCCTCCGGCCCTTGCGTGGATGCCGTAGCACTGGCAATGAAAAACGTATCCGAGGTTTTGATAACGGTTTGCATGGTTTCGTCCAGGTGTTCCGTTCGGTAGGCCTTGCCGACCTCTGCGGAGGCCGCAACCGGCTCGCCTTCGCGTACCTGGATGTATTTAGGGCAGTTGCCGAAGGACATGTCCACATGAATGGTCAACTCCTTCTCATCCAAGCGCACCAGGCGTCCGTTGGCGCGATTACGCCGACGGGTTTCGAATTGCAAACCCAGCAAACCCAAATAGGCGCCCTCGTTCAGGTTCTCAGCTAACGGGTCGCCGACAATTGGGGCGCCGGCGATGGTGATGGTCGTGTTGTCAGGCGTCGATACAAAGCCCGGTTCACCGAACATCACCGATGCCCAGGGCCGTCCTTTCGGGTCCCGGCTTCCCAGAAAAACAAGCGGCAGCAACGCAAAGAACTCCCGGTGTTGTTCCGGCATAAACGGTCGCATGACGCGCTGACCGATTACCGCCATTTTGTCGCGTAACCCGTAGCGGGCCTGTACGGCCTGCTCGCCCTCGTGAAATGCATTTTCAAACATGATCACCCTCCAAACTGAGAACGGGGAGCCGGTAGGCCGCTCCCCGGTTGCCGTTACTTGTTTCAGACGGCAGCTTCCAAGGAAATGCCGGGCATGCCCACAAAACCGGGCAGTTGCTTGATTCGGTCCATCCAGGCTTGAATCGCCGGGTAGGCGGCCAGGGAAATCTCGCCGTCAGGAGCCAGGGCGACGTAGGGAAATACCGCGATGTCGGCAATGGTGATTTGGTCACCTACCAGCCATTCGCGATCTTCCAGGTGCTCGTTCATCAGGTCCAGAATTTTGGCTGCCCTGGCAGCGGCAGCTTCAAAGTTCAGACCGGCGCCGAATAGTTTCACCAGGCGTGCATCGGCGGGACCCCGGGCAATCTCGTTGGCGGCGGTAGACAACCAGAACTGGATTTGGGCCTGAGCGACCGCGTCGTCGGGATACCAGGACTCGTCGGCGTAACGACGAGCCAGGTAGACCAGAATGGCTTGGGAATCGGAGAGCACCATGCCGGCGTCTTCCAAGACGGGGACCTGACCTTTGGGATTGAGTTTCAAAAAGGCGGGTTGTTTGTGCTCGCCGCCCATCACGTCTACGTCTTGGATTCGGCAGTCCTGACCTAAGAGGGAAAGGAAAAGGCGAACCTTGTAACTGTTACCGGAAAGGTCGAGATTGTATAGCTTCATGACATGCTCCTGCTTAATTGTACCGAACGATCGGTCTAATTCACAAAATGATTATACCGATCGTTCGGTATTTGGTTGCACTTTTTTTTGTTTTTTTGTATAACTTGTTCCGAGGGAATACTTTCAAACGCCCGCTTCCCTTAGATGGAGGGCCCTATGCCGCCGCCCCTGATGCAAAAAGATGAAGTCATTACCAAGCTGATCGCCACGTTTCGGCGATGGGGATATGACGGCGCGACCCTTTCCCGGCTCTCAGAAGCTACCGGTTTGGTCAAGGCCAGTCTCTATCACTACTTCCCCAAGGGGAAACAAGATATGGCCCGCGCCGTGTTGGATACCGTTCACCTTCAGTTCCAGGAGCAGGTGATTCAGCCGATGCAACAGGCCGAAGCGTCGCGGGAGTCGTTGGAAGCGTTTGCTCAAAACCTGATCGACTTTTATATGGAGGGTAATGCTTCCTGCCTCTTGGAAGTGTTTACCCTGGGAAGCGCTCGCGAAATATTTGCAGAAAGCGTGAAGGGCAGCCTGGAGAAGCTAAAAGACTGCCTGGCCGACTTTTTAGAGAAATCAGGCTATGATCCTGAAACGGCGGCGGTCAAAGCACGTCGGGGAGTCATTGCCGTTCAGGGGGCCCTGGTCACCCATCGAGGCTTGGGGGAGGACGCCTTTTTCGGTGAGGCCATGAAGGATCTGCCTGACTTGTTGATGCCTCGAGATCCCTAGATTCAAAAAAAGAATGATTCGGGAACCCGACTCCCTGCTACGGTTGCCGGTGTTCCCGAATCATTATGGAAACTTAAATTTAATAGAACTTAGCGTTGAGCTTTGGCGATGATTTCCTCGATCAACTCCTCGGCGCTTATGTCCAGGAGACCACGTGCCTCCAGGTTGCGCAACTGGGATACCACCTGGTCATTCAACACTGGACCGTTATACAGGCACCAGCCGACGTCGAGGGTGGCTTCCTGTTCAATTACGTTCCCAATGGGTGCTGTCTGCTCCGTCCAGATGATGACATCGGGATCGCAAGGCGGCAGGACCATGTGAACGTGGTCGCGATCTTCGTGAACCAGGCGCCACAGAATGCAGCGGGGGTCCGGGGGATAAACACCGGGCGGGCATACCCAACCGGGGTATACGGCCACATCGTCGACCTTGGTGCCGGTAGTCGTGGTGGCAACCAGACCCAACAGATCATCGGCGATACCGTCTGCATCGGTGTCTACCATGACGCGGGGAACCACCTGGCTCAACTGGGAGCCGCCTTTTTTACCCATGGCACGGTGACTGCGCAGTACCGGGCCGCGGGCGGGAGCGAGGTGATAAGGCACACTGTTGAATTCGGTGAAGTGGATCAACCGGTCCAACTGACGCGTTTCATTGGTTTCAGTGTTGGTGAAGGTGAGGCGGATATTCAGCACCAGGTCGGCAAAGAAATTTCCGTTTACTTCATCGACCTGCTTGTAGCGCATTTCCGTCACGGGCTGATCGTTAACCAGACCCGCGCGTACCTGCCATTGGCCGCAGGCGGTATCCAGGGCATAACGGGATTCCAGGTGAATGGCGCGAATGCGCATGCGAGCTACTGCTTGACCGTCTTTGAAAACAGCGTCGTCCATACGCTCGATGATGGTGTCGGCGGAACCCAAGAGGCCCGCGGGCTCAGTGGCCAGGGGGACGCCCTCGAACTTGATCTTGCTCTTGAATGCGGGTGATTCATCGCAGAAGAAACCGGCGGGAATGGGCTCATCGGCAAAGTCGACAGCGGTGGCGCCGCCGCCCAGGGTTTGGAATACGTCGAAGCCGGCGGGAACTTTATCGCTAGCCATAGCGGAGATTGCAAGGGCGAGAATCAGGGGCGGTATCCATTTTTTCATTTTGATTATCCTCCAAATAGGAAACGCGCCGGGAAAACGGGGCCGCAGCCTCAGCAGCATCCCGGGCGTGTATGATGTGGCGTGTTGGTCAATGGAGAAGGCCCGGGTCCAGCAGGCACAGCTAGGCAGCTGGGCGACAACCCGGATGATAATCTGGGAACTTGTACGATCATACTCCCTGTTGTTGTATAAGTCAAACAATTCAGTGAAAAAACATGCAGCTGCAATATTCATCGATTCGTCAAGAGTGCGTGGGCTTGACACAAACTATATATTGGGTAAAGTATTTGCGGACATCAGGCTGAAAAAAGCTTCCCCTTGGAGCATCCATGTCAGACAATCCAAACTCTGCCGATCCCATTATCAGAATAAGTCTTGCCGCGATCGGCAAACCGCGTCTATCAATTATCGTTGCCCTGTTCATCATACTGGCCGCCGCGCCGGGTCTGCTCCGCCTGGAAATCAAAACTGACGGCCGGGCTCTGCTGCCGAGAGGCCATGAGGCCTTGAAAGAGGATGCCCGTATTCGGGAGGAATATGGTCTTCGCGATATGTTGATGGTGGTACTGACCACCACGGCGGCCGAGGATATCTATAACCCGACCACCTGTCGACTGGTCGACAACTTGACCCGCGCCATGAAAAGCCTGCCGGGTATCGACGGCCGACGGGTCTACAGCCTTGCTACTGAACGACGCGATCGCGTCTATACCGGCAGCATGGAATTCAGGCCCTTCCTGGATCCGTTACCCGAAACGCGGGCCCAATTGGATACCTTGCGGGGCGATATCGCCGCTACCGATTTGGTGATGGGCACCCTTGTTTCCCACGATCACCGGTCAACCGTCATTCTGGCCGGACTCCCGACCGAAACCGGCGACCGAACACGACTTTACCTGTCGGTGGTCGATCTTGTATCGGCACACGCGGACGATGTGCACCGAGTCGAAGTGGTGGGCGCACCCGCGGCCGAAACCTTGCTCGGTCGACATATCATCGAAGATCTGACCGTTATTCTGCCGATTTGTATCACGCTCATGGGTCTTGTCCTTTACCTGGGGTGTCGCAGGATTTGGGGCGTGCTGTTGGGGCTGAGCGAAGTCGGCGCCTGCCTGGTGTTCACCTTCGGCATCATGGGCTGGTTCGGCGTGCCGGTCTACCTGACCACAGCGGTCCTGCCGGTGATTCTGACCACCGTCGGTCTGGCCGATGAGATTCATCTTTTCTGGCGTTACCAACAGATTCTGGCGACGGAAAGCAGTGATCGCCCCGTCCATTTATTGATGCGACAAATGGCGCGTCCCATTGTGTTGACCTCCCTGACCACATCCATCGGCTTCCTGTCCTTCCTGACCGCACCCCTGGCGGTGGTGCGTATCTTCGGCCTGTTCGCCGCGATCGGCATCCTCTTTTGCCTGGTGTGGTCCTTGACCGTGGTCCCCGCGGTTCTGCAAATGCTGCCCGAGGATCGTTTGCGACGTCCCCTGAACCCTCGCGGGTTCATCCGGACCCAAAGGGCCTATCGCTATCCGCGAACCACACAGATCCTACTGGGCATACTCGTCCTGGCGTTGGGTTCGGGAATATACCGGCTCTATGTTCAGGACTCGTGGATCGACGGCTTTTCGCCCGATAGTGAATTCGCCCAGGCAACCAATCGGGTGAATGAAGGCTTCTACGGCACCCACGTACTGCTCCTTGAACTGGTCTTTCCACCTCTGGCCGAGCCCCTGGCCAAGGTGTATCACGGCCCCTCGGGGCCGTTACTGGTTCCCGAAAACCTGGCTGTCGTCGGCGCATTGGAACGCTTCATTCGCGAGTTGCCGGGCGTGGGCGGCGTGATGGGACCGCACGGACAACTGACCACCACCGCGTTCCTGAGGAGCGGTCGCCAGGAGCGTTTGCGGGCGATTCCGCCGGAGCCGCCGGAGATCGCCATTTTATTCAATCGCCTGGAACAAGTACGCGGCGAGGCCAGAAGACGCGAGTTGATCGATGATAAGCGCGAATCCTGTATCGTGACCATTTTCCTGAAGAACGCCAACTACCTCCACACCAAGGACCTTATGGAGCAAATCGAGACCCGGGTAACCCGAACATTACCCGAGGCGCGGTTTGCCTTCGCGGGCGATGTGGCGGTCAGCCAGGCCATGATTCCACTGGTGGTGCATACGCAAATGACGTCCCTGCTGACGGCTTTGGCTTTTGCGCTGCTGATTGCGGTCGTCTTCCTGAGAAAACCGCAAACCGCCCTTTCTATTCTCGTCCCCACCGCGGCGGCGGTGGCCGCGGGCGTGGGCCTGATGGGCTGGACCGGTATTCCGCTGGGAGTGGCAACCAGTATGTTTTGCGCAATCACGCTGGGAATCGGCCTGGACTACAGCATCCACTTTCACGCGGCTTGGGCCCGTGCCGTTAAGGAGGGCGCCGATGCTCCGGCATCGGCGGCCTTACAGGAAGCCGGGCCGGCAATTGCGGCGGACAGCCTGGCGGTAACCTGCGGCTTCGGCCTGCTGATGATCTCACAAGTACCGGCCAATACCCGCCTGGGTTTCCTGGTAGCGGTCGCCCTGTTGGGCGCGGCCCTGTTCACCTGCCTCGGCCTGGGCGCCTATTTGGCAATGAAAAAGTAAGGTGCCCGACGAGCGCCGCGAGGTCTGTTTGCACCGGGGTGTCAAAAGTATTTGATCGAGACGGCGGGGCTCGTTTCGAGTTAGAATGGTTGCCATGAACCATCAACGATACCTGGCGAAAATCATCCAAGAGCAGACAGGAGAAACCAAGCCGGTATCTTCTTCAGTTGCCGATACCTTCTACCGTAGCAAGGCCGGGTTGGAAGCGATTCGGGAAGTCTTCAACCACATCGAAGATGCCGAGCCGGCAGAGGTGTATGACTGTTTTCAGCGCTTTTTTACCGAAGATGCCGAGCGGCTTTTGAAAGCCTGCGAACAGGTCACCGGCTTCCCGGTCGAAGAGATCTTCAAGGAGCGTTCCGATGATGGATGAGGACGTTTTGAGAGAGGCCGTCTACCAAAAGCTGAGGGCCTGCAAAGGGGTCACCGATGATCAGGCCGCTTGGGAAGTCGCCTTCCATATGAGCGACTGGGCCCACAATATCCGAGATATGCTCGACGTCCTGGATGACCCCGCATCCATATCCGCCGAGGAAATCTACGATAAGCTCCTGGCGTTCTGCATCCACGTACCCGAGCACCTCCACGAAGCCGTCAATCAGTTTAAGCGGCTTGCCTGACCGGCAGCATTTAGCTCGGCAGTGTCCGCCCACGTAGACCATAAGGCGCCGGGTCTAATTCAAGGATTCAGGCATGGTTTAAAAATTAGACCTTGGTCCGCTGGGGCTTGGATTCAAGATGTTCAACCCATGCCATAAGCAGTTCCCGGTATTATGAACCCAGTTACCCCGGCCTCGTACGATCCCGGCGCCGCCGCCCAACGAACCGAACCTCTGCCGAACATATATTGGAAAACTGAAAGGACAGCCCTGTAGGTTCCTCAAAGCAGGTATCGACGTACCGGTGCGAAGCGTCGAGCAAAAGAAAACAAATGCCGGCGACCCGGCTCGCTTTTTTCGGTACATAAAAGGCGATGTCCGTATCCTGAAGTCAGGTTCCAACACCCCGAAACCCTAAGACACCCGCCCGCAAGCGTACATCCTCGCCGGACAAACCAGAACCAGGTCCGCAAGCAACTCATTCCGGTCGGAGAAATGTTAACCCACCCAACCCGCCGGCTACATTCGAGCTCAAAAATGTAAACACCTTCGACAAAGCCCCAACATCGGGGCTGGAAAATGACCATACCCGCGTCCACATGCCAACATCCCCGCGTCGGGAACCTTAATACCGGATTTCCGGGGGTACCCCCTTTTGCCAGGGAGGTACCCACTCGTGACATGTGGGTACCTCCCTGGCAAAAGGGGGTACCCTCGGAAATCCATACCCGTACCTCCTGAGCCGGGGAAGTACCCTTTGAAATTCCCACCTGTACCTCCCCGGCCGAAAAAGTTAACCACATGTCGCATGTGGGTACCTCCCAGGGGCAAGGAGGTAGCCATGGAGATCCATGTAAGCACTGTTTTGAGACTCCAAAAAGTTGCTCAAAACCATAAGCGCTTGAATAGATTGCGGTTAATTGATTTCTCGCCTTAAAGCGCGAAAAACCGCAACAGAAAACGCCGGCAGCCCTGCAACATGGATAAACCCCGAACACAGAGAACCGGCCGTCCGGCGATAATCGATACCTGTACCTGAGGCTGACCCGAACCCCTGCCGGTTCAGGGTTACTGTCACCTCACCATTTCGGCCGGCTGACAAGCCGGCTGCAAGCCGTCGCGGCTTGGTTGATCTGTTCTCGACTCGCTCAGGTCTATTTGTCGTTATCGACTCAGCGACCGGAAGTTCTTTTGAAACCCTTCTTCCACTTTGACGGATCGACTCTGTCTATCTGTAGCGTGCCGTCTTTTCGGCGTCCGGCTTGGAGCAGCAGCCCGTCGAGGTCGTGTTTCTTCATTTGTTCGACCACGAAAGTTGAATTAGTCGTCAGAAAGAACTGGCAATTGGGAAAAAAGTCGTACAGTCCCTTCAATAGATTCAATTGTAAATCCGGGGCCAGGTGTGATTCGAAGTAGTCGATGATCAATAAGTGTCTTTGATCGATTGTTCGGTCGGGATCGATGCCCAACAGCATTTGTTGGTATTGGATATTCAACAAAAGCTCCAGCAGCATGCGGTGCCCGGCGCTCAGTTTGTCAGGGCCGAAGGTACCGTTTCGCGTTTGGAACAAAAAGTTGAGCGACTCATCCAAACCCTCCAGCAGCATTCCCCCTTTGGTAAGATGCCTTACCCGAGTTTCCAGATTCTCATAGTATTCCC
The DNA here is from genome assembly GCA_030066195.1 of Acidobacteriota bacterium. Classification (GTDB taxonomy): domain Bacteria; phylum Acidobacteriota; class Holophagae; order Acanthopleuribacterales; family Acanthopleuribacteraceae; genus JASJCB01. The sequence goes on from JASJCB010000005.1 coordinate 161,858, forward strand.
TGTAATTGTTGTAAAGCGTTCTTATCATCGCATCGATGGTGGGAAGACAACGATCATGGTCGACGAGGGTGCCGATTGCGTCGAACTGTATGAAGTTTTGGTCGGCTTTCACTTTGAGAACCTTTTTCCCGCGAGAGTCGCGAAACTCCCCATAGCCGAACGGCAAAAGAAAAAAGGGATCTTTCCGACGCATTTCCAGAAGCTTTTTCGCTCTCTTCTTCCAGCTTTTACCCAATTCAAACTCATCTACGCCAAGGGGGATATCGAAACCAACTTCGAAAAGGTTTCCGGCACCATTCTGTACACTTGCCCTGACGGATGCCGGGTTTTTGCCGTCAAAACACCAATCGTGTGGGTTTTCGACAGCCTTGATCAAAGCGCCGGCAGAAGCGATTGAAAGACCCAAGGCTTGGGCAAGAATGGTTTTTCCCTCTCCGGCTTCCCCGGTGATGCACACGATTTGATAGGGTTCTCCATCCGGTCGGCGAAAATCGATTTCCGTGTGTCGGATATTCTTGAGATTTACCAATTCAAGGCCTGCAACCCAATACTGTTTTCTCTTGTCTGTCATGGGGATGTCCTTGTAAATCAATTTATCGATCTTGCAAAGCGAGTTTTCGTCGAGACTCACCGGTCTGCCGTTGTTTCGCAGAATCCGGGGGATTTCATCACGCTCCTCGAAACTGGGTAGGGTGAGCGAGAAAACCTTACCGCCGCGACTGCCGAAGTCTTCCATGCGCTTCATCAGTTCCCGGTTGCGAAGCAAAGACGAGCCGTGCCTACCCAAAAGCAAAAAAGCGGCCTCAGCCTGTCTGAGACTCTTTATCAAGTCTTCCATGGCATAGGGTTTTTCGGTTATGAACGAATCAAAATAAAACCACTTTTTATGACGATAGTAGGCCTTGATCTTTTCGAAAAAAAACGTGTCTGCTTCGTTATCATCACGCCTGTCTCGGAGGCAAATAAGCTCACAGTTCGCTTCGTTACTTGGATCATAGATCCTGGAACTACAAAAGCCAAAGTTTCCCTTCGACATCAGCGCCTCAATTAAGACATTGTCCTTGGTACTCGACACCCAGTACAAAGGAGTTCCCCACCCGGGTGTCGAGGCAGAAAAAATTCAAACCTATCTTACTAAATTTCGAGCCCTGGTTTTGTTTCTAATTTCAGCGTTAGAAAAGAAAGCTCTCAATCGGGCCAAACGTCCCAAGAAGACCAGGCTCGGTTTTCCTCATGGAATTCACGAAAGTGGATTTCAAGCGCCTCGATATCGGGCTTTACTTCTAGAAGGTTATAGCCTCGAAGTCGGCTCTCGGCATGGACCGCGGGCTCGCCGAAGCAACCCGCGCCGACGGTGTAAATACGTTCCGGTAATAAAGATGCGAAATCCTCCCTGGTTTTCCCGTGAACGCGTCCATGGAATATGGCCAATGTATTCGCGCTTCGCAGGGCACGCACGGATTGCGGTAGGACAATAGGTTCTTCGCCGTCGGGCGGATGATGACAGACAGCCAATCGAAGCGGCGGCGGGGTGGAAGCGTTTGCCGATTCACCGTGTTGTGTAATTGCTTGATCCAGGGCCTTGTCAATGATTTCCGGTTGAAGGGTATTCGGTCGGCGGAAGGGGGCGTTATCCAGGTAGGCGCAAGAGTTGAAGCCCAGCAATTGAATCGTCCGGTCCCGGTGAAGCACCGAATCGAAGCCCTCGCCGAGGTGAAAAGGACAGGGACGGTTCTTCAGCGGTTGATAGAAGTTTTCGGCAAAGGGTTGGAAACGCCGGCGGTAGGCTTCCGGATTGCGAATAAACACCCTGTCGTCCTGGACGAAAATGTTTGCGGGCTCCAAGGCATCGATATCGACGCGTTCCAGAACCTCGATATCGTACATATCGCGAGTCCAATGCACATCATGGGTCCCCGGCAGGAACAGGCAGTGGTCGTTGTGAATGCCCAGGGCGGTCATCAATTGTTCGACGAAAATGCGAGCCCGGTCGAATTGGGCGGGAGCGCCGTTCCTGGTTACATCACCCGTAACGATCAACATATCCACTTGATCCAGTGAAAAACCGGGTTTCGGGCCTTTTAAATCGGTTAATAAAGGTTGCAGATGCCTATCGAGATCAGTCGATTCATCGAAAAACAAGCCGTCCAAGTGTAGAATGTGATAAGGGTAAGTCATGACCGCTCCGTTATCGGTAGGAGCATTAAACCATATTTTTATGCGCGAATAAAAATTATATGAATAAGACTGCTGTGAATAATGTTACAGGCCTTTTCGGTTGCCCTCCGGTTTCTTTGCGGGTTTTGCCGGTATAGGAGTGGTTACTCGTACCGGGAAGCCATTTCCGTGCGGGGGCTGTCGGTAGACCGCAGTCCTACCGCGACGAAGAAGGGGGGTTGGGTCAAGAGTTTTTTGCCGCGGATCTCGCGGATCTGCACAGAAAAAGACATGTCTTTGGTCCTGATCTTACCTTGGTCCCAAGGTCACGGTGTCCTCGGCTGCCCGGCAGGGAGGGATGAGAGATTGGTTTTTTCTGCGAAGATCCGCGCGATCCGCGGCTGAAACTCTTTTTCCTCCTCTCTTCCTCTCTGTACACTCGACTTCCTCTGCGGCCAAGCACCTTCATTTCATAGACCTGCTGTTTACACCAAGACAACGGTCTCGGACAGCAGGCTCCCTGGCTTTGTCAAACCATTGGTTTCCCATGTATTTTGTGACATGTGACTGCCCCGGAACATTGACGACGGCGCCGGCCGGCTGGAACTTGAATATGATGGAAATGCGGACGCGATGCCACCCAAGTGGGTTGATCATCAGACCTGAGTGGAGGGATTGGTAAAGCGGTACCCGAGATAACCTAAGGTTGTGTTTTTCATAAATCATCCTTAGAGGTTGCGTAGAGCTTGGCATCGGAAATTTGGTAAACTTTTCATGCAAAAAAGCCTATTTTTGACCCTTTCGTAGGATCGATGCTCGGGAACAGGTCTACCTGAAGGTGCGGAGGGTAGCATCAATCCCGGGAACAGGACCGGTTGGCGCCCGT
>JASJCB010000369.1 GCA_030066195.1 Acidobacteriota bacterium
CCCACGGCGTCCTTATCCGCCGTGACCCCGGCCAGTAATTGGCGATAGTGTTTCAGCAAGCCTTCTATATTCTCATCGCTGAAACGAGTCCGGTCATAGACCAGCCCCAGGCGAATTTCCTCGCCGGGCTGAATGGTCAGGGTGATGGGATAGCCCGTGCGCTCGATTGCCCGAACACCCAACAATTGGAAACCGTGCATATTTTCCGCGACGGCTTCCAGCGGATAATTGTGGAAGACCACCAGTGTGTCGAACAGACGGCTTTCCGACCCGTTCCGCGGTCGGCCGCACCATTCCTGGATTTTCGACAGGGGCGCCTGCCCGCGAGCCGTCAACTCCTGGAAACGGCGGTGGAAGCGGTGCAACCATAGATGCGGTTTCTCCTCGGCGTCGATGCGGGCGCGAACGGGCAAGGTGTTGATAAAAACACCCACCATGTCTTCGACTCCGGTAAGCGCCGTGTCCCGGCCTGCCGTTGCCGTGCCGAAGACAACATCATTGCGTCCGCTGTAACGGGCAATCAGCAAGGCCCAAACCGCCTGCATCACTGTATTCAAGGTCAGCCGCCCGGCCCGCGACATTCGATTCAGGGCATCGGTTGCGGACCTTTCCAGATACACGGTCCTGCTCTCGTAAGTCGTGACACCGGCGCTTTCCCCACGATCGATTTGCAGCGGCGCCGGTTCGTCGAAACCCGACAGTTCCCGGGTCCAGAAGATTTCGGCATCCGCCGTATCCAGGTTCCGCAGATGCGCCACGTAATCCACAAACGGTCGCGGGCTCGACAGTTTTGGGACAGCGCCCTGTTTCAGGGCGCGGTAACTGTCCAGAGTATCGCGCAAAACCAGCGGCATGGACCAGCCGTCCATCAGCAGGTGGTGAAAGCTCCAGACCAGGGTGAAACGGTTCTCGGCGGTTGTGATCAGCGCCGGCCGCATCAATAGGGGCCGGCGTGGATCGACATGCCGCGCCTGGTCTTCCGACAGGTAGGCATTCAGGCGTTTTTCAGCCCCGGCATCGCCGATCCAGTTGCGGCGGTCGACGGCAAGGTGGTTATGGTCTACAACCACTTGCAAGGGCTCGCTCAGTCCTTCCCAGATGAAAGCGGTGCGCAGGGCCGGATGGGCGGCAATGGTGTATTCCCAGGCTTTTTCGAAGAGATCCGCGTCCAGCTCGCCTTGTAGTTCCAGCACGAATTGCTGGTAATACAGGTCCGAATCCGGTGTGAACAGGGTGTGGAAGAGCATGCCCTGCTGGGTCGGCGTCAATGGATAGGCGTCCAGTACCGGAACTTGGAAACGGGCTTTGACCTCTGCCGATGCGCCGGCGTCCAGCCCGCTGAGCGCGAAGGGTTCCGGTGTGTTTGTTTCGGTGGTTTCAGGGCCGGCGCCGTCCAACGCCTCCGCCAGTTCGGCCACCGTCCGACATTGAAAGATCTGCAGAGGCGACATTACGTAGCCAAGGGCTCGCAAGCGGTGGGTCAGTTGAATGCCCTTGATGGAATCGCCGCCGATTTCGAAGAAGTTATCGTCGATGCCCACGGACTGTCTACCGAGCAGCTCACCCAGCAGGTCGATCAGAAGTCGCTCCCGGTCGTTGCGGGGGGCGGCATATTCCTTAGCGGCCTTCTCTACCCGGGATGGCTCCGGCAGGGCCTTGCGGTCGACCTTGCCGTTCGAGGTCAACGGTATGGCGTCCATGGTGACTAAGGCCGCGGGCACCATGTAGTCGGGCAGCTTGTCCTTCAGCCAGGAGCGAGCGTCGGGTGCTTGACCGTTTGCGGGAACGATGTAGGCGGCCAGCCATTTCTCGCCCGAAACGCTTTCCCGCGCCATGACCACCGCGTTGTTGATCCGCGGATGGCCGGCCAACACGGCCTCGATCTCACCCAACTCGATGCGGAAACCGCGAATCTTGACCTGGAAGTCGATGCGACCCAGAAACTCGATGGTTTCGGTGGGCAGCAGCCGCACCAGGTCGCCGGTGCGATACAGGCGGGCGCCGGGCTCTTTGCTGAAAGGGTTCGGCATGAACACCCGTGCGGTGCGACTCGGGTCGTTCAGGTAGCCGCGACCCACGCCGATGCCGCCCACCCACTGTTCGCCCGGGATGCCTTGCGGCATGGGGTGGAGGTTGGGATCCAGCACGTAGTTTTGGGTGTTGATGATGGAGCGGCCGATGGGCATGTTGATCATATCCTCCGGCGGCGGCTCGGCAATTACGTGATGGGTGACGTCGTCGGAGCACTCGGTGGGTCCGTAGGCGTTGATCAGGGGGATAAGAGGGTACAGGGTCAGCCAACGGCGACACAGTTCAGGCGGAAGCGCCTCACCGGTGACCATCAGCTTGCGCATGAAGAAGCGAGGCCGACGCTCCGGGGCTATGGCTTCCAGTTCATCCAGGCAGACATGCAGGAAGGACGGCACGGTTTCGTAGATGGTGACCTTGTGGCGAATGAGGAAATCGAACATCGCCCGGGGCTGACGAATGGTGTCGTTGTCAGCTACCGTCACTCGCCCGCCCTTGACCAATAAAGCCAGGAATTGCCAAACGGAAATATCGAAGCTCTGGGGAGCGGTTTGGGCGATGATGTCATCGGCCGTCAGGTCCAGGTCGACGATCTTGCTGAAGATGTGATTGATCATGCCCGCATGGGTCAGCATGGCCCCCTTGGGCAGGCCCGTGGAACCTGAGGTGAAGATGACATAGGCCAGGTTTTGCGGGGAATTTCGGCGGCGGGGAAGATTTTCCGGCTCGGCGGCCCGCGGAGCACTCAGAGACAGAATTTCGGGGCGGTCGGTACACAGGTCGGCGGTCTCCCGAGCCATGGCCTTGCCGGCATCGTCGGCCAGAATCAGGGTGCAGCCGGCGCGGTTCAGAATTCCGGCGGCCCGGCCGGCGGGCATGGACGGCGCCACGGGCATGTAAACGGCGCCTGCCTTGAAGACGGCCTGCATACCGGTCAGGAAACCGATGCTTCGGTCGGCGATCAGGGCGACCACGGTTTCGGCGCCCGCCCCGTGGTTGATCAGTTCGCGCGCCAGGGCGTTGGCCCGCGCGTTCAGTTCGGCGTAGGAAAGGGTTCTCCGGTCGTCGCCCACGGCGGGTTGTTCCGGGTAGCGGCGGACGGTTTCCTCGAACAATTCCTGGAAACAGTTTTGGATGGGAACAGGATGCGGGTTCCGGTTCCAGTCCACCATCAAGCGCTGTCGCTCCGCCTCATCGATCAGGGGGTGGCGATGCAGGTCCATGTCGGGCTCGTCAACCAGGGAGGTCAGCAGGTGTTGGAAGGCGCCGCATAATTGCTCCACTGTGTCCGGCTTCAGTACCTCGGTGCCGAATTCGGCCACCACCTCCATGCGGTCGCCGGGGTCGACGACGGTCAGGGATAGATCGAACTCGGAGGTTTGAGTGGTGTAGTCCACGGGAACGGTGGGATTCCGCGGTTGGGAATCGGCGGGGGTTACTTCGAACTGGGCCACCATGCTTTCGTATTTAAGGGCGCGCAGGTGGTAGCCGTATCGGCGCAGATCCGGCAAGGGCGTGTTTTGTAACACCAGGGAGGTCTGAAACAGCGGTGTATCGGGCGTCAGTACGCTGTCGCGGCGCAGTTCATCGATCAGGTTGCCGATAGGCAGTTGCTGGTTGGCGAAACCGGACAATACGGTTTCCTTGACCCGGGCCAGCAGGTTGCGAAAGCTGAGTTTGCCGGGGAAGTACGTCTTCAGCGGGATCATGTTCACGAAGAAGCCCACCAGGTGGTTGACCTCCTGGCGGCGATTGGCCACGGCTGTGCCCACCACCACCTCACGAGCGCCGCTGATGCGGTGCAGCAAGGTCTGGAAGGCGGCCGTCAGGATCATGAAAACCGAGACCTTTTCCCGCTTGCTGAGCGCCCGAATGCCGTCGCACAGTTCGACGGGCAGGAAAAAGCGGCGCTCGTCGCCCACGCGGGTTGGGTTTGCGGGGCGGGGACGGTCCAACGGTAGGGCCATGGCGGGTTGCTCGGCGCCCAGGTGTTCCTTCCAATAATCCAGGTTCTTTTGGAAGTGATCGGCGGGTAGGGATTCCCGTTGCCACCAGGCGTAGTCGTCGTAGGCTGCTTCCAGCTCCGGCAGGTCCGCCTTCGTCTGCCCCCTGGCAAAGGCCGAGTAGAAGCCGATCAGGTCCCGGGAAATAACGCCGGAGGACCAGCCGTCACCCACCAGGTGATGGTTGGCCAGCAGCACCAGGACGGCGTCGTCCGCCACCCGAATCATCCAGGCGTTGACCAGGGGGCCGTTTTCCAGGTCGTAGATCAGGCCCACCTTCTCCTGCATCAATAGTTTCAGTCTCGGGCCGAGATCGGGTTCGGCCAGGTGACGCAGGTCGATTTCGGGAATGGGCAGGACCACCGTGTCCTCGATGACCACCACGGGCTTGCCGTCCACCACGGGCACACGGGTGCGTAGGGCGCGGTGGCGGGCGATGACCGCATTGACCGCGCGTCGCAAGAGGTTCTCATCCACCCTGAAGCGCAGCCACAGGCCCAGCATCTGGTTGTAGACGGAGGTGCCCGGCGTCAGTTGCTCGTTCAGCCAAACGCCTTCCTGACTATAGGTCATGGGAACGGCGGCGTCCTCGGGGCGTTTGGGCATGGACGCCTTGACCGGGGTGTCCTCGCCCTTCAGCCAGCGAGCCAACAACGCCTGTTTGGCGGGGGACAACCCGGCTGATTTGGATGTTTCGAAACTCATGGTGGTCTCTCCTGGAAACCGCATTGCGGACCGCTCAGCCCAACAATTCGCGGGCCTCGTCTTCGCTCAGGTCTTCAAGCTTCTTGATCAACTCGCCTTCCACGATGGCGGCAAAATCCTCGATGGTGAACGACTCGAAGGCGTCGTCCACATCCATATCCACGCCCCATTTCTTGCCCACGATCTGGATGATCTGGGTGGCCATGACCGAGTCGCCGCCCAGTTCGAAGAAGGTATCCAACACGCCCACGCGATCGATGCGCAGGGTTTCCTGCCAGATATCGGCAAGGGCCTTTTCAACGGGGGTACGCGGGGCCACGTATTCCTGATCCAGTTCGGGACGTTCATAGAGTTGGCCCACGTGGGTTTCGGCGCCGCCCACGCCGCGGAACAGGGGTTGATTGGCCGCCTGCGGGTAGAGTTCCAGCATGCTCTTCATTTCGAAGGGCAGCACCACCGCCTGGGTCGCATTGGTCAACAACAACCGTTCGAGAACTTGCAGCCCCTCGGTTACGCCGATGGTCTTCACCAGTTGGGCCGATGCCGCGCCTTCGTCGAGGGTGCGGTGAGCCATGCCGACCTCGGCCCAGGGCCCCCAGTTAATGGACAGTGCCGGCTGTCCCCGGTGACGCCGGTACCAGGCCAGTGCGTCCAGGAATGCGTTGGCCGCGGCATAATTGCCTTGACCCGGTGCGCCCAGGACGGATACCGCGGAGGAGAAGAGAATGAAGTGATCCAGCTTCATCCCCGCGGTCAGGTGGTGCAGGTTCCAGGCGCCGGCGACTTTCGGGGCCATGACTCGATTGAGGCGTTCGGGCGTCAGGTTAATCAATGCACCGTCATCGATAATGCCGGCCGCGTGCAACACGCCGCGCAGGGGCGGCATGGTTTGACCGATGTCGGCAATGGCTGTTTCCAACTGGGCCGCGTCGGCCACATCGGCCCGGGCAATCAGCACACGAGCCCCCTGTGCCTCGATGGCGGCAACAGCTTCTTTGGCAGCCTTGCCGGGCTCCGAACGACCCATCAGGACCAGGTTACGAACGCCGTAGTCACACAGCCGGCCGGCCATCAGCAGACCCAGGCCGCCGAGGCCGCCGGTGATCAGGTAGGTACCGCTGCCGTCGAAGCGCAGGGAAGGTTGAACCATCTTCCGGTTAAAGGGCATCAGGCGCTGAACATGGCGGACGCCGTTGCGCCAGGCCACCTGGTTCTCGTCATCGCGAATGGTGAGCTGGGCCAGCAGGTGGTCGACAGGGGCCATGGGAAGGTCCGGGTCCAGGTCCACGCGCCAGGTCTTCAACTCGGGTAATTCGAAGTCGACGGTTTTACCCATACCCCATACGGGCGCTTGGGCAATGGTGACCTCGCCCTTTTGGCCGTCCGTATGCTGAGCGCCTTGTGTGACGAACCACAGCATGGGCGGCGTTACGATGCCGGGGGCGGAAGCGGCTTGAACCGCGGCCAGCGCCGCGCCGACACCGTAGTGATTGGCTTGATCCAAATCTTCCACACCGGCTTCATCCAACGCGGGTGCGTCCAGGCTCCACAAGTGTATGATGCCGCGCCAGATCGAAGCGCCGTGATCGCCGGGGCGGGCGATGAGGGCTTTGAGGGCCTCCGGAATGTCCACATGATGGACGACCTTATGGCCGTCCAGGGCTTCAGGCGCCTCGGCGCGGTAAGCGAGAACCACATTCAGGTCTCGTTCTTTAAGGCGTTCGGCCAAGGCCCTGCCCAAGCCGCCGCGGTCGGCCAGAATCAGCCAGCCGCCGGACTCGTCCAGGTTGGCGGCCATGCCCTGCGCCTGCTGTTCGACCCAGTCGGTCTGGTACAGCCAGACGTTCTCCACGTCCTCCAGGGAAGAGCCGCGGGGACGAACGGCGGCCTGGCGCAGGCTGAGACCCAGCATGTCCATGACCAGACCGCCCTTTTCGTCGATGATGCGCAGGTCGCCGCGCAAGCTGCCGTCGCCGCCGGCCGTTTCCTTAAGCTTGACATGGCTCCAGACCTGACCCTCGGGCCGCTTGAAGACATGCACGGTGTCGCAACCGGCGGGCACGTACAAGCCCGTGCGTTTAGCGGCCGGAACTGCTGCCGCCAGGATTTGCAGGCAGGCATCCAACATGGCGGGGTGGATTTGAAAGTCGTCCGCACCGGTAACCAGGGTTTCGGGTAAT
>JASJCB010000370.1 GCA_030066195.1 Acidobacteriota bacterium
TATTACGGCTGTCGCGAAGAACGGCACGCACCCGGTCGTTGCTCAAACCGTTTTTCTTGCGATTGGTGATCTCGAACGGAATGTGTCCGGGGCGGCACTTGGTCATACCGCCGTGTCCCCCGATCCAGATTTCTCCGCCGCGATCCTCGATGAAGGTGCGGATGTTATTGAACGGCAATCTGCGATTACCCGGAGCGTTTACGTCGTAATGCACCGACCGATTCATGGAGCCGGGATAGATGGTCAAGCCGCTCATGGTGCCCAACCACAGCCAGCCCCTGGAATCGCGAAAAATACTGCGTACGGTTGGATGGCTCAACCCGCCTTCTTCCTCCGGGCCGGTCCGGTAAGAGGTTTTCCTACCCGTGGTCTCCAGGCGGATAAGACCCTCCTCATGGCCGATCCAAATGGTATCATCGTCTTCGATCAGGATGTAGCGGGCGGAGCGAGGGTCGTGGGTGACCAGTTTGCCTTCCCCTGGATCCAGTTCACTGGTTCCGCCGTTGCCCGCAATCCACAAATGGCCTCGTTTGTCTAAGGCCAGGTGCTGGATTTTATTTCCCGGTAGCGTATTGGGATTGCCGATCTCGGTGTAATAGCGACGACAGGCGCCCGTTTCCGGGTTCAATGCTGCCAGACCGTCCATCGTTGCAATCCAAATTATGCCCTCGGCGTCCTCGATCAGGGCGCGCGTTCTATTGTCCGGCAGGCTCCGCGGGTCGTCGGGGTTGTAGCGATACCAGGTGAACTGCCCGGTGACCGGATCGAAACGGTTGACGCCGCCGCCGTCCGTGGCAATCCAGAGATTGCCCCGGCGATCCTCCAACAGGTCGTGGATCACATTGGATGAAAGCTTTCGGTCATCGCCCATGCTTTCGCGATAGATGTCGAAGCTGTAGCCGTCGAAACGGTTCAAACCGTCCTCAGTACCGATCCACAGAAAGCCGGTTCGGTCCTGAATGATCGCCATGGCGCTGTTTTGCGATAAGCCTTGCTCGGTCGTATAGGTGGTGAAATACAGGGCGCCGGCCTCTTCCAAAGCGTTAACGGGTTCTTGCGCCCAAATCAGCATCAACATGGTGAGTAGACAAAACATAGGCTTCGACCTCAGGCTCGTTCCGCCCTGACTTTTTGGAGACGTCGCCACCAACGGATCAGCAACCGATCCGCGCTCTCGCTGAGCGTAGACACCACCCGGTCGCGAACGGATCGCGGGGCGTGATAGGTCACGCGCCAGATCCGGGCTTTTTCGGCCTGATCGCAAAGATATTCGTCACTGGTCATCAATTCGTCAACTAATCGATGCTCCAAAGCGCGGGCCCCGTACCAGGTCTCCCCCGTGGCCAGAGTGTCCACGTCCATTTGGGGACGGTATTCGCTGATGTGTTCCTTGAACAAGCGGTGTGAATCTTCCAATTCTTCCTGAACCTTTTGCTTGCCCTTGTCGGTGATCTCGCCGAAATATCCCAGGGTGCGTTTGTAGCTGCCCGCGGTCAGTTCCACATATTCCACATCGAATTTTTTCAACAAACGGTTGGCGTTCGGGATGGAGACAGCCACGCCGATGGACCCTATAATGGCAAATGGTGCGGCCAGCAGGCGATCAGCCATGCAAGCCATCATGTAACCGCCGCTCGCCGCGACCCGGTCGATACATACGGTCAGGGGGATACAATGCTGTTTCAGCCGGTCCAGTTGGGCGGCGCCCAAGCCGTAATTTTCGTAAATCCCGCCGTCCGATTCCAGGATTACCACGACTTCATCGTTCTCACCGGCCACTTGTAGGACGGCGGTCACCTGCTCACGGAGGTCGGCAACCATGGTGGCGGCCAGATCCCCGTGAAAATCGATAACGAAGATTTTTTTGTCATCTTTATCTTTTGCTTTTTTCTTAAGCTGGTGCTCGCTTTCCTTGAACGCTGCCTTGGTAAGCACGGCCGAGCGCATGATCCGACTGATGCGCCGATAATGGTCGTTCAAGGAGGTGATCACGATATCGCCGGTGTCGTGATCGCGCCGGAACATATTGATGATCAAACCGATCAGCAGCACAAGTGCCGCGGCCAGGATGGCGATTTTAATGCCGAATCCGGCAATATCCAAAAAGAATTCCATTGACTGTTTCTCTGCAGTGGGAAGTAGGGTGGCAAACCTCCGCCTACAGTCTAACAGCAACAAGGGCTTTGTGGTGCGTTTGCTTGGAAAAGTCAGTAAATTGTCGATGCCTTTTCCGTAATAAAGGTTCAAATCGCTGAGGGTGCGCTCTTCATTATTTCCTCATCTCTTGTGACCGGTGATCGCCCTCCAGCGAATGGTCCTGCTTGAAATCCGGGTCCGTCTGGTCCAGAATGGAGCCAACCAGTAGACTGCTAAGGGGAAACACCATGCACAAAATCGTTCTTTGCCTATTGTTTTTCGTTCAGCCCGTCCTGTCATCAGATGACGCCCCGCCGTCCGCGGCGCACGATCAGGGCAGGGTAATCACGGAAACACCCGAGATCTTGCCCTGGGCGCAACGTACACCCGTGGTCAATCGCTTGCTCCAGGATCGCCTCGACAACCTCTTGCCGCTGTTGATGCGCGAGACCGGTATCGATATGTGGCTGGTGATCAACCGGGAGTACAACGAGGACCCCGTCTACCTGACCATGGTGCCGGAGCCGGCCTTTGCCGCACGGCGAACCACCATGTTGGTCCTTTTTGACCGGGGCGAAGACAAGGGCGTCGAACGATTGACGGTCAGCCGCTACCCCATCGGAGGTGTCTATCAGGCGCAGTGGCAGGGCGGCACGATCGACAGCCAGTGGCAACGGCTGGGCGAGGTCATTGCCGAGCGCAATCCCAAGCGCATCGGCATCAATACCAGTCGTCATTGGCCGATTGCCGACGGTTTGACTCAAGCCCTGCATCAGCGCCTGTTGGAAGTGCTTACACCAGAACTGAAAAACCGGCTGGAAAGTGCTGAGGAACTGGCTGTCCGTTGGCTGGAAACCCGCACAGAGGCGGAGTTGGAAATCTATCCTCAAATTGTGGCCATTGCCCGTAGTGTAGTTGCCGAGGCCTTTTCCAACAAGGTGATCACACCCGGCATCACCACTACCGATGATGTTGCCGCCTTCATTCGCCAGCGTTTTTCCGACCTGGGTCTACCCATCTGGTTCCACCCTACGGTCAATGTGCAGCGTCCGTCGACCAATAAGGACACGTCAAGTCCGTTCTTCGGAACGTCCGGCACTATCTACCGCGGCGATGTGTTGCATACCGATGTCGGTATCACCTACCTACGCCTGAACACGGATACACAGGAGATGGGATACGTTCTGAAATATGGGGAAAAAGAGGTCCCCGAGGGATTGAAACGAGCCCTGGCAGTGGGCAATCGTTGGCAAGACATTTTGACCGATCAGTTCCGTACCGACCGCACAGGTAACGAAATCCTGGCCGCTACCCGTGAAAAGGCCGACAGCGAGGGTATTCTATGTTCGGTTTACACCCACCCCTTGGGTTTCTTCGGCCATGCGCCGGGGCCGACCATCGGCATGTGGGACAACCAGGGACCCACGCCCATTCGCGGCAGTTGGAAATTGCAACCCAATACGGCGTATGCCATCGAGGGCAACGTCAAAGTAAAGGTCCCGGAGTGGAACAACCAATACGTCCAAATCAAACTGGAGCAGGACGCGGTTTTCGATGGAAGCCATGTCTTTTTCATGGGCGGTCGCCAAACCCGCTGGCATATTGTTTACTGACGCTGGAAACAATCAAGCCCGGTAAGACGGTCGACAGGCGGGAAACGCCGTGCGCTCCCGCCTCTAAACTCCTCGCCCTGCCCGCTCGAACCGCGTGGGACTTAATCCACGTGGAAAATGTGGGCTATTTGTTTTCTCAAGTTTTCCAATTCCTCGGGTGGACGAACCGCAATGAACACATTGTCGTCGCCTGCCACGGTCCCTTCCACGCCCTCGATGCCGCGCTCATCTAAATGCCAACTCACCGCGTTGGCATGACCCGGGAGCGTCTTTACCACCAAAAGGTTGGGCGGGACCGGGATGACCTTGAGAACCTGCTGAAAATCGGTTAAGCCGCCCGCTCGGTCGCCCGTGTAGCGGTAGTAACCGTCTACCTTTCGTATTTTCAGCTTCCTCAAATGCCGAGAAAGGGTTGATTGGTTGATATCGAAACCACGCTCCAAGAGTTCCTTCAGGATCCCGCGTTGGTCGCGCAGTCGGTTTTCGGTGACGATTTCCAGAATCGCTTTGTCAACGGGCTTACCGCTCAATTCCACATCCTTGCCGTGCCACTATCCTAGGTCGATAACTCACAGTCAGGTTACCCGTCCGGCGGAAATGCCGGACGGCGAGCCCCATAGCTTACCAGAATCAGACAGTTCTTGAAGACCCAATTCGGTGAGAGAAAAGGATCTATCAGCCATCAACCTACCCGAAATCTACAAAAAATGCAAAAATATATCAAATAAACTTGCATATTTGATTGGCAGGGTGTAATCTATGCATGTAGTAATACACAAACACGACGACAGCTCTTGAGAAAATCCAGAGCTGTTAGTCTGTCCTCTGATTTTGGATAAGGCTCATTGCAACACGCGTGGGCCTTTTTTTACGACCCGATCGGGGTCACAGAGCCTGGTAGTCTACCTCTCAGGGGATACGGTAGTTAAGGCGCAGGAAAATGGTGCGGCCGGGTTGGGCGATTTCAGTTGATAAGAAGAAACCGTCGGCCTCGCGCACGCCCGGGTGGATGATTTCCTCATCCAGGAGATTGCGGGCGATCAATTGAACTTCCAACTCTCCCCATCGACGCCCCTCCGGCAGCAGGTTCGCGGAGATGGTCGCTTGTAGGCTTGTGTATGACGGAATATCCTCGTTGACGGTGAAGGGTTCTTCAAAGGGAAAATCCTCGACAAAAGGGACATATTCAAAGAATTCCGGCTCGGGTACCGTGGTGCCGGGCCCGCGGTCCCGCTCGCCGACGTAATTCAGGCGAAGGTTGGCACCCACTCCCGGCCGGGGCGTCCAATGTAGACCCAGATTCAGGCGAAAGTCGGCAATATCGGCGGTTTTCCGGGTAATTTGGTCTTGGTCCTCGGTGGATTCGGAATCCTGAAAACTTAAATTGCCGAAGACTTTCCAGGAATCCCGGCGCCAATCGGCATCGACTTGAACGCCTTGGATGGTGTAGTCGAATTCAACGACATCCGGCTCCTTGTCTTCGTCATCATCACCGTCCGACAGGTAGGAAATATCCCCGTTTTCCAAACGAAAAGCACTGATATCCAGATTCAGGTTCCCCAGTCGGAAACCCGCTGAAAATTCCAGGTTTTCCAGCTTGGAAGGGTCCGTATTGATCTGGGGAAACTCGTCGTAGAACTTCTCCACCAGAATGATTTCCCCCAGGGACGGGTTGAGAAAAGACCTCACATAGATCAGTTTCAGGGTCAAGGAATCGATGGGTCGATAGATCCAAGCCAGGCGTGGACTGAAGTTATCGCCGAAGTCGATATCACTGTTGCGCGAGTCCCCATGATCGAACCGACCCCCGGCAACCCAGATAGAGTCGCTCCGACGATAGGTGGCTTGAAGGTATGCACCCAGGTCCCGCTCCCTGAAGTCGGTTTGGTTCACCATCACAAAAGCCTCGGGTTGAACCAGATCGAAAAAACTGTCTTCCAAGAGGAGGTCTTTATGCTCGATACCCGCCGGCAAGCGCGTATTGCGCAACTCCACCCCCATGACCGTGGAGAGTGCTCGGTTGGGGACCCATGTCAGGTTGAGCTCATTGCGAAATTGAGTGGTGTAGTTTCGCCATGAGGAAAAACTCAACAAGCTCTCACCGTTCTCCCTGTCTCCAAAGTCGAGGAAACTGGTACTTTTGTCTTCCTCGATGGTGTGTTCTTTATAACGGCTTAACAACTGTAGTTGCAAAGAGGCGCTCAGGGCGCGGTTATATTCAGCAAACAAGGTATTTTGCGCGGGGGTCCAGCGATTGTCGCGGGTGTTCACAGATCTCGGTTCATCCAGGAATTCCCCTGCCTCGGAGATCAACCAGGGCGAAAACCAACCCGCCGAGCCTTCATCGCGTTCCCAGTTCTGCCAACCCACGGTTAATCGGCCCATGGTCAACGACAATTGCGTAAACTGATCGCGGGTTTGGTCGTGATAGTTCTCCAATAGATGATCGAAGCCGAAGATTTGTGGAAAAAAGGTTTGGAACAGGTCCGTTTCATCGGATCGATACCAGCGGCCGATCAGGGACCAGGTAAAACCCTGGGAGGGATGCGCGCCTGACAGGTTCAGGTCTACATAACGCGTCTCCAAATCGCCGCCGGCTACCGAGATTTCGGCAGCTATCGCGCCGTCGCCGTCTTCCTGAGCCGTGTTCCGGGTGACCACATCGATCACCCCCATATAAGCATTGGGGCCGTAAAGCGAGGACGCCGGGCCGTAGACAATGGTCATCGATTGCACGGCCGCAACCGGGTATTGCCTTGACAGGTAGTAGCTGTTGGTAAACAGATCGTTTTGCTCCACCCCGTCAAAACGCAACAGCATGGTGTCGTTGAAGTCGTTGCGATAACCCCTGGGGTAGACATTAACGTATAGATCCCCGTTGCCCGTGGTCAGATCGAAACCAGGCAGGTCGTGCAATACCTGCTCCAAGTCGGTGTAGCCGCGTTCGCGCAATTGTTCGCCGGTGAGCACGATCACGGTAGCCGGGGCCAGGCCGATGTCTTCGCTGCTCTTGGAAACGGAGGTCACCACATTGGCGCGCAGGCTCAGCTTGATGCGGGTCACTAACTTGCGAAAACGCAAGGGCATGTTGAAGCCGGCCTCATAATTGGGATAGCGCGCCAGCAGCAACGCAACGGTTTCGGCCGCGTC
>JASJCB010000059.1 GCA_030066195.1 Acidobacteriota bacterium
GACTTTTCCAGGTCGAGGAATGAGAACTGATTCTTTGATCCTCTATTTATCGACACAACCAATCACAACTGGATTTTTATTGGTCGGATCGGCGATTTTACAACCGAAAAGCGAAAAGAAAAACGAAAAACGTTGTCGCCGCACGCGGTGTGTCCGTTTTTCGCGTCAATAGGTCGTGCCCGAGCTCGGGGAGTCCGTTTTCCAGGTTCGCGATGAATGTCCTGAATGCGGCGATGGGCCTTTTTATCCATTGGCAGGGCCGCCTTGCCCGATTAGTGGGTTCCCGGGCCGCGCCTCAAAGTTCGGAGGAAAAAATGCGGTCGCCCCGGCCGCCTGGTTGGTTCAATGTCCGGAACTTTTCCCTTACCCTGTCCGAACTTATTGAGGAGTTGCTAAAACGGTAACTGCAAGGCGTCGCAGAGGCACTTCATATAGGGCCGACAGGCAGCGAAGCAGCGACTTACCTCTTCAATCAGATCCTCGCGTAACAAGTCCGGCGGCATCAGGCCGCGCATGGCGATAAAGTCCTTGCGTTTCAACTCCTCCACCATGGGGTGATCCGCTGGAAAACCCCGGGGCAGTCGTTTCAGACTCTCGCCGGCTTGCTCGAACAACTCCGCGAAAGGCGCGTGATCCAATGCTTGCTGCCACTTTTCGGGATTCTCGGCGATGTACTGCCGAATCTTGGCCAGGGAGGGCGCATCGGGATGCCAGATACCGGCACCGAAGACGACTTCCCGCTGCGAGGCATGCATATAGAAACCGGGCGCATGCACGTCCTTACCCATGACGTGACGGAACTGACAGGCCGCATGGGTTTTATAAGGCGTTTTATCCTTGGAAAAGCGCGTATCCCGGTAGATGCGAAACATACTGCCGCCCGACTTGCGCGGATCGGCGACAATGTGTTTGGAGATGTCAGCCAGCTTCGGTCCCATAGCCTCGATAAACGAAAGCATGGGCGTGCGCACGGCATCCTCATAGAGTTCCTTGTTCTCCTGGAACCACGAACGGTCGTTGTTGGCCTCCAATTGATCGTAAAAACGAAAGAACTCCTGAGTAAAGGGCGTATGGGCCATCCGAGTCACCTCAAATGTGGGATAAAGGCAATCGATTGTAACCGACAGAACCCGCAATTCACCCGAAAGAAATTTCCACCGCTGAAATATATTTGGTGGGGTGGGACGGCAGACCGACTTGATTGTGCCCGGCTCCCCCATTTGTCCATCTGATCGACATTTTTATACCAATCGGTACTTTATTTTTGACAAGTGGCGAGGCACTGACTATATTTAAAGTACCGACCGGTTCAAAAATGCCGGTAAATACAATCTGGAAGGTATCATCATGACAGAAACAGTCCTCGTTACAGGCATATCAGGTTACATCGGACTCCATTGCGCCGCGGAACTCCTTCGGGCGGGGTACCGCGTTCGCGGGTCGGTTCGGAGTCTCGGCAAAGAGCAGGAGGTCCGCGAGACTATAGCGGCCGCGAATATCGACGCAACCGAACTCGAGTTCGTCGAACTCGACCTGACCAGGGACGAGGGATGGGCGGAGGTAACCACGGGATGCGACTACGTCATGCATGTGGCGTCGCCGTTCATGATCGCGAACCCTAAGCACGAGGACGAAATGATCGTCCCGGCGGTGGATGGGA
Source organism: Acidobacteriota bacterium (assembly GCA_030066195.1). Taxonomy (GTDB): domain Bacteria; phylum Acidobacteriota; class Holophagae; order Acanthopleuribacterales; family Acanthopleuribacteraceae; genus JASJCB01. Next base: position 1,661 of record JASJCB010000059.1, read on the forward strand.
CCCTCCGCGCGCTACGTGCTGCTCAAAGCGCCGGTGTCAAGCGGGTGGTCCTCACGAGCTCAGTCCTCTCGATGATGGGTAGTATGAAAGAGGGGGAGTTCGGCCCCGGATCCTGGACAGATACCGGTTCGCGCAAGATAAGTACCTATACGAAGAGCAAGACCCTGGCGGAGAAAGCGGCTTGGGATTACGTGAACAGCTTGCCTGAGGACGAGGCGTTCGAACTCGTTGTCGTAAATCCAGGAGGTGTCATCGGACCGCCTCTCGGACGGAACGTCAGCGGCCAAACCATGACCATGGTGGGGAATATGATCACCGGTAAGATGCCGATGGTGCCCAAGGCGGCTTTTCCCATGGTGGACGTAAGGGACGTCGCCAAAATCCATTTGAACGCCATGATCCACGAGAAGGCCGCCGGGAGACGCATCATCGCCGCCTTGTCCGAGCCGGTCAGTTTCCTCGACATGGCTCGGATGCTGAAAGACGGCGGCTACAAGCGTGTCGGAACACGCCCGGCGCCGAACTTCATGCTTCGGTTACTCTCCCTCTTCGACCGTGAGGCGAAGGGTTTGGTCGGCATGCTCGGCATGAACCTGAGCTCGGATAACGCGACAGCGCGCGAGCTTTTCAGGTGGAAACCGACACCCATTGAGCAGTCAGTACTGGAAACCGCCGAGGCCGTGCAGCGCATCCACCAGGTCGCCGCCTAGTCTTCGACACCCCGAGATCCCAAAGGTGATCTCATCAGGACCTTCCGCCTTTTCACTCATCGATGCGGCGGATGTCCCGGGGAGGTCGGGGTTGCCGGTTTCCACTCCAAGGAGTACATTAATCCAGGCAGGCATCCAGACAACCTGCCGACACTCAAAATATCGATCAGTAACAAAAGGCCCGCCTCATGGACCATAAAAGGAAACGCGGGAGACCCCGCACCGTTGAGCGCAAACAGACGGCGATGCTTGCCATGGAGAACTATTGGCGGGAGGGATTGCATGCCCTCTCGATCAACGAGATTTGCCGAAGGACAAATCTGTCCAAGCCGTCGCTTTATCGGGAGTTCGGGGGAGAAGACGGGCTTCTCGCCGCTGCCCTCGAGTGCTACGGCGAGGTGGTGATCGCACCGAGGGCAGCAAATCTGGCCGGCGACCGCTCGTTTGAAGAAAGCGTTGAATCCATCATCGAGTTCCTGACCTCTCCCCGGGACACTCCCCCGGGCTGTTTGCTTGTCAAGATGCGCGGTGCGCCCGAGTGCCTTGGTCCCCTGGCGAGAGCTCGCGTCGACATGATGGTCCGCGGGCTCCAGGAGGCGTACGAGGCGTTGTTCGTCCGCGCACAGAGCCGCGGCGAGGCCCGAGGTGATGTCTCGCCCGGGCTCGCGGGGCGCTACATAGACACCCAGGTGACAACGGCGCTCCGTCAGATCGCGTCCGGCGAAGAGCCCGACGAGGTCAGGGCTCAAGCCAAGCTGGCGTTTGACGCGCTACTTCCAAGCCGGACAGCGATCGGTTGACTTCCGCTCATTTTTCAGTGGGGCCAACAGTTTAGGAGACGGCAATAAACCCGGTTACCACATGAGCCAGAGCCTCGCCGCAATCCTCTTGCAGGAAATGGCTGCCGCCCTCGATGGTGGTGTGGGGTTGTCCCTGGGCGCCCGGCACCTTCTTTTGGAAAATGCGGTCCAAACCTGCCATGATGGGGTCCTTGTCGCTGAAAGCCGTTAAGAACGGTTTCTCGAAGCGGCTCAAGGAGGCCCAGGCTTGTTTGTTGGGCTCTACTTCCGGGTTATCGCCGAAGGGAACCAGCGCCGGGAAGATGCGTGCGCCCGCTTTGTAGCTTGCGTCGGGGAACGGCGCATCATAGGCGGCGACCTCCTCCGGGCTCAGTTCTGTGGTGCAGGTGCGTTGGATCAGGCGACCGACTTCCAGGTCGGGTACACTGAGGCAGAAATCACGCCATTTGATGAAGGCTTCGTTGGGGGTTTGACCGGTGGGGAGGATGGTATTGGCCGTCACCACCCGGCTGAATCGTTCGGGTTGCGCCGCCACCAGCCTCAAACCGATGAGGCCGCCCCAGTCCTGGCAGACCAGGTTGATGTCTTGCAAACCGACAGCGTCGAGGAAGCGGCCGACCCATTCCAGGTGACGGGCGTAGGTATAGTCTTCGCGTTGCGTGGGTTTGTCCGATCGACCGAAGCCGATGAGATCGGGCGCTACCGCACGATACCCGGCCTCGGTGATGATGGGGATCATTTTCCTGTAGAGGTAAGACCAGGTGGGTTCACCGTGCAGCATCAGCACCAGTTGCCCGTCGCGCGGGCCCTCGTCCACATAGTGCATGCGCATGCCGTCGCCCACCTCGACATAGTTGGGTACAAAGGGATATCCGGGAAGATTCTCGAAACGTTCGTCGGGAGTCCGCAAAAATTCCATCATGTGCCTCCGTTGGGATTTTAAAGGCACTTTAGCACATCACGGACCGTTCCGCCTTAGAGTGATTGAAGCAAACGGATCAGAGCGCTACTTTTATCTTTCAGCAGGAGTTAATTGCTCTGGCCACGGGTTACCTGGCAAAACGGAAAGAATCTCGAACACAGGCATTGCAAGGCGCCGGATGAGGAGAGCGGCGCCACTTTACTTTTTTACCGCCTTTTCAACCTGACTGATACGACGGTCGTGGGAGGCAAGTTGTCTACCGTGGGAACCCATTACTTTATTGACGTTGGTAAGCGTTCCCGCCAGGCTGGTAAGCTCGGTAGCTATACGAAACTCCATGTTGGTTATTCTAGAATTGGTTTCGTCAATTCTAGAATTGGTTTCGTCAATTCTAGAATTGGTTTCGTCGATGCGACGGTTGCTTTCATTGATACGGCGGTTGGTCTCATCGATTTTGGCGCTCAACGATTGATTGAAATCCTCAATTTTGCGATTGAGGTTTTGGTTCATATCCTTCATGTCCTGCCACATATTCTGAAGGATTTCGTTTGTTTCCGTGTCCATGGCCGCTCCAAGACTTACTTTCAACCTCTATGATAGCATAACGGAATGTATCTTGAAGTGTTTCCAAGAGTAGACCGGGTTATCTTGCCTCAGCCGATCCGCCTTTACCGAACATGCGGTGGAGCCTTTGCAACTCGGTCTCGTGAACCGCGGTTTGGGTGGTTTCCCTTACCCGCTCGATAAGCACACGGGAGATGTTGGCGTATAGTTTGGCCGCAATTCGGGGCTCGCGCCGGGTTACCCGATCAAGGGCGTGTGCATCGATGCGCAGCAACTCCAGGTCGTACAAAGCCTCGGCCGAGGCGGTTCGGAAACCCTCGCCCAGCATGGCCATCTCGCCCAGTACATCGCCTTCCTCCATAACCGCGATGGTCTGATCGCGATTCTTTTCCAGGAATATGCGCACGTATCCCGAGAGGATGACATACATCTCCTCGCCCGGCTCGCCCTCGCGCAGCACCATCTGGTCGCGGTCCACCTTGCGCAGGCTGCCCAGCAGGATCACCTTCTTGATCTCCGAAATGGACAAGCCCTTGAAGATAAGGCTCTCGCGCATGGTTTCCTCGCGCAACTTCAGGCCGATGAAATCCCACAGGGTAATCAGCTGGATGGTCAGCAGCAGTACCGGGTTGATGAAGAGGTCGGTCATCAGGGCATAGATCATGACCAGCGCCGAAAGGAAACCCATATGCACCGACGGCTGGAATTGCGAAAGCGACATGACCAGGAACCCCAGCGACAGCGCCAGCGAGGTGGTGGCGATCGCGTTCCCCTCCGTTCGTATGGCCGCCGCCATGGCCTTTTCCTGGCTGTTGGTCAGCCTCAGTTCCTTTTGATAGCGCACCATGAAGTGAATGGTGTCGTCCACGGCGATGCCCAGAGCGATGGTGGCCACCAGGCAGGTGCCGGTGTTGAAGGGAATGCCGATCCAACCCATCAGGCCGAAGTTCAGCAAGATGGGAATCAGGTTGGAACTCAACGCCACCAGGCCGGCTTGTAGGGACATAAACAAGAGGCTGATGATGACCAGAATGGTGAGTAGGGCCAAGGCCAGGCTCTTGACCTGGCCGGCAATCATGGCGTCCGTGGCGCTATGCAACAGGATGGACTCACCGGTGATTGCGTATTTCAAGGGGTAGATCTCGCCGTCCTTCACATAGTTGGCCGCGTTCTGTTGGATAAAGGCGTCGATTTGCGCCAGAGCCTTGCGGACATCGGCGGAACCGCTCATGTTGTGACGCACGGCGATGCTCAGGTACTGATTATTACTGTCCACATAGCGGAACAGTTCGTCGTTTTCCAGCAAGAGCAGGTATTCGGCTATGGCGCCGCGCGATTCGGGAATGGCGAACTGGTTGGGGTCGTTCTTCATCTCGCGATGCATGGTCTTGACGAAATCGGCCAGGGAAATGGTCTTGTCGAAAAGACCCATGGATTCCAAATGGGCTTGGACATCGTCGATCGTCTGCAAGACATCGGGTTCCTTGACATCGCCTTCCTCGGCTGTTTCGAAGAGGATGTTGAATGCCTGGGCGCCGGCAAGGTCGGTATGAATACGCTCGAAGTCCTGTCGAATATCACTGCTTTTCTGGAAGAAACTGATAGGGTCGTTATTCACTTCCAAACGAAGACAACCCAGAACGGCCATGGTCAATACAAAGCCGGCGGCAATACCTGTTTTCACGCGATGGTGTAGGTTGATATACACCACCGTATGGAGCGTGCCGGCGATGACCTTGCTGAGTCCTCTGTCTTTGGGCGGCGGTTTCTTGCTGAGCCGCAGCATGGCCGGGACAACGGTGATGGTTACCAGGAAGTTGGCGAACAGGCCGAAGAAGGCGATGATGCCGAACTCCTTCAAGGAAGTAATGTCGTTCAAAGACAGCGCGCCGAAACCAAGCATGGTAGTAATTGAGGTAAGGGTAATGGCAAGGGAGCCGTGATGCATGGTCTCGATGATGGCTTGACGCACGGTCAGGCCGTCGCGCAGATGCTGGTAGTATTCCGATATCAGATGCACATCTTCCGTACAGCCGACCACAATCAGGATCGAGGGAATCATCACGCTGACCGGACCCACGGAGTAACCCATCCAGGCCATGAAGCCAACCGTGGCGGCGATGCTCAAGCCGCCGGTCACCACGGGCAGCGAGACCGCGACCGGAATGCGAAAAACCAGTAACAGAATGATCAGGATGACCACCACGGCCGCGGGCACCAGCGTCATCTGGTCTCTTTCGATGCTGTTATTGAAATGGGTGTTGAACCGAGGCCCGCCTACCTGGTAGAGCTTGTGGTTGCCGCCGTGTTCCTGCATCAGCGCTTTCAGCTTTTCCTGGAAGCGACTGTCGTATTTTTTGTCTCCGCCGGTTTCCGTGTAAATATTGATCGCCGCAAAACGACCGTCCGCCGAGACGATATTGCCGGGGTAGGCGGGCGTCTCCAGGGCGTTGCGACGGATGACGGCCAGTTCCTCGGGGTCCTCGGGGATGAAGTCGACCAGGGGATCGGTGTTGATATAGTCGCCTTCACCCCGGATATTGTTGACCGTGGTCATAGACGAAACCGAGGTTACGCCTTCCCAATCGAATAACTCATCGGTCAAGGTTTGCACCAGTTCCAGAGTTTTGGGGTTGAACACATCGCCGGCCCCCTCGGGCCGTTCGATCACGATGACCGTTAGGATATCGCTGCCGAAGATCTCTTTGTATTCCTCATAGATCGGCTTCTTGGGGTCTTTTTCGTCCATCATGCCGGTGGTGGAGGAATCGATTTCAAGGTGGGTGATGCGCCCCAACATGCCGGCGACCAGTACGAAAAGCAGCGTAAGGGAAACAACGGGGTGTTCGGCAACCCAGGTAGCGAGCTTGTAGGGCTTCAGTTTCATGGGCGGCTCAGAACGACTTCAGCTTGCGAATGGTGAAATCGGTTTCGCTTTGTCCCTGGTTGACTCGGCGTTCCTTGACCACCATGGCGGTTTTGCCCTTGGTTTTCAGGTTCTCCATGACGAAGTTGTTGCTGCGCCAAACGGTCCCTTCCAGCTTGACCGGGTCTTCGTTGCGCAGCACCTTGACGAGTTTTTTGCGTCGGTCGTAGTAGTCGATTTGGGCGGTGTAGTAGATGTCCTTGCGAATCCACAGCACGCGCCTGCTGTAACCGCTGGTTCTCAACTCCTTTTTCTCTTTCAGCTTGGCCTCGATCAGCCAACATTCCTTGCCGTCCAGCGATTTGGTTTCCAACAGGTTATAGGTATGCTTCTCCAGATTCTCCACGCGCAGGTCTTCAAAGGCGAAATCGGTGCCCATGAAGCGGTTCTTCTTGCCGCCGGAGGCGATGCGTTTTTCTTTCTTCAGCGAGGGCAGGTACAACCACTGATCATCGTCGCGAGTTTTTTGTTCCCAGGTCAACAGGCCCGTACCCTTGACATCGCGCGGCTCGAGGAATATCAGCATCAGCTTCTCCAGGCCGTCTTCGGTCTTCATGTTCCACATGTGGACCTTACGCTTTTTCATCTTACCGCGACGGTCGATGAGCTGCATTTCGATGACGCGATCCTCGTCGCGCAACTCCTGCAGCTCTTTCTGTTTATTCATGATCTCCAGGCCGCCGGGTTCGGCGGCAAGCAACAGCATCAAGAGCGCGGTTAGGACCATGGTTTGACTCCTCTAGAAGAAATAAAGTAATTGGGCAAAAAAGCGGTCGTTGGCTTCCCAGTTCCCCCAGAAGGTTCCGGGATCGCCGTCTATCAGATCCAGACCGGTTTCCAATTTCAGGCTGTCGCTGAAGGCGTGTTTGAATAGGGGTTGGATGAAGTTGTCGCTGTCATCCAGGTTCAGCGCGGCGCGCAGCACGATGGACGTGTCCTGGTTGATGATGAAAGAGGTATCCACCACCAGGGTATCGCGGAACGGCCGGTTGAGCCCGGAGGAAACGCGGCCTGCATTCATCTTGGTCGTGGTTTCGCTTTCGTCGATGTATTCCAAGATCAGCCGGATCTCTTCCAAGGCGCCGCCCACGTAGAAGTTTCGGTTCATGCCGACGATCCAGGTGATGAAATCATCGTCGAAATCTTCCTCGGTTTCTCGATAGGAGGCTTCCAGATGTATAGAAGTCTCGCCGAAGGCGCGGGCAAGAGCCAGACCGTATTCGTCGATTTCGTTGAGAACCGGGGTCAGGTTGACGAACTGACCGGAGATATCGGGGGTGATTTGCACCACCGGAATGGTATCGAAACCGTGGTAGGCGATCAGCGCCAGGTCCCATCCGCCGGCCGTGCCCCAAAAACGCAGGCCGTATTGGGCATTTTCCAGGTCGTTGTCGGGCAACTGCCGATCTTGAATGACGAACGGCGGCAGGCTCGACGGATCGAAAGCCTGCAATTGGGCGAACCAGCGATTATCGGTAGTGGGAATGCGCGACGGGTTGACCCGGGGAACCATGACCAGATCGAAACCCGCATTGGCCCCGGAGTATCCCAGCGAGGCGGCAACTACGCCCAGCTTTTCGGAGGTCAGGAAATCCAGGTAATCGTAGGGGTTCAAGTTATCGGTGGGATTATAGCTGTCGGCCTTACCCCAGGCGAAGACCTGCTTGCCCAGGCGGAAGTCCAGTTTGTCACCGGCGTATTGCAAATAAAGCTCGCGTGCATTTACGTAGTAGCGCCGGGCGCTCTCCTCAACCTCTTCGTCGATGATGCCCGCCACGAAGGGACGGGTATCGGCCCGGTACTCCAAACCGGCGACCAGCTTCCAGGTCTCGGAGAAGTCCAGGTCTAGATCTTGGGAAATCAACAATTCGAAAGGTGTTCGTTCATCATCGGTCGGGTGTTCGTCGAAGTAGTGGTACCCGGTCAAGGCCAGTTTTCCACCTGAAAGATCCTCGGCAAGTTGGGCGCTCACGGAAATATCCTGGCCATGAGCCGAGAGAAAAAACAAAACTGGGAGAAGGCCCCATAAACCGCGTAAAGATGTCCTACACATCAGGGCACCTCCTGTCCGGAAGTATTACCTCAGTGTACCACAAATCAAGTTGACGCAACCATGAACAACTCTTCGGCGACCATGTATAATGCCCATGGTTATATCCATTCATGGTCGTTGAGGAGGAGATGATGAAATATATGGTTTGCGTGTTGCTCACTTTGGCAACCCTCGGGTTGACGGCGCAAGAGAAACGCCTGACAGTTGAATCCATCTTTAAGGGTGAGATCCAGCCGGCCCGCATTTCCAGGGGTTACACCTGGCAACCCGACGGTAAGCATTACCTGAAGTTCGAAAGCGGCAAGGGCTGGATGCGCGTCAGCGCCGCCGATGAAACCGCTGAGCTCTATTTGTCCTCGGAAAAAATCAAAGCGGCCTTCCTGAAGCAGGCGGGGTTTACCGAAAAGGCCGCCGAGTCCCTGGCCAAACGCCGCTTTGTCACCTGGAACAGTGCCCAGGATGCCGTACTTTACAACACCCGAAACGACCTGTTTGTCTACCGCATGGACACCGATGAGGCGATCCGGCTGACGCATGACGCGGCCGAAGAAGTCGGTCAGGACTTTTCACCCGACGGCACCATGGTCAGCTTTATTCGCGATTACAACATCCATCTGGTCGACCTGCAAACACGTGAGATCCGCCAGGTGACCAAAGACGGCAGTAAATCGCTGCTTTACGGTCGCTTGGATTGGGTTTATCAGGAAGAAGTCTACGGTCGCGGCAACTTCCGCGGTTATTGGTGGTCCCCTGACGGCGCCTCCCTGGCTTTTTTGCGGATCGACGAAAGCGATGTGCCGACCTACACCGTAGTCGATCACATCCCCTACCATCCCAAGTTGGAAGTCACCCATTATCCCAAGGCCGGCGATCCCAATCCCAAGACCGCGATCGGCGTGGTGCCCACCATGGGCGGCTCGATTCAATGGATGGATACCTTCGACTATGAAGGGGGCGAATTCCTGGTGGTCCGCGTGGGCTGGCACCCGGACGGGCAATCGTTCACCGCACAAATCCAGGATCGCGAACAAACCTGGTTGGATCTGGTCCACTTCGATCCCGCAACCGGCAAAGGCAAACGCCTGCTGCGCGAAACTTCCAAGACCTGGGTCGACGTGATCGGCAACCCTCACTGGACTCCCGGCGGCAAACATTTCGTCTGGGCTTCCGAACGCGACGGTTGGCGACATCTCTACCTCTACGATGCGGAGGGCGCCCTGGTGCGTCGCCTGACCAAGGGTAAGTGGGAAGCGACCTCGCACATGGGCTTCAGCGAGGACGGCAACTTCTTTTACTTCGCCGAGAATAAGGGCAACATACTGGATCGGTACATTGCTCGGGTCGAGCTGGAAACCGGCAAAATGACGCGCCTGTCCGAGGGCTCCGGTCAGCACAGTGCGCGACTGTCCCCCGGCGCCTATTACTTCTTTGACTTCCACAGTTCCGCGTTACATAACGGAACGCTGGAACTGCGGGACGGAAGCGGCAAATTGGTCCGTCAAATGGCCGATGCCGATATGAGCCCGCTCGATCCCTATGAATTGTCAAAGCCCGAGTTCCTGAAGGTGAAAACCCGCGACGGCTTTGTGATGGAAGCCATGATGATCAAACCGCCGGGCTTCGACAAAAAGAAGAAGTACCCGGTCATGAGCTACACCTACAGCGGTCCGCACGCGCCCCAGGTGCGCAACCGTTGGGGCGGCAACCGCTACCTTTGGCACCAGATGCTGGCTCGCGACCTGAACTGCATCATCTGGATTTGCGATAACCGCACGGCCAGCGGCAAGGGCAAGGTAAGCACCGACCCGCTGTATATGAACTTCGGCGAATTGGAGTTGCAGGACCTGGAAGACGGTATGAAATGGCTGATCAAACAGGGCTATGTGGACGAAAAACGCATCGGTATCTGGGGCTGGAGCTACGGTGGTTATATGACGCTGTACACGCTGACCCACTCCAAAATGTTCAGTGTCGGCATTTCCGGCGCCCCGGTGACCGACTGGCGCGATTACGACACCATCTACACCGAGCGCTATATGAAGATGCCCCAGAACAACCGCGAGGGTTACATCAAAACCAGTCCGGTTCACGCCGCGAAGAACCTGCACGGTAAACTCTTGATCATCCACGGCACCATGGATGACAACGTCCACTTGCAGAATACCATCCAAATGATCTACGCCCTGCAAAACGAAAGCATTCCCTTCGAAATGATGCTTTATCCACGCGCGCGGCACGGGGTGCGCAAACCGGCCCATGTGCTGCACATGTACAACATGATGACCGAATTCCTCAAACGGAACCTGTAAGGAGCCTTCTTTTATGTTGCCCGGCCCGGTCGTGCTGTTGTTGTCCCTGGTTTTTGTGACCGGGGACCTGCGCCCGACCGGGGACATAACCCGCGACTTCAACCATCTGGAAGATATGCTCGCGACTTCGATCGAAAACTCCGGTGACCAAAATGAAGCCGCGGCCCAAAATTTGGAGCAGGCTCTGGCCCGCCTTTTGGAAACCGTTGCCGAAACTGTTCTTGCCGAGGTGGAAACCGGCAATGCGCCGGGTCTGGAAATGAAGGTAATCGGCGAGCGTCTGTTCGGAGAAGAGCCGGTGCTGCCGGCCGAGGATAAACGCGACGGCCGCTGGTATTTCAAGCCTATTCTTTTCGAGGGACGCGCGGAGTACCTGTATATTTTCGGACTGAAGATGGCAGGCGATCACACCATTCGCCTGAAGCAAGTCACCCTCTTTTTTCACGACGCGCCCCCGTTGATTCACGATCAGTGGTTCCAAATGCAAGACGGCAACGGGTACTCCTGGCCCGAAACCGAATTCACCCCCTGGCTTCCCGCCTGGTCGGATGGAAAGCCGCCCCGAGCTCGGCGGTTTAAGGCCATGGAGATTCTGGGTACGGCACAGGACGGCGACCGCGAGGCAACGCTCACTCTGATCTTTCAGGTTCCCGATCCCAATCAACGCCCTTTTTTGGATGCACTGGCCCGTTTGGAGGCATTACGGGAATCATGGCGAGAATTGGACACGAAAACCCCCGGTCTCCAACAGCGAGCCGTCGATTTGAGGAACCTGGCCCCGCTCCTTAACCTGACATCATGTTTCGGCCCGCCTTTGCCGCGTCAACGTCCTTAAGTGTTTGGAGCCGGGCCGGCCCCCCGGCTCCTGGTTTCGGCGATGTGGCTGATTAGAAGAAATTCACTTCAAAACCTTCGGCCAGTTGGCGTCTGCTTTTTCGATGTAGCCGGTAATGTCTTTTTCCCACTTCTTCTGGATGCCCCTGTCGTAGTTCAGGTACAACTTGCCGTCCACAATCTTCCAGGCATCGGGTTCCGTCTTGGCGGTGCTGCCCTTGGCCACGGCGTAGGCACAGTAGCCGCCGTATTGAGGCGCGTATTTCTCGGGATCGGCCTTGAAACTGTTCAGGTTGGCCCGGCTTGCGAAATACCAGGTGGCGCCGTTCCATTGGTGGGTGTGGGCGTCCTTGCCCTCTACCGGTCTGTTTTGAAGATGATAGGCTACCGTGTCGTAGCCGCGAATGGCCTTGCCTTTCTTTTGGAACACGGCGGGCTTACCGGCAAAAACAGCTGTACTCAACAGAAAAACAGTGAAAACCAGGATACGTGACATGAGACCGCTCCTTGAACTTGTGTAAGAATGATATGACGGATAATGACCCGGCGCCTCGGCCTTCCGTTTCATCGTGATCCAACGTCATTTCTCGGATGGATATTCCCATGACGGCATTTCTTTTCTTGTTTTTGTTGACAACTGCCGGCGACACGCTCGATTCCGGCGGCATCTTATCACCGGACCAGGCGGCTTACGATACCAAGGACCTCCACCTGGCCTTGACCGTCGACCCCGACACCAAAACCATTGCGGGAACGGCAACGCTCACCCTGGCTTTGACGCGGCCCGGTCTCAAGGTGATCGAGTTGGACCTGTACGAAGCATTCAAGGTGACTCGCGTTCAAGTCAACCAATCGTTGCGACCTTTCAAAAGAGTGGGTCACAAATTACTGATCGGGATCGACAAACCCGTCGAAACCATGGTCGTAAGCATTACCTACAGCGGGCCTCCGTTGGTAGCTCGCAACCCGCCTTGGGACGGCGGCTTCAATTGGAGCCGCACCGATTCCGGCCAACCCTGGGTGGGTGTCAGTTGCCAGGGGATGGGCGGCCTGGTCTGGTTCCCCTGCAAGGTGCATCCGTCGGATAAGATCGAGGGCCTGCATTTGGAAATCACCGTTCCCAAACCGTTCTACTGTGCGGCCAACGGGCTGCTGGAGAAAATCGAACCCGCCGGCGCCGGCAAACACACCTTCCATTGGAAGAGCCGTTATCCCATCAGCACCTACAATATCTCGATCAACATCGCCGACTATGAATTACTGCAAGCGCAATGGCGGGGCATGCCGGTGATTTTGTACATGCTGCGCGAGTACCAGAAAGCCGACCAGGTAAGCGGCGATGACCGCGATTACGCCGAGAAAAAGAAAACGCTGCTGGACCAGACTCTGGCTTATCTGGACTTCCAGTCGGAACTCTTCGGCGAATACCCCTGGAAAGAAGAGAAACTGGGTATCGTGCACACGGACTACAAGGGGATGGAACACCAGACCATCAACAGCTACGGCAGTCACTTCGTTATCGAAGACGGCGTGGATGACCTCCTGCTGCACGAATTGGCCCATGAGTGGTGGGGCAACAAGGTGTCGGTGGCCGACTGGGCCGAGAGTTGGATTCACGAGGGCTTTGCAACTTATGTCAGCCTGCTTTGGCGTGAACGTTTCGCAAACAAGGAAGCAGCGGCGGGTATGCTGGATCGTTTCTACAAGAGCATCGGCAAGGAACGCCCCTTGATTCGAAAACCCAACGCCAAAGCATCGGAATCCTTCACCGGCGACGTCTATTATCGCGGCGCCCTGGTACTGCACAGCCTGCGTTATCTGGTGGGTGATGAAATCTTCTTTCCCCTACTGCGCCGCTTCTGCGAGAAGCCGGGCTACGTGACCACGCAAGGCTTCCGGGAACTGGCCGAGGAAATGACCGGTCGCAAGCTGGACTGGTTCTTTCAGGTCTACGGCTACGAGGAGCACCCGCCCGCGCTGAAGATAACCAAACAGGAGGGTGTGGTCGATTTCCAGTGGCATACGCCCACCTTCAACATGCCCCTGGAGATCATTCTCGACGGACCGGCCGGCCCCCAAACCGTTCGCCTGAACTTCAGCGACGGCAAGTCTCGCCTGATGATCCCTGAAGACCGCACCTGGAAATTGGACCCTGAGCGCAAAGTCTATAAGCGGGTTATCGACAAGGCCGAGCCTAGCGACTGACCACGATGGGTGTCACATCGCTCACCAACAGATTGCTTCGGTTGGAGAAGACCTCCTGGTTCCCACGCGTAACCCGGCATTTATACATGCTCGAGTCTGATCTTTCTACCGAAAGCAAGGTCAATTCCGGCCCGTTCTCGCCGGAAAGCGGCGATCCCTCGCGAAACCACTGGTAGGTAAACGGCTCGGAACAATCCACCACCACGCGAAGAACGACATTATCGCCGGGAACCGCACGCGTGAAGGCCGCGGGTTGACCGATGATAAACACCGCATCATCCGCGCCGGCAACCGTTTTCCGTCCCCGGCCGATCTCCGCCTCACCCGGGATGCAGTGCGGCTTTTGTTCAGATCCGCCGTAGGGAGCCGCATCGGGCTCCCCGGCATTGGTGACCAGGACCATAGACCAGTTCAACATCACGTCCGCCAAATTGTCGGGGTTGGTGACAACCGCGTCCAGCGTAATCCTTTGCACCGCATCCAGGGAAAGGGAAGCATCCGTAAACACAATATCGGCGGTTCGATATAACGTGCGGCCTTCCAATTGGAAGGGTTCCTTCAGTTCCACCATGGAACTCGCACCGCGCCAATTGAGATCCTGCTCGGAGGCAAAACCGTAACCACCGCGCCCCTCTGTACTCAAGCGTACGTAGGAGCCCGCGTGCAATTGACTGAGGGGAGAGGCGCCGTTATCGGGGCAGGAAACGTCAAGGGTCAGGCTGTCGGCCGGCCCGGCGCCGACCGGTGTCGCGGTACAGGTATTCTCACGAGCAAGACCTATCGTGAGATTATCGGCGAAGGACGGCATGCCCGCGGCGCCGGCCGCAAAAACTCCGGGAGCAATTTCAGCACGTGCGTCGAAGGTTTCCAGGGTCAGGTCCAGATTGGCATCGCCGGCCTCCGCATAATCTGTCCGGCTCAAGTCCAGGCACAATAAGGTGGAAACGGCGTCACGAGGATGGGCGCCGGGCAGGACATCGTCCAGGCGGCTGTTGAAGGCAAGGTTGGAGGGAACCGAATCGGCGACAACGGAGTCACGCGCGGAAACGCCGATGGTCCAGCGCACCGGGTTCGACGGATCGGGCGCCAGGGGAATCCCGTCGCGCTGCAACCATTCACTGCCGGGACGTTGAATACGCAGCCACAAGGCGCGTTCTCCCTCTACCTGGCGAACAATAGACGCGGTATCGCCCGGGGCGACCACGGATGTCCGAGCCTCGCTGCCGCCGTATTGCAAAGCCAGGAAGATGGGCAGACCGGCGTTGTCGACCCTACTCGCGTCGACCAGGGTGGTGCACAATACAGCGCCCTCGGGCAGACTGACCTTGATAAAAACCGGATCGGTCGGAGTCGCATCGGCAAATTCATCGCCGTTGACCACGAAGGTAACCGCACCCCCCTGCCCGGATGTTCCGCTTCGATCCAGCACCGGCATGGCGGTTTCCAATTGAATGCCGGCGGTCAGAGACAATGCCGGAACCAGAAATAACCAAAACTTCATCACAATCCACCTTCCCTCAATCAAATGTTCCGGTATCTACAAACAACATGTCCAACACGGTTATCTTGCGGTCGCCGTCGGCATCCAAGCCGCTGTCAAGTTGCCAGATCGATGCTGTCAGAAAAAGGTCTTCCACCGTATTCTTGCCGTCATAATTGGGGTCCAGCATGAAGGTATTCGGGGTTCCTAAAACAGTTACGGCGGTTCGAATCTCCTTACCGTCGGCATCGGTGATGCGTAAGGTGAAGGTTTCCACTTGAGTCTGCCAGGGAATTGCAAAAACGAAGGTGTCGGCCATGAAGGCGCCGGAACTGTCTTCCCAAGCATAGGTATAAGGGGGACGACCGCAAAAAGGAACGGCCCTGGCCAACACCGCCTTCAAACCCTGGGTGCGCGAACGGAAGTTGAGTGTGGCCGCGAAGTCGCTCAGGCTGACGTAGGCGGGTTCCGAGAAAAAGGCGCCGTTGAAACCCGTAACGCGACAGGTGTAGACTCCCTCGGAGTCAGCGTCCATGACCAGATCCAATCTCGCGTCGCGGGCGCCCTCGATCGCCGAACCGTCCTTGTACCACTGGTAATTCAAGGAAGACCCGCTCGCCGCAATCGTCAACGAAACCGCATCGCCCGCACAAGCCATGGTATTGGCCGTGGGCTGACGCTGAATAGGAGAGTTTTGCGCACCGGCCGAGTGCAACCAGTTTCCCGAACCCACCGAATACTCTTCCGGTAGGCAGCGGATGAACTGGTCGTCACCGTCGAACGGCGCTTCGTCTCTACCGCCTTCGTGATTCACCAGGAATAATTCCCAGGCAACATTCAAGTTTCGATAGACAGGGTTCGGTTCGAAGGTCAGGGCCGCAACGATTTCCAACAGAAGACGGTCCGCCGGGCGGGCGCCGCCGTCCCATACCAGGTCGACCGTGCGATAGAGGGTTTGGCCGTCCAGTTCGAACTGGGAACTCTCCTCGTATTCAAGATACCCGGGAGCCGCGCCGCTGAAAAATACGGAGCCGGCAGCAAACCCGTAAGGAACCCTATCGGGAGTGCTCAACCTCAAGCGGGAACCGTCAAAAAGATGTTCGGGTACGGAACCGTCTTCTCCGCATTCCACTTCCAGGGAAAGTCGGTTCAGGGTGATTTCACTGCCTCCGCGCGTACCCTGAGGCAGGTCGGCAACGGATGAGCCGCTGTGCAGACCGGCAAAAGGCGTAACCTGGCAAGACGCGGCGCGTCCCGAGGCGATTTGCGTATTACCGGTAAAGCCGGCGTCGATCGAGACGGCGTTCTGCGTACTGTAATTGCCGTTCCCTATGACCACACTGTCGGTAAAGACAGTGGGTGTGAAACGCAGTCGGGCCTCTTCGCCCTCCGTGGTCAGTTGACTGTCACCGAGATGGACGCAAAGGCTGGTGGAGACCGCATCGCCTTCATCCATCGCGTCTCTCGCACCGGGAAGAGAACGGGTTGCGGCAAGGAGATTGGTTCGATCGCCCAATGCCCGGCCCATACTCATGCCGATGCGGGCGCTCACCCCCAGGGTCCAACTCACCAACCGGTCCGTTCCCGGGCCGAAAAATGCGTCACCATTGGCAATCCAATCATCGCTCCCGGTTTGCACCCGAAGCCAGATCGATTTCTCGCCGGAAACCCAACGGACGATGGACACCGTCTCGGGCGGAGCGGCAACCACATCACCGACATGACTGCTGTTGAGCACCATGGGCAGGTGGATCGGTTGATTGACCGCCTTGTTCGAATCGCTTAGACGGACACGCGTATCACCCAGTCGCGCCTTGCTTTCCAGCAGGATTTGAATGTAAAGCGGGTGCTCCGCCGAGGCGGAAGTAAACGCATCCCCGTCCACCGTCATGGTTACCACACCGGCCGCGCCGTGCGTATCCCTATGAAAAACCTCGGGGCTGGTGGTCGTCAAATGAATCGACCCCAAGCCATGGCCGGACCAGGCCGAAATAAGACACAATAATAATCCCCGCATATGCACAAACCCCGTATTCCCCTTGCTTGAAGACAGGTCTCAAAACCCGACCTCACCAATACAACGAAAACGAGGCGTGTTTCGGATCACAAAACTCCGATATCCCCTCCGCTCCAACCTTGAATGATTCAAGAACGCCCGTCGTATCGACCCGCTTGCAGAGCTTGAAGCGGAGCATGAGTACGAGAGACCGCCTGTTCGAAGTTCCTGCGCTGTTGTTCAGTTGTCGCGGGACAAACTCGGCGCCTTATTTCCAGTTGTCATTCGTTGTGTCTGCAAATCGAGGAGCAAAGAATCGGCTTCGATTCCTCTACCCTAAAAAGTCGGGAGCAAAGAATGAGAACTGATTCTTCGATTCCAAAATTCACTCTCCTAAAAACCAGTCCTCATTCTTTGCGCCCCGAAAAGTAATGTGAAAGAAATCAGTTGTGGGTCCTTGACCCGGAAAAGTCAGGAGCAAAGAATGAGAACCGATTCTTTGCGCCCCGACTTTTGGAATCGAGGAATCGGGCGTCATTTTGCGTCTCTCGACAAGCCGAATGCAGAAATCAGCGCTGAATATTCGATCCCGGGCAGCAGTTATCAACGATTAAGAGAGTAATACAAGCCACACTCTCTTAAAAACACCACATCCGGATGGTTTTGGTTGTTAAGTAAGATTTCCTGTTTATTTTTTCGCCGAGGAGCAGCGATGCATACTGAACGAAGGGCTGAAAGTACAACCAAAACCAACGTCCGGCGGCTCCTTTTTTTCTTCCGCCGGCCGGCTGTCTAAGATCGGGGATGGCAGGCGTCGTACACCCGCATCAGGTAGTCCGCGTCCAGGTGCGTGTATTTTTGGGTGGTCGATAGAGAAGCGTGCCCCAGCAGTTCCTGGATGGCGCGGATGTCCGCCCCGGATTCCAACAGGTGGGTGGCGAAGGTGTGCCGCAGGGTATGCGGGGAGACGTGGTAGGTTACCGACAGTTTCTCGACCTCGTCCGTCACCACCTGGCGGATGCTGCGCACGCCCAGGCGGTTGACGCGCGTGTTCAGCAGCAGCGCGTTGGTTTGCACGTCTTTCTCGGCCAGGTAGCGGCGTCGGGCTTCCAGGTAGGTTTGAATGTAGGGCAGTGACGAGCGGCCGAAGGGAATGACGCGCTCTTTTCGACCCTTGCCGAAAACGCGCACCAGGCAGGCGTTCAGGTCCAGGTCGTGCGTGTCCAGGCCTTCCATTTCCGAGATGCGCATGCCGGTGGCGTAGAACAGGCGCAGGATGACGCTGTTGCGCGTGGTGAAATAATCATCCGGGTCCACCCGACCCTGTACCAATTTCAGGACATCGTCGATGTTCATAAACGAGGGCAGCTTCTTTTCCTGTTTGGGCAGTTCCAACATGCCGGCGGGGTTGGGTGAAACCTTGTTCTCGCGCTCCAGGTAGCGGTAGAAGGTCTTCAGCGCGCTGATTTTTCTGGAAATACTGGCATTATCCAGCTTGTACAAGCCGTGTAGGAACTGGTATAAATCTTGGGTACATACCTCAAGCAACCCAATGTTCGGGTAGTTTTCTCTCAGAAAAACAGCCAGGTCATTGATATCGTTGCGGTAGGCCCTAACAGTATGAGGCGAGGAGCGGACTTCCGATTCGAGATGGATACAAAAATCTTCAATCAAGGGATCGACCCGAACGCCCCTGGCTACCATGGCGCCCTCCGCGTTTTTGTGATTTCTGTGCGCCTTCGCGCATTTCCTTTAATAATATGCCTCTTTCAAGCATATGACCATGGGGGTTTTTGTGGTGACGACTCGTACAAACGTTTTGCATGAGCTAATCCAAGTACCGGGCTCGCTTGTCCTTGCAGCGTAGACCCTGGTATGGGAGGACTTTTTTGAAAAAGGCATTACTCTTATTTCTCATGGGCGCCGTGCCGGCGCTCGTCATGGCGCAAACCGATCTGGTGTACCCCTGGGTGACCAATAACGCACAATTCCGCGGCCGTATCATCATCAACAACCTGAATAACCAACAGGTGGAAGTGACCCTGAACGCCACGCGTCCGGCGGGCTCGGACCCGCAAACGGCGAACACCGTGCTGATGCTGGAAGCTTTCGAGCAGCGCGTCGTCACGATCGCCGACCTGTTCCCGGGTTTGGGTGACGGACCGGCCATGATGATCCGGTTGACCAGTGACGCGAGTAATATTCAAGGCGGTTTCGTGAACGTGGGCACCCAAAGTTCCACGGGCACCTCGCCCTCGCAAGCCAACGTATTTCAGATGTCGGAAGCAGCGAATATCTTGCTGTTCAACTATATGTTCATCGATGACCCCGCCGGTTTCTCCGCGCCGGTTGTCATCAACACCGGTGACACCGCCGCCGACGTGACCTTCTACACCTATCAAAACGGTCAGTTGGTGGGCGACCCCATTGTCCAACAGATCGAAGCCGGCACTCCCTTCGCCGGGCTTGCCGCCAACCTGTCCCCGGCGGGAACGGCGGGCGACATCATGATGGTGGCGCAAAGTGACAATGCCTTGCTGGGCACGGTGTTCATCTTCAACGAACTGCTGGAACCCTCCATGGCCAACGCGGTTCCCATTGACGCGGTGCCCGACCCGGGCGGCAATGAAGCCGTGGTCTATGAAGGCGTGGTCGAGGCTATCTTCACCGCCACTTGCGGCGGCGGCACCTGCCACGTGGGCGGTCCGGCCCAAGGCGGCCTGGCCTTGGACCAGGGCGTGGGTTACGGCGAGATGGTGAACGTGCCCTCCACCCAGAACGGCAGCCTCATGCGAATCCTGCCCGGCGATGCCGACAACAGCTACGTCTACCGCAAACTGCTCAGCTCGGCCGACGCCGTTTATTCCGGCTCCCGCATGCCGCGCGGCCGCGCCCCCTTGTCCGACTCGGATCTGGCCCTGATCCGCCAATGGATCCAGGACGGCGCGATCGAAAAGTAGACATCGGAAACATTAAACACCCATAGCAAAGGCGGGGCCCGGCGTCCCGCCTTTTCGATTTCCGAATCAATCCGGCTGCATCAGTTGATGGAGAGCCGGTAGGATCGGCTCGTTTGGGTGGACCACGGTTTGGTGGGTCAGGCCTTCGTGGGTCGGGGGCCGGCCGGTCTGGTTCGGGTAGGCGGCGAACAGGGTTCGGGGGTTGTGTTCGGCGCCCAGGGTTTTGGAGGAGAACCAGGCGTGGGTGAGGAATAGGACGATGGGGTCGACGGCGCCGTCGTTGAGGTGGTAGGCGGCGGCGTAGGCGGTACGCAGGGCCGTGTCGGGGGCGGCGGGGGCCGGGGAGCGTCGGGTCCAGAGGGTGATCAGGTCGCTTGTGTTGCGTAGTTCCAGGACAATCGGAACCGCTTCCGTTGTGACCAGGACGGCGGGGATGTTGCGTTCCATCAGCGAAGCCGCGACGATGTGGGCGGCCGAGCGGGTGATTTTCTCCACCGGGCCGAAGGTGGGCGGGCTGATATCCAGCAGGATGACCGTGGGTCTCAGTTTGGGCGGGACCGTACCGGTGCGGGCGCGGTAGAGCAACTCGCCGCGCAGATGATAGATGGTTTGGACCTGCTCGGGCAAGGCGTGTTGCGAGGGCAGCAGGGAGTGGAAATCGCCGCGCGGCCGAATGCCGGAGCGTTCGCCGCCCACGCCGCGTGCACTGCCGCCGCGCCCGTCATCACCGCCCAGGCGGCAGAGCAGTTGCTGTTGTTGCAGGACGTTCAACTCGGGCAGGCGGGGGGCGGCGTCCAGGAAACGCAGCAGCAGGCCGGGTTCAGCCGCCAGGCGCTCGGAGCCCAGCAAGTTGATGAGGAAGAAGAAGCGGTCATCCCAACGGTCCAAGGCGGCTTTAATTGCGGCGACAGGCAAAGGCGGTGCTTGCGGCGGCATGACCTCGCCGGATAGGGCGTGACGCAACGCTTGCTCCAATTGCGCGGGCGTAGCGCCGGGCGGGGGTTGCCAATCATCCAGCGGGAGTTGCCGGAGGATGGCGGCGATGACGGCAAAAAGCGCCGGTTTGGTGAGGCCCAAGCCGGCCAATCGTTTCAGGCAGGGATGATCGGTAAGCCCCGCTACAGTCTTATCGACCCGAGGGCTCAGAAGGGAGGTGAGTTGTTGCTGAAGCGAAAGCGGGGGAGTAGAACCCAACCGGTGCAAGGCGGCATGCCGGCTCGCAAGGGAGGACGAAGCGAGAGAGAGTTTGCGGGTGTGCTCCGGCGCCTCTACGGTCTGAGTATTCGAAACCAGGTGACGGGTGTCCCAGAAATGGATTTCGCCCTCTCTTGCGCCTTCTACCAAAAAGGCGCCGTCGTGTGACCACGCCATGCGCCAGGCGTTACTTCCGCTTCTTCTTTTAGGAAAGGAGGCAAGCAGGTTCCCAGTCGACATTTCTCTGAAATGGAGGTGATGGTTGCCGTCATAGGCCAGAATTCTGCCGTCGGGAGAAAGCAGGAGGTTGATGCCCAGCCTTTCTTTTTCTTCGTTCAGCCAATCGATCTTTCTCGCTCCGAGTTGCCATATGCCGATTTGTTTATGACCTAAGACGGCAAGCCGCGAGTCGGAATGCCAGTCAAAGGTATTGCGAATTCGTGAATCCTTGACCTCCAGCACCTTCTGGGATGATTGGAGGTCCCAAATGCAGCCGAGTCCTTTGCTTGCGGCCGCAAGCCATTGCCGACCGGGCGCCCAGGATATCGTGGTTGCGCCTCCACTTGAATCGCCTGCGCCAAAGTCAAATCTATTCAAGACCTGAAGCGCCGAATACCAGACGAAGACCGTGCCGTCTCTGGAACAGGAAGCCAGGCGGTCTCCCATTGGTGACCAGCGTACGCGATAGACGATGTCATCGCCGTGTTTTGCTTCGGTGACCAATTCACCTGTTTGAATCTTGCGGAGTTCCATCACCCCGTTCCCGTAACAGGCTGCCATAAGATCCCCACTTGGTTGGACTTGCAAATCGTACAAGGATTCCCCATTCTCGCTTTCTTTCGTCCAAAGCTTTTGATTTGTGCGGAGATTTCGGCATTGGATCGTTTTATGATTGTCGCCTTTGTGAATCAGAAGGTAGCCCGATGTCAACTTGACCGCGACAACACCGGGCAGGTCGAAAATGCTCCCCAAAAAGATCCCGTCAGCATCGGGGAAGTCAGGAACCCAACGTGGCGCCCCCACCGTCGACAACGTCGGGGCGCGGTAGCCGATGGTGGCTGCCTGGCGGGCCGCGTAGTCGGCTAAAGCCGTGTTCTGTGATCGAGGCTTTGATTTGGGCAGCAGGTCGGAAACATCCCAGAGATGGATGAATCCCTCCTCGGATGCAGAAGCCAGGGTTTTGTTGTCCGGGGAGAATCTTAGGTCCCTGATATAGCTTTCGGCAGTATTCAACTCATAGAGTTTTTCCTTTTTGGGTAGAGACCACAAATTAACGGCGCCGTTTGTGGAGCCCGTGGCTAAAAGGCTTCCATCTGATGTTACCGCTACCTTCCATAGACGTTGATTTGTATATTCTTCCCAATGAACCTCCTCACTTTTGCAATCCCATAACTTAACGATTTTGTCTGTAGAAACAGAGGCAAACCGTTGTGTTCCGGGAATCCAAATCAAATTCGTGATTTTTTCTTTATGACCTTGCCAGGTTTTAGTCTTTCCTCCCACTGAGTTCATGAGTGTTATTCGGCCTCCTCGATCACCGATAACCACCAGATCTAATTCTGGTGACCAAGCTCCATTTAAATCACTTTTTCCTTGATCGATCTCAGTTACCTGCTTAGTTTCAAGGCTTGCCGTAAAATATTTATCATCTCTCCAAGAAAAAAGTGCAAGGCGCTTACTATCCAATGACCAATCAAGTTCATAGACGCCACTCATGGGAAAACGATCGAATAATTGCCCGTTATCGGTATTCCGAATCTCTACAGCAAGATTTAAACCTCCGAAGGCTACAAGACCACCATCCGGAGACACGCGGGCGCCCACAAGCCAATCGTCAATTTCTTCTTCCCAAACCATTCGGCCGTCAAGGGTCATCACCCCCATCCCACCAATAAATCCCACGGCAAGATGAGCGCCGTCCGGCTGCCAGTCGAGAGACTGAGGTCTTTTCTCGGGTTTTATGGTTCGGATTAAACGTTCGGTCATACTCGGCCCATGGTTGCGCATCCTCGCGAACCTTCCCGTTCGCGGCGCTTGGGTGGTTATTGCCGCCGGGCGGCTCGCTCGTAGAGGCGGGCCGCCGAATCCAGTTCTCCGGCGGATTCCAGCAGTTCGGCCGCTTGGACCAGGTCGCCGCGTAATTCGGCCCGCTGGGCCCGGTTCAGCAAGTCGGATTTCGGCGCGGGCTTCAGCATGCCCAGCAGTTTTTTGACCGGGCCTTGTTTTTGTTGTTGTCTCAGTGCCTGGTCCAGCACCTGCAAAGCCGCTCTGCCCCTGGCCGAAAGGCCCTCGGCGGGGACCGGCGCTTCGCCCGCCCATAGGGTCCAGGCGGGGGTCATGTGCTCCCGTTGGAACCGCCAGGCGCCCGTGTCCGTGACGGCGACCGCGGTTTCGTCGTCTACCGCGAAGGTTTGGGCGCGGGCGTGTTCCGGCAGGCGCGGGTAGAAGCCCAGGCCCATTTCCAGGAACAGTGCGCCGGGTCCGATGCGTTGCAGGGGCGTGCCGAAAGGCACCGCCGCCGGCAGGCCGCCCGGTGCGGTCAGCAGGTGGGCGCCGGCGCCCGGTAAGAAGAAACAGGTCTCACCCGCCGGTCGGCCGGCGAGCCAGGTGCGTAACCAGTCCAGTTCGGTATCGTCCAGCAGGACCGCGTCGATGTGACCCGAAACGCGGCCTTTCGGGACCAGGCGAACCGGGATGGGTTGGGGCAGGACCGGCGCTTGCCCGGCGGGGGTTTGGGCGACGGGCGTCGCGGGCGCTTGCAGGAAACCGGCGCCGTCCAAAACCTCGCCGTGGCGGCTCAAGCGGAACCGGCCTTCCTCCGGCGCGCCCAACACCCAGGTTTCGTCGGGGGGGATCAGTTCGCCGATCATGGCGGTGGTCAGCGGCAAGCGGTAACCCACATCCAGCAGCAGGTTGTCGCCGCCGGGCCCGGCCTGGAGCGCGGCCGTGGTATAGGGCAGCGCGCTGACGGCCTGAACCAGGGCGGCAGGCACGCTTGCGCCCCGGCGCGTGAGGGTGAGGAACAGTACGGGGTTGCCCGGATCGTCGCCGGTCATGGGGAGGCGTTGCGCCTGTTGCAGGGTGACCCGGGTGTTCAAAGCGTAGGCGCGGCGGACGATCCAGCGGGCAAGCAGGCCGTTGGTTACCACGAACACCCGGCCGGAGGTGCGGTTGCGACCGGCGCGCAGGCCCACCCGGTCCATCAGGTCGTTCAGCGCCACGCGGGGCCATTTGTCCGCGTCCAGGGTTTCCGCGTCGGCGCCGGGAAGATCGCCGCTGCCGGGCAGGGCGCGCCAGGTATCGTTTTGGCGCAGGTAGGGCAGGCCGCCGCCGGTCCAGATGAGGTTGGCGGCCGCCGCACGCGGGGCGTAGAGTTCGGCCCACCAGGCGCCCTGGTCGTTGCGGCGACAGGTTGCCCGGCTGCTCAGGCGGACGCCCGCGACCGCGCTGAGGAAGGAGAGCAGGCAGGACGCGCTGTGGAAGCGGCCGCCTACCGGGTCCGGCGTGGAAGCGGCCGGCTGACTTTCAACGGGTTCCGGTTCGACCGGCGGCGCGGGTTCCGGTTCCTCCGGTTCCGGGGGCGCGGGTTGCGGCGGCTCCTCGTCCAGGCGCGCGATGCGAAACCCGAAGCGGGAAACTTTGCCTTTGGTCATGAAACCTCCTCATCCGTTGCCGGTTCCGCATCGGGCGACGTCGGTTCGGCTGCTTCGACGGAATCGGCGGGCCGGGGAATGCCCTCGGTATCGCCCAGGGTTTGCTGAGCCCAGGCTTCCCAGGCCTCGGCGGCGCCCGGAACGTGCGCGTGCACCTGGGCCGCGTGGATCAGCGCGGTCTGGTCGTGCCTGCCCAGGTGCGCGGCCAGGGCCAGGGCCAGGGTGACCACGCGCTCCCGGCTCATACTCAGGTCCAGGCGGGGCAGGCGTTCCACCACCCGGCACAGGCTCTCCATGGCTTGCAGGCGTCGACCGCGACCGGCCCGGCCGCGAGCCAGGATGAGGGCAACCACCAGCTCTTCGTCGGGGTCTTTCGATTCATACTCGCGGGCGATGCGTTCGGCGCGGGCGTAGCGTTTGGCGCCGTGAGCCAACAGCCAGGCGGCGTTCAGCGGTTGTTGCGCGGCCAGGAACTGTTCGGCGGCCTCCAGGGGACGACCGGCCTGTTCGTAACAGCGCGCCGAGGCGAGCGGATTGCCCGCGCGTTCGTAGGCTTGGGCGGCGGGCAGCCAACGTCCGGCCTGTTCGTGCAGGCGGGCCGCGTGGGCGTAGTCGCCGCTGTCCTGGGCGCAACGACAAGCCGCTTCCTGAAGGCCGGCGCGGTCATAGAGCCAGGCCGCTCGCTGTAGGAGTTGCTCCCTGTTCAAGAGGCGGACCTCCGACCCTCATCGCGTTCGCGGTTTTCTGCCCGGTCCTCTTCCTCGGGTTCGACATCCGGTTGCGGCGGCGCGGAGTGATCGCCGGTCAGTTCCAGAATGCGCGGGTCCCGTTCGATGAGGTTGCCCAGCAGGGCCGCAATGCGGTCGTGTTCGCGGTTATGTTCGGCCGCCGGCAGGCCGGAGCCCTCGTCGATAATGTCGAAAGCCTCCACCCGGCCGGTGTTGCTGTTGAACCTGAATTTAACTCGTACATCCACCACGCGCCTCCTTCAGCCCGGTAAGCGAAACTCGATATCGACCACGCCGCCCTCCTCGTTACAGGAGATGTCTTCAGCGCCCTGGCGGCGGGCATAGGCCAGGATGGCGTCGCGGTAAGCCAGGGCCAGTAATTGATGGAACGAGGCCCGACAACGAACGCCCACGGCCTCCAGATGAGCCCGGGCGGCCTCGGCCAGTTGGGCGCGCCGTTCCTCGGCGCGGGCGTTCCATTCCCGTTGCGCCGCCTCGCGGGCTCGCGCCTCCACGGTATCGCCGTGTTCCCGTTCCGCCGATTCACGGGCGCCGGCCACGCGGCTTTGCGCCAGTCGGTCCAGTTGCCGGTTGCCTTCCCGAGTCGCCTCGTTGCGGGCAACGTCCTCGGTGCGACCGCCGTAGCCGTCGTCGTAATACCGCCCCCGGGTCGTGGTGCTGAGCTTCTCTTCGACCACGCCGGAAACCACTTCCTCGGCGCTGCCCTCCGCGCTGATCTCATCGGCGCGGGTCGCCACGATTTCCAGGGCGCGCTCTTCCGGCCGGTAGATCACGTAACCGCCGTCCACGTCGTGGCGCCAACCGGCCTCCACCTCCTCCCAACCGGGAACGCCGCGAGCCAGGGCGGTTTCCAAGGCGCGCAGGGCGGGTACGCCCAGGGCCGTGTCCAGGGGTTGGCTGACGCGGGCCTCGCCCACCACCCGGTCGGTCATGGCGACGGTGCGGCGTACGGCCCGTTCCCATGCCTCGGAGAGGGAGCGGGTAAGGGTTACTTCCACGCGCCGGGGGTTACACATGGGTTTCCTCCAGGCGGCTCATGGCGCGGCGAATGGAGGTTTCCACGTCCTTCGCCAGTTCGGTTTGCGTGCGGTGGTCGCGCAGGGTTTCGCGGCGCAGGCGGTTGAGCGCCATCAGGTGCGCGCCCAGGGCCGACTCGGTGCGCACGGCGGGCACGCGTTCGTTGAGCACGTTCAGGTCGGCGCGGATCTCGGCGACGGTGCGCACGCCGGTGACGGAAGGGCCGCCGGCGGCTTCCACCCTGGGCTGCACCACGGAGCGGGCTATTTCGGCCTCGGAGGGTCGGCCCCAGATATGACCCAGGGGCCACAGGTCCCGAGGACCCGCCTCCTCGGCCTCGCGCAGCAGCGCCGCGCCCGCCACCAGTTTGATGCCCTTCACCGCCTGGCGATCGGTGACCTCCATGCCCTCGGCGCGCATCTCGCGAATGACCTCGCTGTACTCGGGCTGCACCGCGTCCAGTTTCACCCGGGCCAGGTTTTGGTGCAGATGCGCCAGTTCGTCCGTGTTGACCGCCGGGGCCATGCGGGCGCCGCCCTTGCCGCGTTTGGCCAGGGACTCGATACGCTCCACTTCCAACTCCCAACCCAGGCCGATCAGGTCGCCCAGCTTTTCGTCGGCCACGGGGCCCAATTCATGGCGCAGGGCGAAGCGGTCGGCGAAGGCTTTCAGGCCCGGGTCGTCGGGCAGGTCGTTGCTTGCCCCCACCAGGCTGATCAGCGGCACGTTCTGGCGCATGGAACCGTTGTGGTAGACCCGCTCGTTGACCAGGGTCAGGAGGGCGTTGAGAATGGCGCTGCTGCCCTGGAAGACCTCGTCCAGGAAGGCGATCTGGGCCTCGGGCAACATGCCCGCCGTGACGATATGGTAGGCGCCCTTCTTGAACTTTTCCAGGTCCAGCGGGCCGAAGATTTCCGTGGGTTCGGTAAAACGGCTGAGCAGGTAGTGAAAACCCCGGGCGTCGACCAGGTCCGTGAAGCGGGAGACCAGGGCGGTTTTGGCGGTGCCGGGCGGGCCGATGAGCAGGAGGTGCTCGTGGCAGACGGCGGCCAGCACCATCAACTCCACCGCGCGTTCGCGGGCCACGAAGTGATCGTTAAGCCTGCGGCGGGCGGTTTTCAGGTGTTTGACGGCGGAAAGGGTTTCTTGGGACCAACTCATGGGTTTTCTCCTTGGGCGGTGTCCGTTTGTTCATTCTCGCCCGGCTGTACCGCGTTCATATCGCCTTCGGGACGCGGCCGTGCGGTTCGGGGTGTTTCGGGAAGCGGGCTCATGGGTGAGGAGGGCCGAACGCGCTCGTTGGGATTGGTGCGCAAGGGTCCGTGCTCGGCGGCCACGCGGGCGATGCTTTCCCGGCTTGCGCGCAGCTTGCCCACCAGGCGGCCGAAGCGACGGGAGTCGGCCGGTTGGGGCGGGTCCTCGCAGTAGCGGCCCACGCAAGCCTCGCGGAAGAGGGAGCGGATTTCGTCGCCGTTGAAGCCCTCGGTTTGTTCCGCGATCACCTGCAGCAGGCTGTCGGCCACCTCTACCTCGAAGTGTCCGGCGTGAACGCGGGCAATGGCCAGCCGCGCCGCAAGGTCGGGCAGGCCCACGGCAATTGCCTGGAAGCGGCTGGGTCGCAGCAGGGCGTCGTCGATAATGTCCAGGCGGTTGGTGGTGCCGATGACCAGCATGGGCACATCGGGCCGGAAGCCGTCCATTTCGGTGAGGATTTGGGCCACCACCGCGTTACCCGCGCGGCTGCCGCCGTCCTCGCGGCTGGAGCGGCGTACGGCGATGGAGTCGAACTCGTCGAAGACAATGACCGCCGGCGCGTTGCGCCTGGCCTCGGCGAAGATATCGCGCACCTTGCGCTCGCTTTCGCCCACGTACATATCGGTAATTTCGGGACCGGAAACCACCAGGATGGTGGCGTTGAGCCGGTTGGCAACGGCCTTGGCGAACAGGGTCTTGCCGGTGCCGGGCGGGCCGTGGAAGATAAAGCCTCGCGGAATCAATTCGCCGCGTCCCACCTTCTCGGGCAGGCGATACGCGCCCGACATGATGCGCAGGGCCTTGAAGATCTGCGCCTTCACCCCGTCGTATCCGCCGATATGATCGAAGTTCACATCGGGCACCTCGAACCTGGCGGTGGTCTGAATTTTAAAGGCGCGGATGGCGTCCACCAGGTTTTTGGACAGGTGTTGATCGGGTTCCAGGTGTTCTTCCACGGCGTAGCGAATGGCCTGGCGGATGCGCACGGGGTTCATGCCCGATACATTCTTATACAGGTCGTCGGCGTTGAAGTCGGTAAAGCGTTCTGCCTCCGCACGCGTCACCAGGGCGGTGCACAAGGGCTGGACGCCGTCGCGGCAGGGCACCTCGCGAGGTACGCCGATCAATTCCAGGCGCAGGGCGAAGCGCGAGGCCAGTACTTCCGGGATGGAGATGGAACGGTCGGCGAAGGCCAGCAGCAGGCGATCGCCCGCGCCGTAGACCAGTTCGGTGATATCGCGGGTTTCGGCGTTGGGGTTTTCATCGGAGCCGCCGGTCAGCAGGTCCAGATGAGGCACCACCAACACCTGGTCTATCTTCAGGGCGGCGATAAGGCTCCGCAGGGCGGCGATTTGCCGTTGGCGCATGCCGCGCGGCATCAGGCCGTCCTCTTCGTCGGCGGGCAGTTCCAGCAGTTGGGGTTCCTTGCCGGAGGCGGTGACCATGGGCCGCCATAGGTGCTCCACGACCAGCTTGTCACAGTAGATCAGCACGGAGAGATCGGCCCGCAGGAAGGAGGCGACCCGCTCGATGGTGCGGGCGTAGGATTTCAGCACCGCCGTTTTTTCATCCAGGCTTTCGGGGTGGCCGCTTTCGTGGACGGGCGGCGCGGGGGCGGGCCCGGCTTCCGCCTGCTTTTCCGTTTCGTTTGCTTGCGGTCGGGGCGACGGGGCAGCGCCTTTCAAGGTCAGGCCCGGCGGTCGGAAAAGCGGCGTTTCGGCATCGCCTTCCATGGGCACCAGGATGAAATGGTCCAGCGGTTTGGCCAGTAGCTCCGCCGTGAGCGGTTCCAGACCGAATGCGGGCTTGCAAGCCAACAGGTCGCCCAGGGTTTGGAAGTCGCCCGAGGTAAAGGCGTCTTCCAGTTCCTGACCGTCGCCAAGCGGCACCAGTTTCAATCGCGTGCGTCTTATCACGAGGCCCCTCCTTGGAAACGGCGGGCCAGTTGATGGAGTTCAATGCCCCGCAGGTATCGGTAGCCCAGATAGGTGCGCGCCCTGGGCGCATCGGGGTCGGCCCGGCAGATTGCGTGCATGGGTCCCCAGAAGCGGGCGATGGCCAGGGCTCGTCGTAATTCCGGCTCCGGGGACAGGGGATTGCCGATGACGGCTTCGGCCGCGTTGATCTCGTCCAGGGTCTCCGGGGTGAAGTAAATCATCTTGTGCTGGAAGACGTCCAGCACAAAATCCTCACGGCCGCCGGTGCGCAGGCGTTCCAACAGTTGATGCCGCCAGGCGAGTACGCGGGGGTCGTCCAATGGTTGCGCCAACTGGTCGCACAGCATTCGTCGGCCCTGGGGGTGCTGAAGCCAGGTGCGAGTCAGGTCGTAGATCTGGTGTTCGGCGCCCGGTATGGGCATATGAAACAGTGCGGTCAGCGGCGAGAGCGATAGGAATTCTTCGGCGAGGTCCGGGGCTTCATCGCTGCCTTTGCGGGGGATGTAGGGTAGCGCCGGGGCAGCCAGGGCATGACGCGCCATCATCTCCGTCGGTGTGTGGGCCTCGGGCACGCCGGCCAGTAAATGCAACACCAGTTGCGGCTGCCGAAGATTGGCCAGGGCGAGGGCCAACAGCAGGCCGTGGATCCCCGGTGGTTTGGGATCGCCCAGCACGGGGGTGTCTAAACGGTGGCGGGCCGAAGCGGTACGGATCAGTTCGCCGAAGCGGGCTTTCAGGGTTTCGTCGGGTTGGGCCAGAGTCATGGGATTGCCGGCAGAACCGGAGGGCGGCGGTCCGCCCTCGGCCAGGACGGCCCATTGCAGGACACGGATCACCGTGTCGCGGGCGCTCATGGAATCACCCAATCGGGGATGAGGCGAAGCCGCGCGTAAAGGTCGTCATTCATCTCGAGGGCCTCGAACTCATGGGGCAATATTCCAGCGCCGAGCCGGGGTTCCAGGTCTCCCAACAGTTCAAGCCGTGCATGGGGTCGCGGTGAATGGCCAGGATGCATCGAGGATCGCCGGGATTGCATGGACAGACGATCACATGGTCGCCGGGCCGGAAGGTGTGTCCGCAGAAGGCGCAACCGCGACGCTTCATCTGTCCGAGCGGAGGCGCCGTCAACAAATGCCCATCTTCCAAGCGGATGATAGGCAGGTGTTTCGGCGGCGGCCGGACCTCGTCCAAGCCCTCGAAGAATTCCTTGAGCACGGTTCGGGCCTCTTCGCCGAGTTCCGCCGATTTGCCGTCGCCGGCGCAGGGCAGCAGGGCGGAGTGATGACGCACCGCGCCCTGTTCATCGATTTGTACCTCGTCACCCACTCGGAAACTGTGGCCGCAGGTGATGCAGGTATCGTAAACCCAGGTCGAGGCGTGCGTGGTTACCTGGTTCTCTCCCGGGGTTGTGATCACGCCGGAGGGGTCCATGGCCTCGGCGATGCCTACTTCAAATTCGCGCTTGACCTCTTCATAGGTAGACATGCCGGCCTCTCGATCTTTTAGCGTGCATTTGATGAAACCCCGAACTTGAAGATTTCCCGCCGCGGAGCTCGTCACCGATAAGTTGGTGCCTATGTTAACATAGCTCCAAATACGGCAGCCTTGGGAATTGTTTTGGCTAAAAGCGCGGTATCGACACTTATACAATGGCAACCCGCCGCGTTCTTCGAAACACGGGACGCGACCATAAGTTGTACGTTGTGCCCCCATGCCTGTACCCTCGCCGATGGAGAAACGGGTTTATGCAAGGTGCGTCGAGGTCGGGGCAATTGCATGGAAACCGCAACCATGGCCGCTGCCGTTTGCCATTCGGACCCCGTCGAGAGGAAGCCGCTTTATCATTTCCGGCCCGGCAGCAAGGTTCTGACCCTGGCCGCGCCCGGCTGCAATCTGACCTGCGGTTATTGCCAGAACCGGCGGCTTTCCCAGTTCGGCCGCGCGGCCGGAGCCCGGTGGGAGGCCGAGCCGGTGGATGTCAACGCATTGGTGGATCGAGCCGCCGACGAGAGCGCCGCGTTGGGTTTTTCCTACAGTGAGCCGGGTCTTTCCGCCGAACTCCTCCTGGCTGTTGCCGGGGCAATTCGAGGTCGGGATATTCCCCTGATCTGGAAAAGCAACGGCTTTCTGACGCCCCGTGCCGCGCACACCCTGGCTCCGTTGCTGAGCGCGGCCAATATCGATCTGAAAAGCGCTGTGGACGAGGACATGCGCCGGCTATCGGGCGGCGGCCTGGAACCGGTATTGGAAACCATTCGGATTTTTCTGGAGCACGATGTGTGGGTGGAGATCAGCACCCCGCTGATTCCCGGTTTCAACACGGAAACTTCTCAAATACGCGCCCTGGCCGGCATCGTCGCATCATTCGGCAATCTGCCCTGGCATTTGTTGCGGTTTGTGCCCGAGTTCCGCTTTGCGAAATACTCGCCGACACCGCCCGCGCTGCTGCAAAAGGCTCGTTCGCTGGGTCGAGAGGCCGGCTTGGATTATGTCTATGTGGAACGAGCCCTCGGGGCGGAAGGTCGCGGGACGCGTTGTCCCGGCTGTGATACCATTTTGCAGAAACGCGAGATCTGGTCGGCAACACCCACGCTTCATGACCCGGCCGATTGCCCCGTTTGCGGCGAACGCATCCCCGGCCGATGGTTGAAGGAGACATCATGAGCAAGACACGCTTTGTGCCGCATCTGCCCGATTTGATTCAGCCGGATGAATATGAAGGCGATCCCGAAGGTCGGTTGGTGCGGTTTCAGATCACGACCACGGAAGACGGCATCGTGATTTTAGGTGACGCCATGCGTTCGATTCCTTTAGAAAAGATGCTGCATCGACTCGGGGCGGACAGCATCGAACAGATGCTTTGCGGTTGACGGTCTCGGGAAAATCGGGGTCAATGGATGTAGGACGGAGCTATCGCAAAGTGGACAACGAAAACATTGGGCAACTGAAGCAAATGCGAGTTCCGCTCGGGATCGAGGTTGGCTTGTACGGCCTCGGCTGCGAATATAGACGCTCCCGGATATGTCGGCAATGGCTGCAAGAAAAAAGGCCGTGCCCAAACACGGCCTTGTTTTGCATTTATCCTGCCGGGGGGTAATAAACCGTGGTGGCCGGGCCAACGGGAATGCCCAATACAAACACCCAAATGTAGAAGAAAACGATCCAACACAAAAGGAAGAATATCGAATAAGGCAGCATGGTGGAAATGATGGTGCCTATGCCGATTTTTTTGTCGAAACGGGCGGCGAATGCCAGAATCAGTCCGAAATAGGACATCATCGGCGTGATGACATTTGTGGTGGAATCACCAATGCGATAGGCGGCTTGAATCACCTCCGGGCTGTAGCCCACCAGCATCAGCATGGGTACAAAAATCGGCGCCGTAACCGCCCACTGCGCTGAGGCGGAACCGAGCATGAGGTTGACAAAGCAGCACATCAGGATAAAAGGAATGAACACCAGTGCGTTGGTTAAACCGATATCCTTGAGGAAATCGGCACCTGTCACCGCCAAAATCGAACCGAGGTTGGTCCATTTAAAGAAGGCTACAAACTGCGCCGCAAAGAACACCAGCACAATGTAAAGACCAAGCGTGCTCATCGCTTTCGCCATGCCCTCGACCACGTCGTCGCTCTTGTTGATGGAACCGGTGATTTTACCGTAAACCACTGACGGCACCAGGAAGAAGATGAAAATGAAGGCCACGATCCCCTTCAGGAAAGGTGAGTTCAAGATTTCATCGGTTTCAGGATTGCGCAAGGCGCCGCCTGATTGCAACATAAAGGCAACGATTCCAATAAGAATAAATATCGAAAAGGCTGCCATCCAAATGCCGCGAATTTCGAGACTGGAAACGGGTTTGAGCGTGTCGGTCGTATCGAGTTCTTCACCGGCACGACCGGGGTCGTAGGTACCGAGTCGCGGTTCGACAATGGCAAGGCTTACGAAGGTTCCAACGGCGGTAATCAGGAAAGTAGAGCCGGCCATAAAGTAATAATTCACCGCGGCATGAACCTGATAACCGGGGTCAATCAACTGGGCTGCTTCCTGGGTGATACCCGAAAGCAACGGATCTACGGTACCAATCAGCAAGTTGGCGCTATAACCACCCGATACACCGGCAAAGGCCGCTGCCATGCCGGCAATAGGATGACGTCCGAGCGAGAGGTAAATGTAACCTGACAACGGCACCAAAACCACATAGCCCATTTCTGAAGCAGTGTTGGAAAGCACGCCGCCGAGAACCAAAGCTGCCGTGATGAAACGAGGCGGCGCTTTGAGAACCAGCAGACGAATGCTTACCGTGAGTAGTCCTGAACGCTCGGCAACGCCAACCCCTAACATGGCGACAAGCACCGTTCCTAAGGGCACGAAGTCGGTGAAATTGGTAACCAAACCACTTACGATGAGACGCAACCCCTCGGCATTCATCAACGAGACGGCGTAAATCATGCCGTCTGCACTTCTCCCCCTTGCGCCTTCGGGCCGAGGATCGGCAACAGAAAGCTCAAAAAGGCCTGCAATGCCACTAATTAAAATGACACCAAAGGCGAACATGGCAAAAAGAATCACGGGATGGGGCAATAAATTACCGAGCCATTCAACCAGGTTCAGAAACTTGCCGAACCAGCCTTGCTCATTGCGCTTTGGAGAGTTGGACGTAGATGAAGCGGTATCGGACATGATGGTGTACTCACTTTTGGGAATTCATTTTGTCGAGAGGGCTTTGCAGCCTGAGAGCTTAACTTTCTTAAATGAAGCGGATGCACATGCAGCATGCGGCGTCGCCCTCATGAATAAGACGTAAGCTTATCACCAAACCCCTGTAAATGGATCTGGATATCTTTACCACCAACGTCTTTGACCGCCCGGCGGCCTGGGCGGCTTCGAGCTTGCAAGGGGACGCCAAAGCCCCGCTTAGGGTGACGATGCTTGCGGCGGGTCGACGATGGCCGACGATCGGCCGCGTTGACATACTGTTGTAAACAAGGGCGCGCGAAAGCTGAAAGACATGAGCGATAGGACGTGACCTGTCAAGGAGGCGCACAATGAGGGAATATTGGCCTGGTATGACGACACCATTTCGACAGGCCCTCTCGAAGGGGGTTACTTCTCTTCATCCATCAGACAGCTTTCAAGATTGCGGAAACCTGAAGCGCCCGAATCACCGATGACCCTGAAAAAAGTGCGTACTTGTATCTCTATGGCTACTTCCCCGCGCAGGGGTGTTTAGTACCGGTCACATGTGGGTACATTTTTGGCCTAGGAAGTACGGGTATGATTTTAGGAGGGTACTTCCCCCGCTCAGGAAGTACGGGTATGGACTTCCGGGGCTACCCCCTATGCTCGAGGAAGTACCCGCTCGCGGCATGTGGGTACTTCTCTCGGCGTAGGGGTAGCCCCGGAAAACCATACTTTGGGTTCCCGGACCGGGAAGGTTGGCCCGGGGAGTCGAGTATCGTCTTTTTCGAGCCTGGATGGTCCGGTCGCCGCGCCTGTATTTGCATATTTCAGCCCGGAACTCCGTGAGCATATGCAGGGATCGGGATGTTTCGACTCGAGTGCTCCTTCACGGTTGCAGGCTGCCGGCTCCGGGAAAAAATCCGTAAAGGAACCAATACCGACCTTGTCTTCTGGTATGATGGTGAGCTTGGGAATGCGACCGGGTGTTCCCTTGCGATCAAGATAATCTCCGCACTAGGAGTGAACAGTGACGAACTTCGCGGTAATCGGCGCCCAGTGGGGCGACGAAGGCAAGGGCAAGGTGGTCGACATCCTGGCCCGACGTTTCGATTATGTCATTCGCTATCAGGGCGGTCACAACGCCGGCCATTCCGTGGTCTTTCAGGGGGAGCGGTTCGCGCTCCACGTGATGCCCAGCGGCGTTTTCAACGAAAAAGCGGTCAATGTGATCGCCAACGGCGTGGTGGTCGATCCTTTTCAGTTGGTCAAGGAAATCGAAGGACTGCGCAACCGAGGCGTGGAGTTGACCCCCGACAACCTGAAGATCAGTAACCGCATGCACCTGATCCTGCCCTATCACGGCATTATCGACCGTCATCGCGAGGGCGTGGGCAGCCGCAAGATCGGCACCACCGGTCGCGGCATCGGCCCCGCTTATGAGTGGAAGGCCGCCCGGCGCGGATTGCGCATGTGCGATGTCTTTCACCCCGAATACTTCAAGGCCGCCGTGGCCGCCGAGTTGGAAAGCCTGAACAACCGTTTCAGCGAAATCGAAGAACTGCGCGCCTGGGGCCTCAAGGAAATGATGGCCAAGTTGCAGCCCGTGCTGGACATTTTGAAACCGCACGTGGTCGATTCCGTGGAACTGCTGTCCGCGGCTCGGGCCGAGGGCGCTTCCCTGCTTTTCGAGGGGGCGCAGGCGACGCTTTTAGATATCGATTTCGGCACCTATCCCTACGTAACTTCTTCCAACTCCTGCGCCGTGGGCATTTCCGCGGGCGCCGGCGTGCCGCCCTCCACCGTGGACGAGGTCGTCGGCATTTGCAAAGCCTACACCACGCGCGTGGGTGAAGGTCCCTTCCCTACCGAACTTCACGACGAGACGGGCGAGGCCCTGCGCAAGGCCGGTTTCGAGTTCGGCACCACCACGGGTCGTCCCCGGCGTTGCGGCTGGCTGGACCTGGTTGCCCTCAACTACACCCACCAGCTCAACGGTTTCTCGACCGTGGCAATCATGAAGCTGGACGTGCTGGACGAGTTGCCCGAGGTCAAGGTGTGCAAGGCCTATCGCCTGAACGGCGAGGAGATCACGCATTTCCCGGCCTCGCCGGTGGATCTGAACGCGGTGGAACCGGTTTACGAGACCCTGCCCGGTTGGCAGGAACCCACCACGCACATCCGCACCTACGAGGAACTGCCCGAGAAGGTCAAAGCCTATATCGATTACATCGAGAAATACGTGGGCTGTCCCATCGGCTTGATCAGCGTCGGCCCGGATCGGGAACAAACCGTTATTCGGGATCGCCGACTTAAGGACGATTAGGAGCCGTCGGCCGGTTCGTCGCGCCGTTCGGCTTCGCCCAGTTGTTCCAGCACCGCCAGGGCGGGCGGGTAACCCCTGTCCGCCGCCCGCCGGAACCATTGAAGGGCGGTGTCGTCATCCGCCGGCACGCCTTTTCCCAGGTAATAGCACCAGGCCAGATCGTACCAGGCCGTCACGATACCCGCGTTCGCTTGGGCTTGAAACCAGTCTTTCAGGCCCGTCTCGTCGGTAGGGAGTTCGAAACCCGCGCCGTAGAGAACGTCCAGAGGGTAACGCACCACGCGTGTCTGGGGATGAGCGTAGCTTTGGATCCAATCGGGATCCGGCTCAGACAAGGTTGCGGCGATGATTGCCAGCCGATCGCGGAGAAAGCTCACGTTCTGTCGACCGTGGGCCGCGGCGCGATCCAACCAGAGGGCAGCCTCGGCGTGATCCAAGGGCACACCGATGCCCAGCGCATACATCCAGCCGACCAATGCCTCGTATTCGGGTTTGCCGGATTGAGCGACCCGGTGAATCAGGCGCACGGCGTCGGCGTCGTTACGATGCGGCAGCCGGCCTTCCATGTAGAGCCCGGCCAGACCGAGACGCGCCCCGGGATGCCCGCGACGAGCCGCGGCGGCAAGCCAGGCGACTGATTTACGGTGATTTTGGCGGAGACCGATGCCCTCGCGGTACATCATACTCATCTGGAGCTGGGCATCCTGATGCCCCTGCAATGCGGCGCGTCGATACCAGTGCGCCGCGACCTCGGGATCGGTTTTCATACCCGGCCGCCCGGTACGGTGCCACTCCGCCAACTGAAACTGAGCCGAGGCCAGGCCCGCGTCCGCCGCGAGGGTATACCAATGCAGCGCCTTCTCGTCATCCCGCTTCAGGCCGTTGCCGGATTCGTAACGTCGCGCAACGTTGAACTGGGCCTGGCGATTGCCGTTTTCCGCCTCGGCGATCAAGACGGCCAGACGTTGTTCCAACTCGGGCTTCTGACAACCCGACAGCAGCAGACATGCCGTCAGCAACACGTAACCAGGCAATCGGCAGGACTGTACGATATTTTCAGTAGCAAAAGTTTTCATATAGATAACTCTGGGCCCCCGGGACCGCCCGTAAAGCATACCATTTTATGACACCGGAAAAAGATGCTACCAGTCACAAGATGAGAGCAACAGATGCGGTTTTGTGTACGGCCTTGTTGTGAGGTGCTTCCAGGGCAAACGCATGTCATGAAATTCGACAATACTAATGTCATGACTTATCGGAACCCCGGACATAATTGAGTAAGCGCTTTAAATTAAATATATTCAGCCATAGGTGTACATAGAAGAGGAGGAGTTGGGTCAAGAGTTTTTTAGCCGCAGATCTCGCAGATCTTCGCAGAAAAAGACATATCTTCGATCCTGATCTTATCTTGGTCCCATGATCGCGGTGTTCTCGGCTGCCCGGTTAGGACGAGAGGTTGGTCTTTTCTGTGAAGATCTGTGCTATC
>JASJCB010000200.1 GCA_030066195.1 Acidobacteriota bacterium
GGCGGATGATGCGGCCGAACGGCTCGACAAGGCCAAGGCCCTGGTGATGGACGCCCGCGACGACCTGGATGTGCAAAGAGCCGAGGTCGATCGTTTACACGGTTACCTGGCCAAGTTACTGCGCGCCGCCATGCACGGGACGCCCAACCCCGCCCTACGCGACGAGATGCGCCGCTACGGCTATAACTTCCGAACCACCAAGACCGAAGCGGCGCCGCAACCGGCGCAAGTCGAACAACCCGAGGAAGTCAAGGTCGAAAGCGAACCGGTCGAGACGCAGCCGAGCCGACACCGAATATGGATCAAACCGCAACAAACGACCCCCGGCGGCGTTCGAAGCAACCACGACGCGACGCGGTTCATCGAACCGGTGTCCCAGTCGCCGCCCCCCGAAGACTGAATGGAGGGACGGCCCTGGACAAGCAGGCCGGTGCTGAATTGAACTTGGAACGACGGAATGCCTATCGATTGCGGGTCAGCCGGTTGCAGAGGTTGCTTTCAGCCAGGCGATGTCTTCCAGAGTGTTTTCGTTCGGGTACCCCGGGTTGTCGGAAATCGCGAGATAAGCCCAGTTCCCATGGGAAATCACGTTGAAGCTTGCGATCGGTGCGCAAGGCCTTGGGTAATTGGGCACAGAACTGTGCTAACTCCGGTGTGGCCGGGGTTTCGAGAAGGCGGTGGTGGAAGGGCCGGAGAAAGTCCATCAATTGGATTTCCATGTGTTGCAATTCGGATAGTAGGGCTATTCTGCTTTAGATAGAATTACGCGTCGCAAATACCGTACTCCTGATCAAATAAAAAAATTTGCCTTTCTCCGCAAAAAGGAAGGAAAACACCGAGAACGGGTTTTTGGATCATCCCAGCATAAAACCCTAAAGGGCGGAAGCCTGTTCTGAAGATGCCCGCAAAGGATGAGTACGGTCCTTTCTGGAGTTGATATGGCATTTAGTTGCAATAGGTTTTCAGTCTTGACTCTGTGCACCCCGTGTCCTCCGCGGCAAATAATCTAAACCGGTACTTACCTGCGAAAACGAAGGGAGGAACCCCATGAAACCCATCTACTCGGCCGGTCGAAAATCGATCACCGGCACGTTGGTAACGGCCCTATTCCTGCTGGGCGCCATGGCTTGGAGCCAGGACCCCGCTGCCATAGCCGTCGACATCTCCAAGGCCCAGAAACAGAACGCACGGGCCCTTACTCAATACAGTTGGAAGAACCGCGTGGAAGTCAGAAAAGACGGCAAATCGAAATCCACCAAGCTCTACCAGATGCGCTTCGACCTGGACGGTAAGCTTCAAAAGACCCAGATCGGCGGGCCCGACGCCCAATCTTCGAAAAGGAAGCAGCGCGGGGTGCGCGGCCGCATCAAAGAAAAAAAGAAAGAAAAGGCCAAGGACTTCGGTGAAGAACTGGTGAAGCTGGTCACCGCCTACACCAGGCCGTCTACGGGTAAGCTGGTGGACTTCTTCGAGAAGGGTTCGTTTGCCTCCGGCAGCGACAATACCGTCAAGATCTCCACCGGCAACTACATCAAGCAGGGCGATCGGGCCACCATGTGGGTGGACAAGGCCGACAAGCAAATGCGCAAACTGGAATTCACCAGTGTTTTGGACGGCAAGAAGGTATCCGGCAAGGTGGACTACCGCACCATCAGCGGCGGCCCTACCTACTCGGCGCGTTCTACGGTGACCTTGCCCGAGAAGAATCTCGAAGTCATCGTAGAGAACTTCGACTACATAAAACAGTAACGCGGGCAGGGAGGAGCATAATGCGTAGCGTGATGATTGTAATGACCCTCTGTCTATGCCTGGCTGCGGGGGCGGCGGAAGAAAAGACCTGGCCGCGACAAATCTCGACGATGGACGGATCCGTTCTCACACTTTACCAACCCCAGGTCACCGCCTGGTCCTATTTCGTTGATATCGAGGCGAGCATGGCGGTAACCCTCATGCCGAAAGCGGGCGGGGAGCAACAGGTCGGCGCCGTGTTCCTGAAAGCCTCCACGCGGACGGACATGGAGAACCGCAAGGTCTTTATCTACGATCTGAAGATCGACCAGGTCCGTTTCCCCTCACTGGACGATGCCGCCTCCGCGCGTGTCGCCGCGGAGGTGCGCGCCATCTTCCCCAAAAGCGCCGTGGAAGTCTCGCTGGACCGCGTCCTGGCCGATCTGGACCGCACCGAGGCCCAAAAGCAGGAGATCGAGGTCAAGGTCGATCCTCCGCGCATCTTCGTCAGCCAAAGCACGGCCGTCCTGGTTATTTTCGATGGTGAGCCGATCCTGAAGGAGATCGAGGACACCGACCTGTTGTATGCGGTCAATACCAACTGGGACGTTTTCTTCTACAAGGGCGCCGGCCACTACTACCTCCGAAATGAAAAGCTCTGGCTTCGAGCGGACAACATTGAAGGAACGTGGCAGTCCGTGAGCTACCTACCGTCGGTTTTCAACGCCCTGCCCGACAGCAAGGACTGGGAAGAAACACGCGCTCATCTCATCCCCAAACCCGGGCCTTTACCCCGGGTATTCGTGAGCACCAGGCCGGCCGAACTGATCTTGATCGAGGGCAAACCAAAACAAAGCGAGATTCCGGGAACCGGCCTCCGTTATGTG
Source organism: Acidobacteriota bacterium (assembly GCA_030066195.1). Lineage (GTDB taxonomy): Bacteria > Acidobacteriota > Holophagae > Acanthopleuribacterales > Acanthopleuribacteraceae > JASJCB01. The sequence goes on from JASJCB010000200.1 coordinate 2,616, forward strand.
ACCAACACCCAGGCCGATCTCTTCTACGATCCAGCGGGTCGATCCTATTACTTCCTTGTTTCGGGTCGTTGGTTCAAAGCCGCCGACCTGAACGGTCCTTGGACCTGGACGGCTGTCTTGCCGGAGGGCTTTGCGCGCATCCCGCCCGATCACGAACGCGGTGCGGTACTGGTTTCGGTGCCCGGGACACCACAAGCTGAGGAAGCGATTCTCACCGCTCAGATTCCCAGGACCGCCGTGGTCAAACGCGACGAAGTCACCCTGACCGTTCCCTACGAGGGAGAGCCCAAATTCAAGAAAATCGAGGGCACCTCCATGACCTACGCGGTCAATACCTCCTACACCGTGATCAAGGTAGAGGGCCGTTACTATTGTTGTCACGAGGGCGTCTGGTTCGAGGCCCCCGGCGCCGCGGGCCCTTGGGCGGTCTGTGATTCGGTGCCCGCAACCATTTACACCATTCCGCCCAGTTCGCCCTGCCACAATGTGACCTATGTGACCGTCTACGAGAGTTCGCCCACCCATGTCACCTGCGGCTACACGGCCGGTTACCTGGGCCTGTACATTGCCTTCGGCTGCGTGGTCTACGGCTCGGGCTGGTACTACCCGCCCTATTACTACCGCGGCATCTATTATCCCTACCCGCCCACCTATGGGTTCGCGGCCTGGTACAACCCCTACACGGGCACTTACGGCCGAGGCGCGGTGGGCTACGGGCCTTACGGCGGCGCGGGCCGGGCGGCCACCTACAACCCGCGAACGCGAACCTACAGCCGCCAGGCGGCGGCCTGGGGCCCCTATGGCGGCGTGTGGGCGGGCGAAGCCTATAATCCGCGCACCAACACCTATGCCCGGGGTTACCGGGAAGCCACCCCCTACGCGCGCTGGGGCGAGGGCGTGGTCAGCCGCGGCGACGAATGGATACACGCGGGCCGCTATACCGATTCACGCGGCACGCGCAGCGCCTGGGAGACATCGAAGGGCGGAGCCGGGGTGCACTACCGCGGCCAGGGCCATTCGGCAACCATCGCCAGGGACAAAAACAACAATGTCTATGTGGGCAAAGACGGCCATGTCTACAAAAAAGAAAACAATAACTGGTACCGCAAAGACAAGGGCGGTTGGAACCAGGTGGATCAGGCCGACCGCAACGCGGTCCGACAAAAAGCGGAAGCCAAAGCAAAAGAACGCTCGGGTTCGGCTGCCGGTTCGCGGTCGAGCACCGCGATCGGTTCTAAACGAAACGCTACCACCGGCACCTCACCCAGGTCTTCCGGTTCCAGGGACGTGATGCATCAACTGGACCGCGATTCGACCCAACGCATGCGCGGCCGGAAACGGCAACGGGAACACCGCTCCTGGAAGAACAGCGGCGCGCATCGTTCGAAATCGGGAACCCGTTCACGAGGAAGCGGCTCCCGCTCGGGCCGCGGGAACTAAACCGCTGTTCTGAAAACGCCCTTCCATGTGACCGCAAAAATTAAGGATGTTCGAGGAGGACCGACAGGAAGGCTGCATCTTCGATCGAGGACGAGCCCGGCGTAGTCGAGATACCTGGATCAATAAGACCCGGCGACCGGGTGAGGTCGCGTTGGTCGAGTGAAGGAAGTACATGAAATGGTGAAGTTCTCAACAATGGATAACAATCAAACGAAATGGAGGAAAAAACAGATGATGAGACAAGGTAAAGAGCAAATACGGAAGAACAGGAACGGAGATCGCTTGCAAAGGGTCTGGGCTCGAGTAGCCGTGGCTGCCGTGCTGACGGTACTGGCTCCGGTGGCCGCCCAGGCCCAGGACAAACCCAACATCCTCGTGATCATGGGTGACGACGTCGGCTGGTTTAATATCAGCCACATCAACCGCGGGATGATGGGGTACCAGACGCCCAACATCGACCGCATCGCGAAGGGGGGCGTCTTCTTCACCGACGCCTACGCGGAGCAGAGCTGCACCGCCGGCCGCGCCGCGTTCATCACCGGCCAGCACCCCTTCCGCACCGGACTCCTGCGGGTCGGCATGCCGGGGGCCAACCTCGGCTTGCAGGCCGAGGATCCCACCCTGGCCGAGCTCCTCAAGCCGCACGGCTACATGACCGGCCAGTTCGGCAAGAACCACCTGGGCGACAAGGACGAGTTCCTGCCGAGCGCGCACGGCTTCGACGAGTTCTTCGGCAACCTTTATCACCTCAACGCAGAGGAAGAACCGGAGAACCCCGACTACCCGAAGGATCCCGAGTTCAAGAAGCGCTTCGGGCCGCGGGGGGTGATCAAGTCGTTTGCTGACGGCAGGACCGAGGACACCGGGCCTTTGACCAAGAAGCGCATGGAGACCGTGGACGAGGAGTTCCTTGCCGCCAGTCTCGATTTCATCGATCGCGCCCACAAGGCGAAGAAGCCCTTCTTCACGTGGTTCTGTGCATCGCGCATGCACGTCTGGACCCACCTCAAGCCGGAGTCCGAGGGTGTGACCGGCCAGGGAGTCTACGCGGACGGCATGGCGGAGCATGACGGCCACGTCGGCCGGCTCCTGAAGAAGCTGGATGACCTCGGGATCGCCGACAACACGATCGTCGTCTACACGACGGACAACGGCGCCGAGGTCTTCTCCTGGCCGGACGGCGGAACGATCCCCTTCCGGGGCGAGAAGAACACCAACTGGGAGGGCGGTTACCGTGTGCCGCTGTTCGTGAAATGGCCCGGCAAGATCCCGGCCGGCAAAGTCTCCAACGAGATCATCTCGCATCAGGACTTCGTGCCCACGCTGCTGGCGGCAGCGGGGGATCCCGACGTCAAGGAGAAGCTCAAGAAGGGGCACCAGGCCGCCGGCAAGACGTTCAAGGTGCACCTCGACGGCTACAATTTCCTGCCCCATATGACCGGCAAGGAGGAGAAGGGACCGCGTAAGGAGTTCTTCTACTTCTCGGACGACGGCATTCCGACGGGCATCCGCACCGGCGACTGGAAGATCGTGTTCCAGGAGCAGCGCGCCCACGGCATGCATGTCTGGAGTGACCCCTACTTCGCGCTGCGCTTGCCCAAGCTCTTCAACCTGCGCCGGGACCCCTTCGAGCGGGCCGATCATGAATCGGGGTCATACGACAAGTGGATGGCCGACCGCTTTTTCATGTTTGTGCCCACCCAGCAGGTCTTTGCCCAGTTCCTCCTCACCTTCAAGGAGTTCCCGCCCCGCCAGAAGCCGGACGACTTCAACCTGGACAAGGTGATGGAGCAGTTCATGCCGAAAGAACCACAAAACGAATAAGCCAGAGTAGCAGAACTCTCCGAGTTCAAGGCGACGTTTGAAGAATTTCCACCTGCGAGTCGGCGGGCCGAACGGCCCGCCGACAGATAGAGGTGAATGGGAATATAAGTTATGGGGCCACGAGAGCTCTTGCAGATACTCGCCTTGGTGCTGCTGTGCCTGGTGCATCTGTTCGTCGGGCGGCTGCACTTTCTCCATCGCGGCAAGAGTTGGCTTTCCTTCAGCGGGGGCGCGGCCGCCGCTTACGTCTTCGTCTACATCCTGCCAAAACTGGGCTATCAGCAGCTGATCCTGTCCGGGGCTGCGCCGGCCGGCGGTTGGCTCGGCTACTTGCAGCATCACGCCTACCTCGTGGCTTTCCTGGGGTTCCTGGTCTACTTCGGTGCCTCGCGTGCCGGTCAGTGCGTGGAGCCGGTGGACCGGACGCCGCCGGAAGGCCTGAGTCATCCGCTGGATATCCTGCACATTCTGTCCGTGGTGCTCTATGCGCTGCTGGTGGGGTATCTCGTCGCGGATTACCAGAGGCCCGGGTCGGCCCCGATCGCGCTCGCCACGATCGCCCTGACGATGCACTTCGTTGGCTCCGATCACGTTGTCGCGCAGCGCTACGGCAGGTTGTACGACCGGTTCATCCGTTGGTCGCTCGTCGGCGCCACGATCGCCGGTGCCTGCATTGGTGTGCTCACGACGCTGCGCCCGACGATCGTCGCACTTTGGTTTGCCTTCCTTGCCGGCGCGATCATTATCATCGTCCTCGAGGAGGAGTTGCCGGAGGGCGACCACGGCGACTTCTGGTGGTTCTTCGCCGGCGCAGTGTTCTTCTCCGTGCTGATCCTGGGGGTCCAGATGAAGTCGGTGTAGTCGTGTCACCCCTTCGCGGTTCGAGCTCGTGCGGCTCGTGTCGCTTCAACGGCCCCCGAAACCTACATGGGCCCCAAAAGAGATGGAGAAGAACTGGATCCAGACGATCCCGGATCGCGGTTTTTTCATCTATTTCCGAGAGATCAGTGCTGAATTACCGCTGCTGGAAAAGGCCGTCACCAACCGGTAGAAACCACTTATCCGACCGAGGGAAACTCACCACTAATCTTCACTAATCGGCACCAATCTCGAGTCTTGGATTACTGGTTGACAACTCTTCTCTCGAGGCCCGGTATCAGTCTGAGCTGAGCCCACCGACCCGACAGGTTTGGCCAACCGATCGGTAAAATGACGCCCGGGGGAAAGACATGTTCGGATATTCCGTGGAGAAAGGAGCGCTATGCATCGATGGCTGATCGTCGTTACGCTGTTCCTCGTGACAACCGCGCTCGATGCCCAGGACCACAAGCCGGGCATGACCGATCGCTGGAACTTTTCGCTGGGCAGCTTTTTTCAGGACGTCAATACCGAGGCGCGCCTCGACTCGGATCGGGGCCCGGGTACAGGCATCGACTTCGAGGATGATCTGGGCTTCAATTCATCCACCCGGGAAATCAGGTTCGACGGCTATTACCGATGGAAGCGACACCGCATCGATTTCGGCTACCTGCGCTTCCGCCGGGAGTCCACCAAAACGCTTGAGGAAACAATCGAGTTCGGTGAGCGGACCTTTGAGGCCATGGCCGACATCGATGCGTTCTTCACGACCGGGTTCTACAAGTTGGGATATCGCTACAGCCTGCGGAAATCCGACAGGGTCGATTTCGGCGTTGCGGCCGGCTTCTCGATCTTCGACCTCGAGGCCGGGCTGGGCGCATTGGTCGAGGTGACGGGCGAAAACAAGCCGGTGGTCGTCGACGGCTACGAGACCGGCGATGTGAGGGCTCCTGTCCCGGTGGTGGGCATCCATTTCAACCGCTGCTTTGAACGCGGGCTGGTGTTCCGGGCCACGGGCGAATTCTTCTACCTGGACCTTTCTGAATTCACCGGCTCGGTCCTCGATACCCGCGTGATCCTGGACTATTACCTCTCGCCTCGCTTCGGCTTGGGTATGGGCTTCAGCTACGTGGCCTTCAAGGTCGAGGAATTTCGCATTATCGAAGATATCCCGAGCCGTTACGAGTACCGGTTCGCCGGCCGGCAGATCTACGCGACTCTATCCCTATAAACCCCTGATCCTTCCGAGGACAACTGAACATTCGACAGCTTGCTTTTCGGATAACCGTTTGGAGCGAAACATGACCAAGAGTTTTTCGGCTTTTCTTTCAGCCCTTTGCCTATGCAATTTGCCCCTTGCTGCACAGGATTTCGAAATCACGCCTTATGTAGGCTACCAATTCCTAGGTGACCTGGAGGTCTACGGCTTCGACAACGGACTGCCCACCGATGAAATCAGTGTCGATGACAGCGAGACCTACGGCATCATCCTCGATTTCACCACCTGGGACGGCGGCCAGATCGAACTGGTGTGGAGTCATCAGGAATCGGAGGTGGAGTTGGAAGATTTCTTTAGGGCCCATCCCAAGGTCGATATTTCCATCGATTATTTTCAAATCGGCGGTTTGCAAATCTTTAGCGAGGACGATGCCAAGGTGCGCCCCTTCATCGCGGGCAGCCTGGGGGCCGCCTATATCGATCCGGGCTCCGGGTTCGGCAATACCACCCGGCTTTCCCTGCACCTGGGGGGCGGGGTGAAGTTTTTCCTGAGCGATCGGGTTGCTTTCCGTGTGGATGGGAAATTCAAAAGCACCTTTATCGATGCTAGTGTGGATTTATACTGTGATCCCTTCTTTTGTTTCGGTTACGTGGAAAACAGCAGTTGGTTTTACCAAATGGAAGGAACTGCCGGTTTGACGTTTGCCTTCTGACGGCCGGGGAACTTCATGAAGAAGCAGGGTGCCAGGCTAATTCTTTTTTTGGCGATGATCCTAACGGCACGGCCCGGTTCGGCGAACAGGACCGATATCGTGGTTTTGAGCAATGGGGATCGCCTGACCGGTGATATCAAAATCATGGAACGGGGTAAGCTGAAATTCAAAACCGACGCCACCGATAATATTTATCTTAAATGGGATGATATCACCCGGCTGAGTTCCAACAAAACACTCCAAGTAGAACTTCAATCCGGCGCCCGCTATACGGGCCGGCTGTTGCCCCAGGAGGAAGACCTGGTTTTGCGACTGACCACGGAGCGGGAGGAAGTGATTGTCTTCTTCGAAGAGGTGGTCTATATCGTGCCCATCGAAACCGTGCGCAGGGAACGCATCGAAGGTAAGATCCGCGCCGGTTATAACTTCACCCAGGCCAGCGGCGTCACCCAACTCAACTACGGCTTGGATACCACTTACCGAACCACATTGAATATTTTCAACCTGAAATTGGACGGCAACTTGTCAGATACCGAGAACGACGAAAAAAGTGCGCGCTCGAACGGTTCTTTTCGCTATATCGTACTACGCCCCGGACGATGGCTTTTGGGCCTGGGGGGGTTTTATGAACGCAATGACGAGTTGGGCTTGGAAAACCGCGTTTCGGTAGGCGGCGGTGGCGGGCGTGACCTGATCCAAACCAATCACACCGCGCTGGCGGTAACGGGCGCCTTGTTGGTGAGCAGAGAAGAAACCATTGACACCGTCGGCAAAGACAATACCTTGGAGAGTTCCTTCAATCTGGACTACGACTGGTTTCGCTATGACAATCCCGAATTGGACTTTTCCGTTGATTTACAGGTCGTCCCCAGTCTCTCCGATTTCGGCCGGGTCCGCGCCAACCTGAATGTTGACCTGGATTGGGAAATCGTCAACGACCTGTATATTAACCTCAACTTCTATGACGCTTACGATTCCCAGGCTTCCGGGGAAGATACCGTCAAAAACGATTACGGCATTGTCACCTCCATTGTTTGGAAGCTCTGAACAGAACTACACGGCAGTAGGCTGCCGGAAATGACGCCTTTAAACAAATCGCATTGGCGGAGGCAGAAGAAGTAATGTCGATATCCGGACCCTGACAACCGTTATCATGACCCCGCGGTCAACCCTCCAAACAAATTCTTGTTTGGCAATCAACGTACTAGAGGAGAACATTATGAGTAACACTAAAACCATCCTGCTATTCGTTTTGATCGGTCTTCTGATAGGGGGTTGTGCCCCTTCGATCAAGGTGGCTCAACACCACGATTCCAGCCAGGACTTCAGCGCCATGAAGACCTTTGACTGGTTGACTCCAAGGGGCGGTCGGGACAATCCCATGGACAAAAACCCGATCATCGCCAAAAAGGTAAAGGATGCCATCGCCGCGGAACTGGGAGCCAAGGGCTTCACCATGGATGAGACCAACCCCGATTTCCATGTGATTTTCTTTGGCAGCACCCGGGACAAGGTGGACGTCCAGACCTGGAACTCGTCTTATTATGGTTGGGGTTATCGCGGCTGGGCATACGGTTGGGGCGGTCCCGATGTAACCGTCAGCGAGTACAAAGAAGGCACCCTGGTGATCGATGTGGTCAACGCCAAATCCAACGAACTGGTGTGGCGGGGTTACGGTACGGGCCGCATCAAGAAAACGGATAGAAATGTAGATGAGCGCGTGCGCAGAGCCGTAGTTTCCATTTTGAAAAAATTTCCGCCGTCTTAGGTCAGGTCAGTGGTCGCGTTTCCTGTCAGAACCCCTGAAGGAACCCTTGCGATCCACCAAACCGATATCACCCCTCGGTTTGGTGAGTATCCCTCCAAAGGCCGTAAGCATCCGAGAGAGCCTTACTACATAGGGAACAAATGTCGATTGAGACATCCTCGATGCCTTGCAATCCCACGGTGAATTTCCCGAACCGGCCTTTTACCGGCCCCCGGCCAAGAAGACGCGATCGGAGAATCCGTTAACGATGCTCGTGCAGTCTTGTGGAAAAATGCCCGGCGCAATAATCCCATATCCAGTGTGCTAACTCTCGTGCCAAGCCTATTTTTCCCAACAACAGCGTTAATTCGGCAGGAAATCCTCGCAATAGGAGCCTGAGCACAGACCGCGCTTTTCACCTCTCCCATTGGACCAAAGTCCAATAGGCAAAAAGCTTTTCCCGGCATACATTAAGATATACCCGGGTTACCTGATCGTCAAACCCCAACCGGACCGAGCCGGAAAGGACGAAGGAGTGCCGGCTCGCCATTCTCTCTCGGGGGCGTCTTAATCTCCACGGTCTGATGCTGCTCGATCCCCATGGATATCCGGATCATGGAGGCTGAACAATGCGTGATGACTATACCCCGTCGATCAGCAGGACGATGACGTTCACGAGCGTGGAAGCTGCCGGAGAGGCCCATCAGGCGCTCGGCTGGAACGTTGAAGGCCGGGTCATGACAAAGGGCGGCTTCCTGGCCGAGGTCACGTTCCTCGAGCACGACAGCCTGAGCATTATGGAGTCCCGGTTCGAGAGGGACCTGTTCACCATTACAGAGACTCTGAACGGCACGATTGGGTTTTACTTGTCCACGGTTGACCGAGGCAGTGTCAACGCCTGCGGTCACGCCTTGAGAAATGGAGACCTCATTGTCTTTCCCACCGGGTCTGAGCTCGAGATCGTGACTCATGGCGAGGTTCAGAACCTGGCCGTGTGGCTGTCCGAAGGCGAGTTTTGCAGAGTCGCCGCGGCGATCGCACCGGGAAACGACCTGTTCAAAACGGGCAACGCCGCCATTCACCAGGGTGATCAAAGGCATATGATCGCGACGCGAGACCAGATTAAGGCGGTTCTACACAATGGCCGCCTGGATGCCGAAACCGCTTCGGCGATCCTGGCGAATATCATTCTGTGGATGGCGGAGTCCTCATCGATCGTGAGCGCCGAGCAGTTGTTGCCCGCATCGCCGCCCACCATCGCGAAACGTGCCCAGGACTACATCGAGGCGCACTACAACGACACGATCCGCATGGCGGATCTGTGTGCATCTGTCGAGGTCGGTCTGCGCACGCTGCAGCGCTGCTTTGCCGCCTGCTTCCAAATCAGCCCGAGCGATTACATCAAGATGCGCCGGCTCAGCGCGGCGCGCCGGGAACTGATGACCGCCGATACCGAGCGCAACACGGTCACCACCATTGCCTTGGACAACGGTTTCACCCATCTGGGGCGCTTCGCGGTCGAGTACCGCGCCTTCTTCGGCGAATCGCCGCGAGAAACCCTGGCGGCGGCAAAAGCAGGCAAGCGACGTTCACAGGTCTTCGCCCCCCCGCGGCGGTGTGAACAGTGAACAGTGGAAGGATGAAGAAGGAGGAACAAGCCCCCGGAACGGAGCACACCCTCTGAGCTTGGGAAGCGAGGCGTCTCAACTTTTCAATTTTCACTTAACTGCATGACGCAATTCGGATAGTCGACGGCGCCGGCATCGGTGAGAATCACCCCATCAGTCGCAACCAAGGTGTCATCGAGCAAGGCTCGAATCTCCTGGAGGCCGGCCTTTACCGTACGCCACCGACAATCCCTGCTGACACGCCGCCCATCCGAAACAAACGGTCGGGAAGGGCGCAGCCGGCAGGGGGCAAAGCGAGGTGTCATTGACCGTTCACGAAGCTCCGGAGAAAACCCGCGAGGGAGATTACGATGCGAATCATGACCTCGATGCGAATCATTCTGTTTGCAGCAACGTCTGGGGCATCGACACGGATCCGGGCAACGAGATCAACCTGTTTACGTTGCAGCCGTTCGTCAACTACAACTTCGACAAGGGCTGGTACCTGACGACGTCACCCATCATGACGCACAACGCCGAGACGCCGAGCGGACAACGGTGGACCGTGCCGCTCGGCGGTGGGATGGGCCGTGTGTTCAGGATCGGCACGCAAGCCGTGAATGCGCAGGGGCATGTCTACTACAACATCGAGAAACCGGACATTCCCGGTGACTGGACCGTCCGCCTGCAATTTCAGTTGATGTTTCCTCGATAGCCAGGAGAAGTATAATGATGAAAAAGACCGAACTGACGAAATCTACCTCGCCATTCTTCACCATCGCGGATGAGCTCGTGAAGAGCTGCAAACTTGCGAAATTACCCCTGGCGGTCATCGCAATTGCGGCACTGATCGCCGGCTGCGATCAGCCTCCGCGGGCCACGGCAACGACCGCCGCCGCGGGAGACTTCGAACCGCGGTACATCGGCGGGTATCCCACGGAAGAAACCGCGACGGCGGCGTTCGATGAGTTTGACTACCAGGCGGCCACCCAGTTCTACATCTGGGGCTATGCGTATCTGAACACGATCGGGTTCGACAAGGGGCTTGCTGCCATGGGCGGGGGCCAGTTCGCCAACTACATCCACGATAGGCGCATTCAACCGCAACATCAGGTTCTGACTGCCAACAGCGAGGTCATCTACTTCTGGTCTCGCGCCCTTGACGTGTCCGACGAGCCGGTCGTCTTCGAGATCCCGCCGCGCAATCGCGGTCACTTCTGGGATCTCGGCATGCGAGCCCTCGGCGATACCGGTGACATCGGTCCCGACGGCGGGAAAGGCGGCAAGTACCTGCTCGTCGCGCGGGATTATGACGGCCCCGTGCCCGCCGGCTATCACGTTTACCGTTCACCCTACTCGGACTTCGTGATGTTGGCCGGCCGCGCATTCCCCGAAAGTGAAGGCAGCGTCGAGAAAGCGGTTGCACTTGCGCAGACCGCACGCTGGTACCCACTCTCGAAGGCAGGCACTCCGCCTGCTCATGAGACCGTCCTGATCGGCGATCGACCCTTCAGCCAGGAATGGCCGCGTGACGCGAAGGCCTTTGAATGGCTGGGTGGAGCTTTTGTCGACGATCGACCGCCCGCCGAAGCACGGCCACACCTTGGCAACATGCGTCGACTCGGGCTTCGCCCGGGCGAGGCGTGGGAACCGGACGAGCGGGCACGCAAGATTCTCGATCGAGCAGCGAAGACCGCCGAGGCGATCGCGCTCTCCATGGCATTTCGCAACCGGGTCGCCCTGCAGCCGTACCCGGATCGGCAATGGGAAATCGGGTTCACCAACAAGAGCCCGCAGTTTCTGCCAGGCGGCGCCTACGAGGAAGTGGAGGAACGGGCCGGCCTGTGGCACCAAATCATCGGCAACTTCATGGAAAAGGGTTCCTCCAAACCCGGTACGGGTCAGTTCCCGTTAACGACCTACAAGGACAGCGACGGAAACACCCTGAACGGCTCGAATAATTATCGCTTCCGCATGCCCCCAAACGTTCCGGTGGCTCAATTCTGGCAGCTCCCAGTCTATGCGGTCGACTCACGCGCCTTTGTCAACACCGGGCAGGGACGCGCGACCCTTTCAAGCACCGACGACGGACTGGTGACTAACGACGACGGCTCGATCGACATCTATGTCGGTCCAGAGGCGCCCGAAGGATTCGAAGCCAACTGGATCAAAACCAACCCGGACGAAGGCTGGTTCACCATCCTGCGTCTCTATGCCCCGCTCGAGCCGATCCTCGAGAGGACCTGGAAGCCGAATGACATCGAGAAAGTGAACAGTGAAAAGTGACTCAATTAATTTTTCACTTTTCACTATTAGTTTTTCACTTAAAAGCTCGAGCCGATCCTCGAGAAGACCTGGCGACCGAACGACTTCGAGAAAGTGGAGTAAAGGAAAAACGCTATGAAGAACAGCAAACTGACGCAATCGATTCTGGCGATAATCGCTATTGCCGTACTGGCAACGATCTCCGGCTGCGACAGGTCTCAGCAGACCACGGGGACGACTGCCGCCACACGGGATCTCGAACCGCAATACATCGGCGGGTATCCCACGGAGGAAACCGCCGGTGCGGCATTCGACGAGTACGACTACCAGGCCGCCACTCAGTTCTACGTATGGGGCTATGCTTATCTGAACAGCCTGGGCTATGAGAAGGGGCTGCAGCGCCTCGGGGGCGACGAGCGCACGATTTACCTCTTCGATAAGCGGATCCAGCCGCAGCAAGGGCTGATCACGCCCAATGACGAAGTGGTTTATGTGATTACCCCCTATATCGACCTTTCGAAAGGTCCGATCATCTATGAAGTGCCCCCACGAACACGCGGCCATTTGTGGGATCTCGGCATGCGCGCCTATACAGATTTCGGCGACATCGGTCCGGACAGAGGGAAAGGTGGAAAGTATTTGATTTATTCCACCGACTACGAAGGGGAGCTTCCGGAGGGTTTTTTTAACGTTCCGATTGAGCATTCCTATCTGGTCTCGCCGGCCGTCCGCAGCTTTCCGGCAACCGAGGGCAGTCTCGAGGCGGCGGTCAAGCACGGTAGCACGGCGCGCTGGTACTACCTGGCTGAAGCTGACGATCCGCCCAAAAACCCGATATTACTGATCGGGGAGAGGCCCTACTCGCAAGAATGGCCAAAGGACATAAAAGCCTTCGAATGGCTGGCAGAGGCATTCAACCGGGACAAGGTTCCGGCTGCAGGACTCGCTCACCTGGGCAACATGCGCCGGCTGGGTTTCGAGAAGGGCAAACCGTTTTCCCCGGATGAGCGCGCGAAGAAAATCCTCGCGCGGGCTGCCAAGACCGCCGAAGCCATAGTCCTGTCGATGGCGTTCCGACCCCGTACACCACCGATTTACGAGAACCGGAAATATGAACAGGTTTTCAATAACGTGAGCCCCATCTTCCTCCTGGAGAATTACGAGGAGGTCGAGGCCCGCGCGGGCGGATGGCATCAACTGGTCGGCAACTTCGTGGTCCGCGTGCCCGCGAAGCCGGGCACCGGGCAGTTCAACATGGTCGCCTATAGAGATGCGGACGGTAACTTCCTGATCGGGTCCCACACCTACCGATTGCGCGTGCCCGCCGACGTGCCGGTCAAGCAATTCTGGCAGATCCCAGTCTACGAGGTGGCCACACGGGCATTGATCAATACCGACCAGAAGCGTACGTCCTTATCCAGCACCGACGATCTCGTAAAGAATGACGACGGCTCCGTGGATCTGTATTTCGCGCCGGAGTTGCCGAAAGACGTGCCGGAAAAAAACTGGGTCAAGACTATTCCCAATGAGGGCTGGTTCACGCTACCGCGCCTCTATGGCCCGCTCGAGCCGATCCTCGAGAAGACCTGGCGATGGAACGACTTCGAGAAAGTGAACAGTGAACAGTGAAAAGTGAAAAGTGACTCAATAAATTTTTCACTTTTCACTATTAGTTTTTCACTTAAAGGGGGGCGGAAAATGAATACAAGCAAACCGGCGCAATCGATGCTGGCGATGATCGCTATCGCCGTACTGGCAACGATCACCGGCTGCAACTGGCCTCAGCAGGCACCTGAGGCTGACGCTGAGCTCGAAACGCGGGAAAATGGGTTCGTTGCCGGTTATCCGACTGACGAAAAAGCACAGCAACTCCTCGACGAATTCGACTACCAGGCGGCCGTGCAGGCCTACATCTGGGCGACGCCGATGCTGAACAGCCTTGGCCTGAACGAAGCCATGCAGCGCGATGTCGGCATGAAGCCCGGCGAGCTGGCGACGGCCGTCCACAGCAAGCGCCAACTGCCGCACCAGACGGTCATGACCGCGAACAACGAGGTCGTCTACACCTGGTCCCAGCTCATCAACACGGCCAAGACCGGTCCGGTCGTGGTTGAAGTCCCCGGGGGCAGCCTCGGTTTCGCCGTCGATTTCTTTCAGCGCCCGCTCGAGGACTTCGGCAGCCTCGGACCGGACAAGGGCGCAGGAGGGAAGTTTCTCTTCCTTCCGGTGGGCTACGACGGTGACGTGCCGGAAGGGTACTTCCCGGTACGGCTGAAGTACTCCGATCATTTCTGGTTCATCGTCCGGACGTTCCCGAATAATCCTGGCATGACGCTCGACAAGGCGGTGGCGCTTGGCAAAGAGGTAAAGGCCTATCGGTTGGCAGGCCCGGGTGCCGGCGAACGGGGCCGCGCGATCCTGATCGGCGACGGCCCGTTCGATCAAGACTGGCCGAAGGACGAAGAGGCGTTCGAATGGATCGCTCGCGGTATCAATGCAGACCGTGTGCAGGAAGGCAGTCTGTCCCTCTTGGGCAATTTGCGCCGTCTCGGGATCGAAAAGGGTAAGCCATTCCAGCCGGACGCGCGTGCTCGGGCTATTCTTGCCCGCGCGGCGAAGACCGGCTGGGACATGGTGCGCGCGATGGCCTTCAATAACCGATTCGATGGTGCGCGTATCTATGACGATCGGCAATGGGAGAAGATCGTCCACTATACCAGTCCCTGGTTCTTGACCGGGAATTTCGAAGAGGTCGAGGAGCGCGCCGCCGGCTGGTACCAGCTTGTCGGCAATACCTCCAAAGTCGTGCCTCCAAGTCCCGGAACGGGCGTATTCTATTCCGTGACCTACAAGGACGCCGCCGGCAATATGCTCGACGGCTCGGGCACCTACCGGCTGACCATGCCGGCCGAGGTGCCGGTGACGCAGTTCTGGCAGATCCCGGTATACAGCAACAAGACCCGCAGCCTGATCAATGCCGAGCAGAAACGCCCGACGCGATCCAGCACGGACGATCTGCTGGTCAACGACGACGGCTCGATCGACGTCTATTTCGGGCCGGTAGCCCCAGAAGGTCGGGAGCAGAATTGGATCCAGACGATCCCCCGCGAGGGTTGGTTCGTCCTGCTGCGTCTCTATGGTCCGCTTGAGCCGATCCTCGAGAAGACGTGGAAGCCCAATGACATCGAGAAAGTGAAAAATGAAAAATGAAAAGTGAAAAGTGACTCAATTAATTTTTCACTTTTCATTATCAGCTTTTCACTCAGAAATGAGCAGGAGACGAATGATGAGCACAGGCAATCCAACGAAATCACTCATGACGGTCCTTGCAGCATTTGTTCTGCTTGCTGCCGATCAAACGGTATTCGCCCAAAGCGACCTGTCGAGAAAGACAGATCTCACCGAAACAGAAGAGCGGTTGATCTACTCGCGCGCATTTGAAGCGCTCCTCTGGGCCTCACCGGCACTGGCCACCATGAGCCAGGCCGAAGCCGGTCGCCGCGATCTCGGAGCCGGTAACACCGATATCATCTACACGGGCGAGAAGCCGGACTATCGCTGGGGTGGGATCACCTATAACGTTCAATCACCTTACTGGGTGAGCACGTTCAGTGTCAAAGACGGACCCATCGTGGTGGAGCTTCCTCCGGCCGGGGAGAAGGCCCGCTTCTTCTCGTCGATCATGAATCTCTCGATGATTTCGTTGGTCGATATCGGGACCGGCGGCGTCGACAATGGCAAAGGCGGCAAGTACCTGGTACTGCCCCCTGGCTATGACGACGAGGTGCCGAAGGGTTACATCGTGGTAAGGAGCGATACCTACCGGCACATTGTCTGCATGCGCCTCATTCCGGTTGAGAAAGGACGGAAAGGTTGGGACGCCGCGGTTGCATTTGGCAAGACAGCGCGCATTTATCCGCTCTCTGAAGCCGGCAATCCCAAACCAACCAGGTTCATTCAGGCCTCGCGGAAGAAGTATGATCCCGCGCCCAGCTTCGACATCCGCGACTTCCACATGATCGATCGCATTGTGCAGGAAGAGCCGATCAAGGAGTACGACAAAGTCATGTACGGCATGCTCGCCGGCATCGGCATCCGCAAGGGAGGGAAATTCGACCCCTCGCCGGAGGTCGTTGAGATTCTCGAACGTGCCGCCAGGGACGCGCAGGAATATGCGATCGCTCACATGCAATCCGGTGAAGCCTGGGATCAGTTTTGGGAAAACAGCGCCTGGGGCGCGTTCAGTCTCACCCCGGAGGAGAACAAGACCCTCGGAACCTACAATCTGGATGACGGCCTGCGCTACGAGGATCGGATGGTCCGCTGGTACTACTTCTCCGGAGGCTGGTACAAGAGCTTCGACGCCGCGAAGCCCTCGGCAACCTACTATCTGTGGACCGCCCGGGACGGCGACGGTAAGGGTCTCGACGCAACCAAAACCTACAAGATTCACATTCCGGCGAACCCGCCGATCAGGGATTTCTGGTCGCTCATTGCCTATGGGCT
>JASJCB010000368.1 GCA_030066195.1 Acidobacteriota bacterium
GCGGACGTTCGATTGGATCACGTTTCCAGTCAACCCGTGTTGGACCAAATCGCCAAGGACAACGCCCTGATCGCAAAGGTGATTGAAAACTACGGCGCCTTCAACGAAACCAATCTACGACTGTATCTGCAAATCGAGGCAGAAGAACATCAGACCTTTTCGAAGGCCATGGGTGAGACAGCCCCGGCGCTCGAACAGTTGACCGCCAAATCGCTCCTGATCGATGCGATCGCACAAAATGCCTATACCACCGCGCCCATCGATCCTACGGAAATGCCGGGGTTGAAAGTCACGCTAACGGGCGAACCAACCTCGCTGGTTCATGGATCGACTTTTGATCGAGGCATTCTGGAAGTTTTAAAGGAAGAGGGTGCGTTTTCCGAGCCTGCCTTCTACCGCCAACTGGCTGCAAAGGAACAAAAAATCGATCCTTTCGACCCGGAAACCCAGCGCAAAGCGAGGCAGGTAGACCTCATGGATTACTTGAATCGAAAGGGTGCGGGAACCGATCTGATCGACAAGGCGAAAGGCAAACCGAGCAATGCCGTCGATTGGGTCATGACCTTCGAAAACAAATCCTTCGCTGAAGCGGTTCGTGCCCTGGTGACCAAACCGATCGCGCATCCACGCGAAACCTTGCGTCAATTGGGGTGGTCGGACAACCAAATGCGGGCGGCGTTCAAAAAACGCATGAACCGCCTGATCCGGTTACCCGACAAAACCGGACTCCGGTACCACATCCCTGACCTGGACACCCTGAAGAAAAAGGTAAGTCGGGGGATTGCGATTCCGCTCGAAAGAAAAAAGCCGTTGCCGATCGACCATCCTTTCTCGCAGCTGAATCTCAAGAAAGATTTGGGCATCGATACCCAAGCGCTGGGTGTCGGCGATCGCTTGACCCTCCGTCAAACCCATCTCGATTTTATGGCTCAGCTTGGGAACCTCGGGGTCGCCGATCAGGCCCATTGGCAGCAACATGTGGAAGCCGGATTGGAAAAAGCGGCTTATCTCGATGCCTTAGCACACGGCGACCTGCCCCATTTTGAGGCGGATTTCTTGAACATGGCCCAAACCCGCAATGCCGGTTTGGGCAAATTGGTCAAAGCCGGGTTGGTCGACCGCGAGAGCTTCGACATCGAAACCAAAGGCAATACGTTTCGCAAGCATGTCTATCACCTGACCCAAAAAGGGGCGCGCCTTCTGGAAATGCTGGACAAGCCCAAACCGGTCTGCACGGGAACCTTCAAGAAAAAGAAAAGCGAGTTGTACCATGACCTTCTCGTCCACAAGGTCTTCCTCAATGAAACGCGACGAGCATTCCTGGAAGGGAAGCAAGTCACGTTTTACAAATCGGATGCTACCTTTGAGAAAGCATTGGCATCCGAACGCGAAACCCTTGTGAATCGAATGCGCCATGCCACCGGCTTTACCAAGGCCGACAGGATGCGATTGAATGCATTGAATCGAAAGAAAAAGGAAAGTGACCTGACAGGGGACGAAGTTCGGGAATGGGCCGCTTTAGAACAAGCTTCCCTGAAGGAATATGGGCCGCGTGAGGCGCGCAAGTTGGAACACCTTTCCAGGTTGCGTGCCGGCCGGAGTCTTCATGAACTGGAGCCCGAGTACCAACGCCTGAAAAAACTGAGAGACCTGGTAGAAAACAAAGCGCCGGGTGTGTTGGCGCGCTACAAGGAGATACAACGCGCTGCCATCCCCGACCTGCATATGGAATTTCAAGAAGAAACAGGGGAAACCGACATCGATGGGAACCCCAAAATTCAGATCACGCGCAACGATTATGAGATTGATTCCGGCGCGGGCCGTGGTGGTTCAGGCGGCTATTCCGTACGGGAAATCCAGGACAAGCATCAGGCCAATGCCCATCTGATTTTCGCAACGCCCGGCGGCCTTGGATCGAGTCAGGGTCAGAAGATTTTCAGGCTGACGAAAGCCCGTGTCATTTCCATTTAAGGCAGGTTCACCATGTACCGTCACTGGCAAGAAGATCTTGCGCGATTCCAAATCTCGAAACAAGGGCGACGCCTTGCGAACTTGAACCCCGAATCCTTTGCCTTGCTCTGGTATGTGTACAATCGAGGGGGTGTTTGTAACGCCTTCACACTTGAACTCTGGTTCGGCGTTTCCATGCGCACTTGTCGCGCCCGGTTACAAGAACTGGTTGAAACCGGTTGGTTGACCGCCCTGTTCAAGTCATCTGTGTACAACAAAAAGGATCGTCTCGGCAAACAACCCAGGATGTACCGTGTCAGTACCAGGTTCCTGGGTTGTGTCGGTAACCCGGACGCCCATATTCGAAAATTGAAAATTAAATCAAAGGCTGTCTCCTCGCTTGGCCTTACCAACTTTTTCCTGATGCCCGATCAACGGACCTATCAGATCATCAATCGAAGAGACCGAGCCGCTTTTTTGACAAACCATTGTCACATCTCACCGGACCTTTTCCCAAAATACTTTGTCCAAGACCAGAAAGCGGTCGTCAGCCTGAACCATGAAATCGTGTGCAAAGAAAATCAGGTGTACGTGGTCTGGTATCCGCAATCGGATTTCGGCGGGGATTTTTTGTCCTTTATCAAGAAATGGGGAGGGGTGTTCAAAGCCGGTGCAAAGATTCAATGCCTGGCGATTACCACCAACCGGCCGACACAAACCTTGCTCGCCCAGTTTGAAACGGAACGTGAAAATCCCAAAGAAACCTCCAAAGTAGCTACCTACCATGAGGAGAAAGCAAGATCTCGGGGTATCCAGCCTCAGAAGTCAAACAAGAAGAAAATCCCATGCCAACTAACAACCGTTCACTATCCCGATGTTTGGCAAATGTACACGGAATTTGGAGGGCGCAGAACATGAACAGGAGCAGGCCCTCATACGGAAGCAGCTACGGAAGCACCAACGGCAGGTTGACGAAGTGCCTAACTCATGGTGAAACCGCCTCTTATGGCAAACAACCTTCATGTTTCCGGCACAGGAGTACGGGTAGATTTATTGGCACGGACGCCCAGATTTTGGAACGGTGGTAGGCAGGCGACTGCGTCCCCTGCCTTCCTCCTAAAATCTGGGCGTCCGTGCCCATCAGTTTATGTGGCGGGCAAGCCGCTGAAGAACCTCAAGAACACCGGAGGCGTTCATGACCCTGAAACAATTTTACCTGATCGCGTTGATCGTCGTCGTCGGATTTCTGTTTTTCCGGTTCCGCTTGTACCGGTACCGGTTTTTCCGCGTCGGGTGGGTCACCCTGCTCATTTGGGCCGTGCTTACTTACATCGGGTTTTTCCTGCTTCGGCCGACCTATGAGCTTGATCTGATGAGCCGCACCTGGCCCAGGTTCACCTGGCGGTACTATCAGACCATGCCCTATTTATTCTACCTTGCCATCGCCGAAGGTCTCTGGCTCATCGATGTCAACCTCTCGGGTGTCCTGTTCACCAATCTGCGCAAGGCCAGGCGCCGGGTTAACCCGGACGATGCCCGGAGGAGGGCCGCGGAAAAGGCATTGAAGGTACTCAGCAAGCGCAAGTTCGTTCGACCGTTCGAGCCCGAGCCGGAACACGACGGGCAACTCTGCCTGAAACTTGGAGAAGCTGCCGACCTGCAAACCGGCATCAGCAGCCGCGGCATGTTCTACCTGCCCGAGCGCGGGGTCTATACCAACACCATTTGTTTCGGCTCGATCGGTTCCGCCAAAACGGCCGGGTTCCTCTACCCGGTGCTCGACCAATTGCTGGGGTATGCCCCCGACGAACCCGACAAACACATCGGCGGGTTGGTCTTCGATGCCAAGGATGACTTCTCCCGCCAGGTACAGGCATACTGTATCAAGCACAACCGGCCTGATGACTTCATGCACCTGGTTGTTGACGGCGAGTATATCTGCAACCCGATCAATGACCCCGACATGTCCGGTCAGGTCGTGGCCAGTTTGATCACGTCCCTGACCGCCCAGGTCCTGGGCGAGAGTAAGGAAGCGTTTTGGAAAGGTCAGTACATGGTCCTGACCGACAACGTGGCCAACGGACTGAAGGTCGCGTTCGATTATGTGAACCTGCTTTACTTCCAGTCCGTGGTGACCAACCCCGATACCGGTGATGCCCTGGTCGACTACATCAAGTTCCTGATCGGTTACAACAAGGAGCACCAAGGTTCGCTCTATGTTTACCGAAATCTGTTGACCAATACCGATGCACCTTGGACCAGGGAACCGGATACCGGCAACCGGTCCTTCCTTCCCATGCAGAACCCGACCCTTCGCAAAGAACAATCGGTGGATCTTTTGGACGACTTCGATGAATGGGCGGGGCGCGACCTTTGGGATCAGATCAAGTTCCTGATCTTCCGGGCCATCGGGGAACGCTTACCCTCCAATGACCCGGGCCATGGTTGGCTCCAGGAGGCTTACGCGGCCCTATCCGTCGGGGAACAGGACCTCACCGATGAGGGCCGTCGCATGTTTCAGGCGTTCCAACGGTGTATCTTGAATCCATCGGCGCCCGACAAAGCGTCCTTGTTCAAGCAGGCGGTCGTCTTTCTGGATGTGAACGTCGATGCGGTCTCGCATGTCAATCCGTTTAAGGGCATGGTCAACCCCTTCGGACATGACACGTTTGTCGCGGCCCCGGATCAACTCTTCTTCTACCGGGTCGATCGAACCCCGTTTGTGGACTACCTGATCGATCGATTGAAGCTCCATCACCTGGTCGTGGACCATGATCGCGTGCTGCAAAGCGAGACCTTCATCAACTGGTACCAGGACAGTTGGACGCTTGGCAAGGACGCGGAGTTGAAAGGCAAAATCTTCGGCGGCCTGGAAGCCATCATCAACTTCTTCACCAACCCGAAAATCATGCGGACTTTCGCACCCTCCATGGTGACCTATTACGATCACCTGTTGAATCCGACGAAGAACCATCACAAGTTGTTTCCGTCCTTCGACACCCTCATGTCGGAAGGTAAGTGGCTCTGTGTCGGAATCCCCAAGGCCACCTACCATCGGGCGACCGACATCATCTGCACCCTGCTGAAACAACAGTTCCAGTGTGTCGCCCTGCAACGGACCAGTCCGGCCAAGCGTCGCCGCTACCCAGATTACAACTTCGACCGGATGATCGCGTTGATGATCGATGAGTACCACATCTTCGCGACCGTGGGCGATACCCAGGATGCGGACAACAACTTCTTCAGCCTCAACCGCCAGTCCAAGGTCTTTGCCGTCCTGGCCACCCAAACGATTGAGAACCTGAAGGGCAAATTCAAATCACCGGAGTACACCAGCCAGTTGCTGGGTTGTTGCCGCAACAAGATCTTCCTCGGCGTGGAAGACATCGAGACCGCGGACTATGCCTCCAAGATGGTTGGGGAGGGCCTGGTCTATCGGGTCTCCAAATCACTGGGGGAGAACCAGTCGGATTCTCCCTACAGCGTCTTTGCCGGAGGTTATGCCGCGGAAGAAGCGGGCTTGAACCAAAGCCTCAGTTTCAACCAGCAGGTTGACCGTATTTTGCGGGCCAAGTTCTTCCTGGAGCTACGCTCCTTTTCGGGGGTGGCCGTGTGTTACGACGGGGACCAACGCTTCATTGTCCGGCTGTACCTCAAGCCCTATTGGCGCGACCTCAGGGAAGCCTTTCACTGGCAGGTTGCCGAGGGCATTCTTTCCAAAACCAAAAAGCTATAGAACATCGAAGGAGATTCCCCATGTTGATCATCGATACCCTAAAAGAGAAGGTCCGAGACTGGGTCAAAAACAAACGCATCGAACAACCCGATCGGTTTCGCTCTCTCATCTTGCTTGTGGCGCTATTATGTCTTGTTTGGTTTGCCCGGTTCTTTCCGACAACCCATGTCCCCACCTATGTCCCGCTGTCGATTGCCGGCCAGGATCATTACCTGGAAGTGGCACGCGCCAAACAACAGCAAAGGCAGGGCCTGAAAAACCGGGCGGGACTGTGGAAGCATGGCGGCATGGTGTTCGATCTCGGTCTTACCCGACCCGTTACGGTTACCATGGATGAGGTCAACTTTCCCCTGACGGTCTTTACGCTGACGGGGCACCTCCAAATCCTGGAGGTCGTCCATCTTCAACCCAAGGAACAGCATACCTTTGCCAGGCCCTGTCGCTACTTTGTCGAGATTCCCCGCCGGAGTGACATTGTGCCGGGCATCATCCTGGAACACTTCAATCCCGAGGCCACCTTGGATTTAGATCTCGTCGTGCTTGGTTCTCGGGAGGCTTTCTGATGTTCGACACCATCATAGCGGGTTTGACCGAACCCGAGAAAGACCGTTACCGATTACTCGAACCCATGATCCAGCCGATCCTGGAACCGATGACCGACCCGGCCGTCACCGAGATCTTCATCTACCGGCCGGAGCGCATCGTTTGCCGCGCCAAAGGTATCGATCGCGAAATCGAAGGCCGGTTCCGAGGGGAGACCTTACGGCACCTGATCACGCAACTCGGCACCTTCAACGGTCGCAAGATCGGTTTTGGTTCCGGACAAACGCCGATCCTGGAGGGAACCCTACCTTGCGGTAGCCGGGTATCCGGCGTGTTGAAAGGCGTCAATGCCGATGCGGATTCGCTGACCATCCGCAAGCATACGCATTCGATGCTCACCCCTCAAGACCTGATGGACTTTGGATCGATCACCCGGGAAGCCTTGGACTGGCTTCGTGCGGCCATTGCCGACGATCAGTCCATCCTCATTTCCGGTTCGACCGATAGCGGTAAGACCACGTTTCTGAATGTGCTGTCCCAATACCTACCGGAAGAGAACCGTATCCTGATCTGTGAAGACACGCCGGAACTCCAAATCGACAAACCCAACGTGGCCCGGTACCGAACCGATCCCAACAGCGG
>JASJCB010000201.1 GCA_030066195.1 Acidobacteriota bacterium
GGTAATGCCAACAAAGTGATCGCATTACGCCTCATCCGTGCTAACGGTCAATGGGATAACTACTGGGAGGGTCTACGCGTCGCATAAATCATGCTCACTTCAATTTTCTATGCCCTTACCCCCACTTTCAATTACACCCTTTTCTGTCTTCTTAATTGACTTTTACCTTCAACTCGGCTAAGTTCTACAGGTTTGCACCCGGGCTCCGGCGAGGGGCCTGCTAATTACCTGGGAGTTTTTTGATCATGAGCAAAAGAACCTACCAACCGAATCGAAGAAAGAGAGCCAAGACCCACGGCTTCCGTGCACGTATGAAAACTGTCGGCGGACGCAGGATCATTCGCAGGAGAAGAGCTGCTGGAAGAAAGAGACTCTCCGCGTAACGACTTTCCCAAGTCGAACCGTCTCAGGAAACCCAAGGAATTCCGAAACGTATTCAACAACGGGCAGAAGGTCGTCACCCACACGCTTGTCTTCCATGTGCTTCGTACAGCGTTGGGCGCATCGAGACTTGGGCTGGCCGTATCCCGAAAGGTTGGGAAAGCGACCAGGAGAAACAAGGTAAAACGCCGAATTCGAGAAGTTTTCCGCGTCAGGAAGCACGATTTTCCGGGTGATTACGACATGGTCGTCTATCCTCGGCGAGGGGTGCTTGAAAAAAGCTTCCAAGACTACGAATCCAGTTTCGATACCCTGATTTCCATTTTGGAACGCCGCCGAAAAGGCAAGGACAAATCGCCGAGGAAATAGATGCAAAAACGAACGTTGCTTGCTTTCGGGCTTATGTTGCTATTCTTCTACCTTTGGGCCTGGTTCGGTCAGAAGATGGGCTACGTCCCCGACAAGCCGGCGGAACCGGAAACCTTGGAGTTGGTCGAAAAAGACCCTGAGGAAAGCGCCCCCGACCCGGACCCCGCGGTCACATCGGAACCCGTCCCGGCAGAAACCGAGGCTGAGCCCGAGGAGCCGGTAGAGGAAATAGCCCGGGAAGAAATCGTCCTGGAAAACAACCACCTGAAAGTCGTCTTGGACAACAAGGGCGGCGTGGTTGCCTACGCAGTCTTGAACGACTATTACGTGACCAGCAAGGAAGAACGCCTGTTGGAACTGGCCGTGCCCACCCGTCACTTCCCAGGCGAGATCCTGTTGAAGGACGGCATCTCCACGCGCGATAAGATGTTCAAGGTGGTAGAGCGCGGCGAAAACCGCGTGGTTTTCGCGCATACCGGAAAGAACCTGGAGATCCGCAAGGAATTCACCCTGGGGGAAAGCTACACCCTGGCTTACAAGGCCGACCTGGTGCGTGCTCCCGACTCAGAATTCAGCATGGTGATCGCCGAGGGTTTGCAGCGCATCGGCCCCAAGGACAAGCTGACGCCGTCCATGCTCGACTTGGGCGCCATCAACCCCAAGATCATGTATTTTACCTGGTCGGAGGAAGGCGATTCCGAGCAGGAAAACGTGGGCAAGAACCTGGACCGCAACACCTTTGTACCCGTTGAAGCCGAACTGCCCATGGAGTGGTTGGGCGTCAAGGACAACTTTTTTGCCAATGTCTTCCTCCCCGATGAGCCGGTAACCCGGGCGGGCATGAAGGTCACGGACCAGTTTTTCGTTTCCACCCGCAAGTCGGTCAACCTACCGGTGATGGCGCTGCATTCTTCCGAGAGTGTGTCCGGCCGGTTCTACATGGGGCCCATGAAGGAAACCCTGCTCTTGGAAGCCGATCCCAAGCTGGAGAACCTGATCTCCTACGGCTGGGCCGGATTGCTCTCCAAGTGGTTGTTCATCGGCCTCGATTACAGCCATAACCTGACCGGTAACTGGGGCTGGGCGATCGTTATTCTGACCCTGTTCATTCGCCTGCTGATGATGCCCCTGATGGTGCCCAGCGTCAAGTCTTCCTTCAAGATGCGCAAGCTGCAACCCAAAATGAAGAAGTTGCAGGAGAAATACAGCGGCAACGACATGGAGACCAAGCAAAAGCTGCAAAAGGAGACCTTCGCCCTGTATAAGAAAGAGGGCGTGAACCCCTTTTCCTCCTGTATCACCATGTTGTTGCAGATGCCGGTCTTCTTCGCCTATTTCTCGCTGTTGCGCAGTTCCATCTACCTGCGCCAGGCCGAGTGGGAGTTCTGGATCCACGATCTCTCGATCAAGGACACCACCTACGTCCTGCCGATTATCATGGGCGCCACCATGTGGTTGAGCACCATGGCCATGCCCATGACCGGCGGCGATCCCGCCCAACAGAAGATGATGAAAATTATGCCCGTTTTGTTCTCGCTGATGTTTATCGGCATGCCGTCCGGATTGATCTTGTACATGATTACCAGTAACATCTTTACATTGATCCAGACGAAAGTTCTGAATTGGAGGTTCGCGAAAGAATGACCGATGCGGCCATAGCCCCTGAAGAAAGAGATGATTTAGACGCTCGGATGCGGTCCTTTGTTGCGGCGCTGGACCTGGATGTCGAGGTAGAAACCGAAGAACTGGAAGAAGCGACCCTTTATTTCAACATCCAAGGCGCTGACGAGAAGTTCTTCCTCAACAACCGTACCGAATCGATGCGCAGCCTGGGCCAGTTGCTCCAAACCTACCTGGAGCATCACTACCCGGACAGCAAGACCAAGGTAAAGATAGACGCCGGCGGTTTTGTGCGCGGAAAGGAAGAAGAGTTGAAGCAGATGGCCTTGGAAGCCGCGGGCGAGTTAAAAGAACCCGGCGACCGGACCACTCTGGAATCGTTGAACCCCTATGATCGCCGGATCGTCCATTTGGCTCTACGCGAAATGACGCATTTGCAGACGGAGTCCATCGGCGACGGCCACTACAAACGCATGGTCATCCGCTACGTGGGCGAGCCGGCGGATGCGGAAGTCGAGGCGAGTGCTGAGGCGGACGACGCCTGATCGCGATCGATAATCGAAAAAAACAGGAAACGGGTCGGCAATACGCCGGCCCGTTTTTTTTGGCCGGAACAGGAGATCCACCCGTGCACATGTGCATTTCCACGGAACTGTCCGACCCGCAACAAGCTTCTCCGCAACCCGCCGGCAGGGTCCCCATTGACCCGCGCTCATGATCTCCTCATCCGCCTCGGAAGCAGTTATGCTAGAATGCTACCACCTACCCGGACAGAAAAGGAGAAATACATGTCAGGTCAGAAGATCGAGACTGATGTCTTCCTGCTCAGGAAACGACGTACCAAGATCGTGGCAACAGTGGGCCCCGCCTGCGAATCCGAGGAGATGATACGCCGGCTCATCGAGGCCGGTGTCAACCTGTTCCGCCTGAATATGTCGCATGGTAGTCATGAAGAGCACGGACGACGGCTCAAGACGATCCGAAAGATCGCCGCCGAATTGGAGGCCCCCACGGCGGTTCTGGCCGATCTCTGCGGTCCCAAGATCCGCACGGGTCGTTTCGAAAACGGCGCCGTCACGCTGACCAGAGGAGAGCGAGTGACGGTTACCACGCGAGAGGTTATCGGGTCGCCCAGGTTGATTCCGTCCCGATATGCATCGCTCCACGGCGACGTCGAGCCCGGTGATCCAATCCTGCTGGATGACGGCAAGCTCGAACTACACGTGGAGTCGGTTTCGGATCAGGACATTACGACTACCGTCGTCCATGGCGGGCTGCTGAAAGACAATAAGGGTATGAACCTGCCCAAAACAAACCTCTCCGTCCCGGCCTTGACTGAAAAAGACAAGCTGGATGCTGAATTCGCTATCGAGCAGGGTGTGGATTTCCTCGCGCTCTCTTTTGTTCGCACCGCCGAGGATGTCCTGGCTTTACGTCGAATGATGACAGATCCGGATGAGCCGCCCCAGATCATTGCCAAGATCGAGAAACCCGAAGCGCTGGTGCATATCGAAGAGATTCTGGACGCGAGTGACGGGATCATGGTGGCGCGTGGAGATCTGGGCGTGGAAATGGCGCCCCAAATGGTGCCGCCGGCCCAGGACCAACTTGTCCTGGCGGCAAGGCGTCACCATAAACCGGTGATTGTAGCCACCCAAATGCTCGAGTCCATGATCGAGCAACCCAGGCCCACGCGCGCCGAGGTGACGGATGTCTCTCACGCCGTTGTGAGCGGGGTCGATGCCGTCATGCTGTCGGCTGAAACCGCGGTCGGTGACTACGCGGTGGAAGCGGTGGAGATGATGGATACGATTGCCCGACAAATGGAGGCCCTTCACTGGAAACAATCCGGCATGGGCGACTTCGAGACGGCTCCGGAACAGGCGCCGATCGAAGTGGAAAAAGCGGTGGCCCACGCCACGGCCCAGCTCTCGCGGGAACTGCTGGTCCGTTCGGTTGTCGTGATCTCCAGGACGGGAACCAGCGCTCGCCAGGTCAGTTCGGCGCGGCCGAGCGCGCCCATCCTGGCCGTGACCCGCTCGGTCAGGGTTTGGAGACGGACCGCATTGCTCTGGGGTGTCGTCCCCATCCTCGCTGAAACCGAGGAATTACAGAACCCGGCCGCGCTCGCCCGAATGTTGGTTTACCGCGAGGATCTCGCCAAAACAAGTCAGTTCATCCTGATGGTGATGGGCTTCAGTATGGACGCCCGCCGCAACGAACCGAGCGTCACCGTAATCACCATGTGAACTCGCCGGGGGTCGTGGAGCCCCGGTCATCGCGAGAAGGTGTTCCAAGGCCGACCTATGGGTTGGCAACTTACATAGAGTATGATTTCCCGGCGATTGGATAAGACACCATTGAGCCGATAGAAGAATTCGCGTGCTTGGCCTCCCGGCGCCTCCCGGCACCGCCAACTATTCATCCCGTTCTACATATGTTATGTTTTGCCAAGGGCTCAAATCCAGGAGGACCAATGCCTACATGCTGGATTGTTGCAGGACCCAATGGCGCGGGCAAGACTACATTTGCCATGAATTACCTACCCAAAGTTGCCCGGTGTACGCGTTTTATCAATGCTGACCTGATCGCGGCCGGATTATCACCGCCGGCCCCTGAGCGGGAATTACTCACGACTAGAAGGCTCCTCCTGCAAGAAATTGAAGCATGTATCCAATCTGGTCATGATTTCACCTTTGAAACAACACTCGCCGGTCGGAGCTAACTCAAAGTGATCAAGCGTCTCCAGGTCTCCGGTTGGTTTGTCGAACTAGTATACCTGGCTTTACCGGATTTGGAGACATCACGGGCTCGGGTTGCAGCTCGAGTTGCGCAAGGCGGCCATCCTGATGAAGACCTTGTGCGCCGTTTTCCTCGAAGCCTCCGAAATTTTTTATTTGCGGTGCGCACAAACCACGTCTTCTCCCGGTTCGTTGAACCGGGGTTGGTCGGTCTGCAAGTCTAACCGGATCGACATAACCCGGTCATGCCGGCCGGTCGGCGGTTTGCTTCTGCCGCGATCGCTACGTGGGGGATCGGCCTACATCGCCGGGTAAGGCGATGGAGGTCGGAAGTACATGAATGCTTTTGGAAGAGTGAAATCAGGCAAACTGGTCGAGTCTGCGACCCGGAACTTCACTTTCGGTTTCCGCGACGGGTTCCAAGCGCGGGCCGGTGCCACGTTCCGTTCGATCCTCGGTTTTTGCCGCATCCGTGGTTTCCAAGGGCTGGGATTCTTCCGTGCTTCGGGTCTGCTGCGTACCCTGGGCTTGTTCAGGACCGTTGCCCTGACCCCGGCTACTGATTTCTACCGTGTCGGTTTCAGGCCGTCGGCTCTGTTCTTGGGGCTGTTCCTGGACGCGCTCCGCGCTGTTGCCAGGGACCGCGCCGGCAGCCGAGAGACTCTGTTCCAATGCTCTTGAAGCTGATTCGTTACCTTGAATTGCTGTCATGGCGATACTCCCTTATCTCAGACATATCGGTTATCGGCCTAAAGTTCCGGTATCTGTAGCAAATTCGGGTTGAAGATTCTAAAGGGTTGGCGGGGCATTGGTTAGCCCCGCCAAAAAGGTTAACGGGTTTTATCGCTTACCAGGGCGCCGTTGATCATGACGCCGGTAACGTGCGTGGTGTATTCAAACGGATCGCCGTCGAACATCACGATATCGGCATCCTTGCCCGCTTGCAGCGAGCCCACTCGATCGTCTATACCCAGGATTCGGGCCGCGTCTATGGTAATGGAAGCCAGAGCATCTTCAAAGGCAAGACCGAAGCGCGCCGCAATGGCCGCCTCGAACAGCACCACTCTTGTTTTGGGTACATAGCTTTCGAAGCCGCTCTGCAGGGCGAAGGGAATGCCTGCCTGCTTCAACTTGACCGCGGTTTCCATGCTCAGGTTCTCGCTGTCCCCGAAAGAGCGTTTCATGGTGGGGTGCAGAATCACCGGAAAACCGGAGGCCTTGATCTTATCCGCGATCAGGTAGGCCTCGGCCGCGCTGTCAAGGACCAGCTTCAGCTTGAATTCCTCGGCCAGGCGCAGGGCATTCATCATGTCTTGCACGCGGTTGGCGGTGACCAGCAGGCGAACCTCACCCTTGAGTGCTTTCGCCAGCATTTCCTTTTTCAGGTCGCGGGGCGGTTCCTTGCCTTCCTCGGCCTTCTCCAGTTTCTGAAGGTAGGCTTGAGCGCCCAGGAAGGCGTTGCGCAGCATGGCGATTTGTTTGGCGCGTGTGCCCGGCGATTTACTGCCATGCGCCAAAGCGCCCTGACCCAGGGTTACCGCCAGCATGGTCACGGGTTGCACCACGGCCTCGTCCACGGTTTCGCCGATGGTTTTGGCGATCATGGTCTGACCGGAAATCAGGGCGCCGGGACCGTGTCCCGTGTGAATGGTGGTCACGCCGTGTTCGCGCAACCACCCAACCAGGGCCTCGCGGGCGTTGTAGGCGTCGATGGCGCGCAGGTCGGGTTGGATGGGCTTGGAACGTTCCAACTGGTCCTGGTCGTGATCTTGATTCAGGTAACCGGCCAAACCCACCACGGTATGGGCGTCCACCAGTCCCGGAGTGATAACGGCGGCCTCGTAGGTCTTATAGCCGTCCGGAATCTTCAGGCCCTTGCCCACCTTTTCGATTTTGCCGTCGCGGCACAACACCACGCCGTCGGTAATCACCTCGCCGGCCATGGTATAGACTTTTTTGCCTTTCAAGGCCACCTGGCCGAAAGCGGTGACGGAGAGCAGCAACAGGGTTGCGATCATGGTTTTGCGCATCAGTGTCCCTCCTCTTCCCCGATATCGTGGACGTGGTTCCAAACCTGGTCATGGCTGGCGCCGTATCCGCCGACGGCATAGAGCCTGTCCTTGGGATCGGTGATGTCGAAAACCTTGACGCCTTCTATATAGGTTTGCTCCACCATGGAGTACACGCTGAGCGGATCGCCCGACATAACCAGGAAGTCGGCGTCCTTGCCCTTTTCCAGGGTGCCAACGCGATCGTCCAGGTGAATCATCTTGGCGCCGGCAATGGTCAAGGCTTCCAAGGCGGCCTTGCGCGACATGCCGTAACGCACGGACAGACCGGCCATGCGGAAGAACAAGCGCGAATCGGTAATCCCGTCATCGGTGTGAAAGGCTGTCAGCACGCCCGCTTTCTCCAAGACAGCGCCGGTTTTGAAGCTAAGGTCGCGGGCTTCCAACTTACCGCCGGGGCTGTCGACCAGGATCATGGAGCAGGAGGCGCCGGCGGCGGCAATCTCGTCGGCCACCTTCCAACCCTCGCTGACGTGGTGCAGAACGACTTCCAGGTTGAATTCTTCGGCAATGCGCAGAACGGTGATGATATCGTCATGCCGGTGGGTGTGGTGGTGAACCACGCGTTTGCGCTCCATCAACTCTACCAGGGCTTCCATCTTCAGGTCGCGAGCGGGCGCCTTTGCGGGATCGTTCTTGGCGGCGGCCAGCTTCTTCTGGTATTCACGGGCCTTGACGAACTGTTCGCGGATCAACGCGGCCGACTTGGCGCGCGTGCCGGGAAACGGAGGATTGCGGCGCGAGTTGGTGCCGTTGGCCATTTTCATGCCGCCGGCGATGGAGCCGTCCTCCAGCCGGATGATCAGGTCTTCCAACACGCCGCCGTCGCGTAACTTTAAATAGATGGTTTGACCGCTCATTAAATGACCGGACCCGGGCAATATGTTGGCCGTGGTAACGCCGCCCGCCTGTGCCTTCTGAAAACCGGCGCTACGGACATTGATGGAGTCCATGGCGCGAGCATCGGGATTGATGGGCGCACTGCGATCACCGCCGGACACGCCGCCGATATGGCTGTGGGTATCCACCAAACCGGGCATGATGACCTTGCCCTTGGCGTTGATCACCTCGGCGGTCTTGGGAACCGATTTCTTTTGATAAGGGCCGGCGTAGACAATTTTGCCCTGGTGAACCACCAGCAGGCCGTTGTCGATTTCCGCACCGGCGATGGGAATGAGGTGGGCGCCTTTAAAGGCGAGAGGTTTCTCTTGTGCAGGGGCCCCCAAGAAGGCGAGCATCAGCCCGCACCATACGATCCATATTCTGTGCAATCAGTCCTCCTGGAAAAAGGAATGGAGCCTGCGTGCGGCCCCAAGCTTAAGTCGGGCATCCTGGACGATGCGATGCAGGGCAACCGGAGAGCCGATTTGATTGGGTCGTTTCCCGGCGTTTTCGACATTCGTCACAGCCTGGCATGTTCTCTACATTCCCTGCTGAAAAAGTGATCTGAATCGTTGTTAGACAAATTTTTGTATGTCAAAGTGCCGACTCGGGTACTACGGGAAACCGCAACGATATTGCGGGAACTACCTGAAGACCACTGACACCCAAGCACTTAGAGCTCTTTCCTGAATTAAGTCTATTTTCACAAAGTATTGCCGATGTGGCGCAGGTCACGCTTTTAGCGGTCAGTCAGCGGATAGCCCTATTGTCATCCGAAAAGCCTCTCAGGTGTAAAGAGGAGGTTCTGAATGGCCGGAACGAAATACTTTAGCATGGTGGTTGTTTTGACTCTGATTGCGGTTACGGCCGACGCGGCGGATCTTCGCGTTGCGGCGAGTGACTCGCGTTTGGCCGAACAAGCCCGCTCGGTGGCTTATGGCGAGACCTTGTATCTGAGCGGTCTCTCGCTAACAGCTTCCGGCGACATGGACCACCTGGTCTTAAAGCGTTTTCAGGTCTGGGCCGACGACGGCCGCATTCGTGTTAATCACGGAGCCCCCGACGAACATTTTCTCCCCGCTCCCAAAACAGCTTACTTTACAGGTCATATCGACGGCGTCCACGGCTCCAAGGCCCTGATTTCCGTTTCCGAGGAAGGACAGATCAACGGCATGGTCAACCTTCGGGGCCGCTATTGGAAGTTGGGCCGCGACCGCCATGCCAGGAATAGCGGGTTGTTCACAATGGAACTGGACCCCGGCATGAGCCGCGCGGCCGAAGAGAGTTTTGCCTGTGAAACCGAAATGCTGCCCGCTCCCGGTGAATTACCCAAACACAAGGCCGCAGAACATACCCGGACGCCCAAGGCCGCTCGCGGTACCGGGGCCACCTATGCCGCGCGCATCGGTATTGAAACCGATTACGAATTCTATCAGAAGTTCGGTAACGAAAATGACGCCGCACAGTACGCGGCAGACCTGATTGCCTTCAGCTCCGCGGTTTATTCGGAAGAAGTGGATACCGCCTTGACCATCGCGGAGATCTCCATTTGGAACACGCCCGCCGATCCCTGGGAGCAGGGCAGCTCGTTTTGCGGCCTGCTGGAGTTCGGCAATTATTGGAACGACAATAAAGGCGATGTGGATCGCACCATTGCCCACTTCATGAGCGGCAAGAACACCGGCGGCGGCGTTGCCTGGGTGGGCGTGCTTTGCTACGGCAGTTTCAATTACAACGCCTCTGCCTGCGGCATGAGCGCCAATGATAACTTCGGCGGCGGTTACGGTTACACCGGCAGCTTGGACGGTAACTTCGACATCGACAACCCCGCCGTGGTCTGGGATGTGGTAGCCGTGGCGCACGAAATCGGCCATAACTTCGACTCGCCTCACTCTCACTGCTACGGCGGCATCGGCGGCAACCCCGAACCCGTTGACGAGTGCTACAACGGCCAGGGCGGGCAAAGCGGTTGCTATTCGGGTCTCGAATCCCTGCCTTGCGCGGAAGGACCCGGGCACGGTTGCGGCACCATTATGAGTTACTGCCACCTGCTTTCCGGCAATTACGGCAACATCAGCTTTACTCTGGGCCAGGGCCATGAACACGGTGTGGAACCCGAACGCATCCCCGCGCACATGGGCGAGCACGTGGCCACCATGGCAAGCATCTACCCCACCTGCCTGGCTCCTGCTGCCGTGGAATGCACCGCGCCCACGGTATCCAGTCAACCCGTGAACGAGGAAGCCTGTGCCGGCGGTTCGGCAAGCTTCAGCGTTTCGGCAACCGGTGACGGTTTGTCCTATGACTGGCGCAAAAACGGCGTCTCCCTGGGCGCACCCGACAGCAATACCCTGACGATTAGTAACGTGGGCAGCACCGACCTGGGCAGCTACACCTGCGTGATCAGCAACAGCTGTGATTCTGTGACCAGTTCCGCCGCAACCTTGAGCTTGAAAACCCAGACCCAGATTATCGCGCAGCCGGAGGCCGTCTCGGCTTGTGCAAGCGATCAGGTCATTTTCAATGTAACGGCCTCGGGTTCCGGCTCGCTGACCTATCAATGGCGTCGCAATGGTGTCGCGCTGGGCGCACCCAATTCTGATCAACTCGTCTTGAACAATATTCAGGCCGGCGATGTCGGCGAATACGATGTGGTGGTAACCGGCGCTTGCGGCAGCGTCACCAGTAGTGTCGCCGCCCTGACGCTGAACGCCGATACGGTTGTTACCCAACAGCCCGTGGGCGCTTCCAAATGCACCGGTACGTCGTGGACCTTTGAA
This sequence comes from Acidobacteriota bacterium, assembly GCA_030066195.1. Lineage (GTDB taxonomy): Bacteria > Acidobacteriota > Holophagae > Acanthopleuribacterales > Acanthopleuribacteraceae > JASJCB01. The sequence goes on from JASJCB010000201.1 coordinate 10,843, forward strand.
GTGGCCGCGAGCGGTTCCGCCTTGACCTACCAGTGGCAGAAAAACGGCGTCAATATCAACGGTGCTACCAATTCAACCTATATCCTCAACAACATCGTCTCGGCTAACGCCGGTTCCTACACCTGCGTGGTTACCGGGCCTTGCGGTTCGGTCTCGTCCAACAGCGCGTCCCTGGTGGTAACGCCGGGCTTCAGCATCACCTCCCAGCCGGAATCCACGGCGATTTGTTCCGGCGACGACGCCTCCTTCAGCGTAGCTGTGGACGGCTCGGGAATTTCCTACCAATGGCATCTGAACGGCAAGCCCGTCAGCGGCGCCACCTCGGCTACCTACACCGTGAATGCGGCGGGACCCGGGAACCAGGGCAATTACCAATGCCTGATCACGGCGACCTGCGGCTCCACGTGGTCATCGAGCGCGACATTAACCGTCGATGAAGCGGCCGTTATCCAATCCCAACCCGGCAATGTGAACACCTGTATCGGTTCGGTCGCGCAACTGAGCGTTTCGGCATCCGGCGACGGCCCGCTGTTCTATCAATGGCGTAAGGACGGCATCAACCTGACGGGTGAAACCTCGGCAACGCTCCTGGTCCCCGTCAACGGCAGCGGCGACGTGGGTCAATACGACTGCGTCATCACCAACGGCTGCGGCACGATTACCAGTAACGCCGCGACCCTGAATATCGAGGGTGAGTTGGGTGTGGAAATCGTGACCAGCTCCGGCGCCCAGGGTCTCTCGCCCATCGTTCTGGAAGCCTTCTTCCAATGCCTCGGCGAGGGAACCAACTGGTTCTGGACCAATGAAAACACCGGTGAGGAATTCGGCCACAACCAGGATGTTGTGGAATTGGAAATCCTGAAACAGACCACGAATTTCTCCGTCACCGTCGGCTCGGTCGAAGGACGCGGCGGCGTTACCAAAACCATCAGCATCCTGGTCAGCGGCGACCCTGCCTTTGAGGACGCCAACGGCGACGGATGCAACACCGTCGAGGACCTTCACCTGAGGGCCCAGGACTGGACGACCCGCGCCAACGATGTCGACGGCGACGGCGTGGTCAGTATTTTCGATCTTTTGTTCGTGAGCGTGGATTTCGTCAATCCATGCGGCGCGGCAAAGGTGGGAAGACGATAGATTGCTCGAACACGCTCCGCGGCGGATGCGGAGAACGCGGTACTCCCTAGAGGAACAGAGCGCATCTGTTCCGGCTAATTACACCTAACGCTCAACCACCGCGTTCTCCGCAACCGTCGCGGGGCGTGTTTCCTAGCGACTTTCATAGGCCTGTTCCTGACCGTAAAGGGTCAGGCGGGCCTTTATTTTTTGAGCCTTGTCCCGATCGCCCTGCTGTTCGGCCAGGGCGATCGCTTGTTCGGCGGCTGCTACCGCGTCTTGGAATCGGCCCGCACGGGCGTAGGCCGCGGCCAGGGTATCCAGGTAACCGGCGTTTTTGCCTTGCGATAGATCGCGGGCGCGCTCGGCCAGGGCTACGGCCTCGGCACCGTCCCTGAGCGTTTCGTCCGGGTCCGTCGCCAAAACCCAGGCCAGGTTGTTCAAAGCTTCCTGCAGATCGGGGTCCAAGGTTACGGCCTTGCGAAACGACGCGACCGCCTTGCGTGTCTCACCGCGAACCAGTTGCACCAGGCCAAGTTGGGATTGTGCCTGCGGAGCATTGGGATTCAGGTCGACGGCTTTCTGCAAGTGCGGCAGGGCCTTTTGAACCTGGCCGGTATTCACATAGGCATTGCCCAAAGCGATCCTGGCCAGGTACAGGTTGGGATTGGCTGCCAGCGCTTTTTCGAATTCAGCGACGGCTCCTTGATAATCGCCCTCGCGAGCCAGCACATTACCCACGTTGACATGGGAGTTGGCGGTAAAGTCGGCCCGAGGCAACAGGGGCAGGTTGGTCATAATCGCTACGGCCAGTGCGATACCCAGCCCGATAAGGCATTCATTGCGACGATTGCTCCACGAGTCGCGCAGGGTCACCAAACCGGCGGCGGCAAAGGGCAGCAGCACGCCGACCACCGGAAAGCGGAAACGGTCGAAGATAAAGAACAGCACTACGCTGCCCGCGTAAGCCGCGGCGATCAGGTAGAGCGGCCATAACTCGCGCCAACGGGTACGGGTCTGCCAGATGCCGAAGGCCGCAAGCGGGCACAGGATACCGAAGTGGAAAACCAGGAGGAGCAAGCCCAGCAGCACCGACCAACCGCTGTAGGTGTAGATGTCCTCGGTATCGGCAATCTCGACGGCGTTCCAAACCAGCAGCATCTTGCGACCCATCAGCATCAACCATCGACCCGGATCGTCGGCAATTGCGCTCAGGGTTTTGTCGCGCCAGAATGCCGAAACGCCGGCGGGGGTCAAATCTCGGCCCGCCTCTTCCTCGGCCAGTTCGGTCGCATCCAGCCGCTCGAACTTCCAGTCGCTACGACCGAAGCGAAGCGGCGCGTAACATCCGTCAGCCTCCGGATTGTTGCCGATCCACAGGTTGGTGCCCAGGTTGGACGTGGTCAGCGTGAACTCGCCGGCCACCACCTGGTTGCGAATGGTAACGGGCAACACCACCAGGATCAATCCCGCCGGCAGCAATGCGGTATAGGCCGCGCGTTTGACCGGCGGCTCTTTACTGAATACGACCCAAAACCACAGTAAAAGGACCGGCAACAGGATCAGGGCGTTCTCGCGGGTGATCCCCATCAGGCCGAGCAACAAGCCGGCCGCGAGCGTCAATTGAGGTCCGGGCTGCTGCTTCAAGCGACCCAGTATGAACAACAGGCAGCTGAACAGGAAAAAAGCCAGGGACGTTTTCTGAATCAAGCCGTCGAAATAAACGGCCGTCGGATAGATCGCCGTCAACACACCGGCCAGGCGCCCGGTTTTTTCATCGAAGAAGCGTGCGGAAGCATCGCGAATCATCAGGCAGGCAGCGGCGCCCATCAGGGCCTGGACACAACGAACCACGATCAGGTTGGGCCCGAATACGGCGTAGAGTACGCCCAGGAAATAGGGGTAAAGCGGCGCGGCGTAGAAGATCTCCGAACCCAGCCAGTTGCCGGCGGCGATGTCGCGAGCCCAAAGATCATAGCTTTCACCGTCGCCGATGGGCACCCCGGCCATGGGCGTCCCGGAAATCTCGACGATATAGATGAGCCGCAACAAGAGCGCGCCCACGAACAAAGCAAGCGTAAAGCGTCGATCGGTCCATTGGAAACCTGATTTGGGTGCGGCTGTTCTGGCCTTGGGTTTGGTTGCTTTTTTCTTTTTCCTGGCCATGGATGCATCGATTCTCTTTCTGGAAATCCGGTGGAAGGGCACCGCCGTGAATTCTAGCATGGTTCAGTTGCCGAACCCACCGTTGAACCGTAATGTAATAACGGGTGGGGGGCTGTTCGCTATTTCCGTCAGCTTTCTCAGGGGTCGGACTCCGTTTCGAAAATAAGTCGCCGAACCCCGGGATGAGGAGAACTCGCGGGGCCGCTCCCAAAAACCGGAAGTACCTTTTTTTCTTCGGTTGCCATACCGATACCTAATTAATAGTTGCTTCAGGGTATGGTGCAAATTATATAATCGCAGTCTTACCTTGGAGATGCTAATAAAGCTATTCAGGGTCGATTTCAAATTACGGAGTTCGCTTATGACGTCCAACACCGCCGAAAAGGGGTATACCCCCAGCGATATCGAACCAAAATGGCAGGAGCGGTGGCAGCAGGACGGTCTTTACCAGTCCGATGTCAAGCCCGGCCGGCCGAAGCACTACGCACTCACCATGCTTCCCTATCCGTCCGGGAACCTCCACATCGGTCACTGGTACGCGATGGTTCCCTCCGACGCCCGCGCCCGCTTCAAGCGGATGTCGGGTTACAACGTGTTGTTCCCCATGGGCTTCGACGCCTTCGGCCTGCCCGCGGAAAACGCGGCGATCAAGAACAACATCCATCCCAAGATTTGGACCTATAAGAATATCGACCACATGCGCGGCCAGTTGAAGACCATGGGCAACATGATCGACTGGCGCCGCGAGACCGTGTCCTGCGACGAATCCTATTCCCGCTGGACCCAATGGTTCTTCCTGCAACTGATGAAACACGACCTGGCCTATCGCAAGTTGTCGCCGGTGGACTGGTGCCCCCAGTGCAACACCACGCTGGCTCGCGAGCAGGTGAAGGGCGAAGACCGTCATTGCGAACGGTGCGAGACGTCGGTCATCAAAAAGGATCTGACCCAGTGGTTCTTCAAGACCACGAATTATGCCGAAGAACTGTTGGATTTCTCGAAAATTCAATGGCCGTCGCGTGTCATGACGCTGCAAAATCGCTGGATCGGTCGCTCCGAGGGCGCCGAGGTGATCTTCAAGACCAAGGGCGGCAATGAACTGAAGGTATTCACCACCCGGCCGGATACGCTTTGGGGTGCTACCTTCATGGTGCTGGCGCCGGAACACCCGCTGGTAGCCGAAATCACCACGGCAGAACAAAAACAAGCCGTGGACGACTACATCTTCCAAGCCTCGCGCCAAAGCGAAATCGACCGCAAGTCGGCCGACAAGGAAAAGACCGGTGTGTTCACCGGCGGCTACGCCGTCAACCCGGTCAACGGTGAAGAGATTCCCGTCTGGATCGCCGACTACGTGTTGATGGGTTACGGCACCGGCGCCATCATGGCGGTGCCCGCCCACGACGAGCGCGATTTTGCCTTTGCCCGCAAATTCAACATCACCATTCGTCCCGTCATCGGCCCCGAATATGGTGAGCACCCGCCGGTGGAGGAATGGTCCGACGCGGTCGTGGCCAAGGGTCCCATGATCAACTCCGACAAACTGTCCGGCACCCCGGTCGATCAGGCTTTCGATCGCGTGGTTGACCTGCTCGAAGAACGCGGTTTGGGCAAACGCACGGTCAATTACGTCCTGCGCGACTGGTTGATCTCGCGGCAGCGTTACTGGGGCTGCCCCATCCCGGTCATCTACTGCGACGACTGCGGCGCGGTGCCGGTTCCCGAAGACCAACTGCCCGTCACCCTGCCCGAGGAGGTGGAGTGGAAACCCACCGGTGAAAGCCCGCTGAAACTACATCCCACCTGGTCCAAGGCGCCCTGTCCCATCTGCGGCAAGGAAGGCCGGCGCGAGACCGACACCATGGACACCTTCATGTGCTCCAGTTGGTATCACCTGCGCTACCTGAGTCCCGATTACGACAAGGGACCCTTCGATCCGGCGGAATACGACTACTGGATGCCGGTGGACACCTACACCGGCGGCATCGAGCATGCAACCATGCACCTCATCTACACGCGCTTCTTCCACAAGGCGTGTCGCGATATGAACATCGGCAGGGGCGACGAGCCCATGACCCAGTTGTTCAACCAGGGCATGGTCCTGGGCGAGGACAACGAGAAGATGTCCAAAAGTCGCGGCAACGTGGTCGACCCTGATGACCTGGTCTCCAAGTTCGGCACGGATACGGTGCGCCTGTACATCATGTTCTTCGCCCGCTGGGAAGCGGGCGGTCCCTGGAACAACGAGGGCATCGGCGGCGCCGCGCGTTTCCTCAGCCGGGTCTGGAACATGTTCACGTCAGAGGCCCCGGAAGGTGAGGCGGGCAAAGATATCGTTACGGCCATGCGTCGCAAGCTGCACCAAACCGTCGATCAGGTCACGCGTGACCTGGAACGCTTCTCTTTCAACACGGCGATTGCCGCCATGATGGAGTTGCTCAACGACCTGGTCAAACATCGCGAAAAAGGCGCGGCCCATACCCCGGAATGGGACGAGGTCGGCTCCGTCTACCTGCGTCTCATGGCGCCGTTCGTCCCGCACCTGGCCGAGGAATTGTGGCAGCGCGCGGGTTACGAGGGTTCGGTGCACGTCAGCGCCTGGCCCGAGGTAGACAAGGAAGCCGCGGCCGATGACGTCATCACCCTGGTGGTCCAGGTCAACGGCAAACTGCGCGACAAGATCCAGGTCTCCGCCGGCGTCAGCAAGGAGGATGCGGAGAAAACCGCGCTCGCCTCCGAAATCGTTCAGAAGTTCATCGAGGGCAAAACGGTGCGTCGTGTGATCGTGGTCCCCGGTCGCCTTGTGAACGTGGTCGCCAACTCACACAAAACTATGGGCGGGGCGCTTCGAAGGCCTAATCGAAACCAGGCCACTGTTTCGAAGCGTCCTGGCCTACCGCGTTGGGATGCGGCCGATCGCGGCGCTTGCCGTGTTTCTCGTGCATGCGCTCCAGCATGAAGCTGCTTTCCTGCAAAAAGCGCCTGCCCAGGTCGCCGAACCATTCCTTGACCTCGCGGAAATGGGCCACGAACTCGTCGCGCCGGCCTTCTTCCAACATGACCAGCGCCTCCTGGAAACGCTCCATGTAACGCCGAGCCAAACGGGGACCGCGCTCTGAATTGAAGATGATATCGGCATACAGTTCCGGGTCCTGGGCGAAAAGCCGGCCGACCATACCTAATTCTAAACGGTAGATCGGCGAGCTGAAATCCAGTACGTCTTCCAGGTTCACATTTTCTTCGTGCAAATGCGTGCCGTACACAAAGGTGGCGAAGTGGCGCATGGCCTGCACAATGGCCATCATGCCGTCGTGCTCATCGACCGTGGCGGGCAGCAGATCGGCGCCCCAAAGACGGAACTGTTCCAAAATCCAACCGCATCGTTCGCCGTGCCGCGCATCGCAGTAGACCACCACCTGCTTGGCAAAGCCCTTGCTGGTGGGACCGAACATGGGGTGTAGGCCCAACACGGGGCCCCGGTGGACGCGCATCATGGTTTCAACCGGGTCGCTCTTGGTACTGGTGACATCGGCCAGGACGGTGTGAGGGGAAAGCAACCCCTCCATGCGCTCGATAACGCGGACGGTCAGATTGATGGGGACGCTGACCAACACCAGTTCGGCGCCGTCGAATAATTCCCCGGCCCTTGGCCAGTCCTCGGTTTCCAGGATGCGCACCTGGTAGCCGGACTGCTGAAAATGACGTACGAACATGCGGCCCATGCCGCCGCGACCGCCGACCACTACCACGGGACCCGCGCCCGGTTTGGTGCACTTGAAACCGTGTTCGCCCTCGGAAGCATAAGATTCCCGCATCACGCGCCGCAACACATCTTCCATCATATCGGGAGACAAACCGGCGCGTTCGGCCTCGGCCCGGCGGGCGGCTACCAACTGGGCCTCGCGCTCCGGCAGATATACGGGTAAACCATGCTCGTTCTTTATCTTGCCCACCCGAGCAACCAATTCCTTGCGCCGGGCGAGCAGCGCCACCATTTGTTTGTCAACCTCGTCGATATCGGCACGGAGGTCTTTCAAAAATTCTTCGCGGTAATGCATGGGGAACCTCGATGAAATATCAGCCGGGGATAAGAATTCGGCAATCATAAAAAGGGCGCGGACAGGTACCGCATACTACTATTGTATATCAAGAACGGAAGAATGACCAATGCCCATGCGCTCTTCGGCCCTCCCTATCGGGAACTCGCCCAGGTCGCGAGTCGATTCCAATAGAGACCTGGAGCGGGGTGAACCGTTCTCGAAAAACCCGAACCACCGGTCTGCCGACCGGGTATCGATCCATCCATGAACCCGAGAACGGCGCCATTCCCGGGGAGAGGAATTGTTGAAAAAAGAAACACAACATCATGCGCGAGAATCACGCTTCCGAGACTTGAAAAGGGAGTTTTCCGATCGGAAACAGGCCGGCTTAGATCACTGAAAGGGCTATCATTCCCGAAAAAGGGTGCTGATACCGATTTATTTCACAACTTCCGCCGCAACTTCTCAATAAGTTCGGGCAGGGTAATGGAGAAGTGCCGGCCATTGAATCAGCCGGGCGGCCGGGGTGGCGGCAACTTTTCCGCCGGCTTTTGAGGCACGGCCCGGGCACCGGGTA
>JASJCB010000366.1 GCA_030066195.1 Acidobacteriota bacterium
GTCGTGACCTTCTAGGGGAATCACCATGGCGCTACGGGCTTTCAGGCTCTCGGCTTGGATGGGCTGACCGGTCGCGTCTCTGTCGCTGGCGAGGTAGACTTGAACCAGAATGTCTTCATCGTAAGAACTCACCAGTAAATAAGGGACACCCATGAAGGCCTCAAGTTGGATTGGGCCGCCGCCAACGATCAGGACCGGCGTTACCGGCCGGTTCGCCGAGCGTGTGTTGCCCAGAATGTGAGAGGTCCCGCTGAGGTCGTGACCGTCCAGGGATTCGATTTCCAGAAAACCGGAGAATCCGTCAAACGGAAGCTGGTAATGGCGATCCGTTGCGCCGTCCAACGGTACACCGACCCAAACCGGCCGAGCATCCGGCAACTCGAAGTCCTGCTCTAGGGTCCCGGAGGGCCGGCCGTTTGTGGCGTCCCGTCTCAGTCTGGCCCGATAAAAGCCCGCTTCCAAGCCTCGGATTTCAGTTGCAAAGTCACCGACATTGGAAACCCGCGCATACCTGCCGATCGTCACAGGCTCACCGCAAGACATAATTTCGGGCTCGGGCTGCTCGCAAATCTCTGCTTGAGGTGCCGCGAGCGGGAGCGCATTACCTGCAATGATGTCGCCACCGCCGTTATAACTGGTGACTTCAACGCGATAATCGCCGGTCGTTCCGGGCAGCAAGACCGCGAACGTACCACCGGAAACCGGAACCGAGTAAGTCAAGCGGAGGTCTTCGCCGCGGACGAGTGCAATCTCTGTAGTCGCGGCCTCGGCGACTGCATTATAGGTGATCCGGGCAACGCGGCCGTCTGCGTCGTCATCGTAGCTGACCGACAATTGATGTTGCCCGAAGGCCAGGGGCAGGAAGAATGAAAGCAGGAAAGTTCTACAAAGTCGCATGGTTGCCTCCTTTTTGGTCAAAGAGATTCCTTAACTGGTCTCTCATTTCTCGTTTCCAGGCTTCGTAATTGTTTTCGTGCGGCAGCTTGAACTCATGTCCGCTCAAGAATGACGCACCGACATCAAGTGCTCGGGCCAGGGTTTCCAGGGTCTTCCTTACGGATTCGTCTTTGATGTCTTTCAAGTCGTTGGTCAAGCGCATGATGGCAGCTTTGACCGGGGCCCACTTGTCCGCGCCGTATGGCTCAACGCGGGCCGCTTGGACGGCAGTAAAGACCAGGTGCCAATCGTCGAGGGTTTCGGCTGCTTTGTTTGTGCCGTGGTTGTGGAATGTGATGATGACGTGTTGCTCGGCGGCGAACACGGCCGTGTCGCGGGCGACGGTGTAGGTTCGCTTGTTGACCGTTGCGCAGCCTACGAAAGTCATAGCGAAGAGAATCAGGGCGAGGCGCATGGCTCGACCTCCTTTGAATGGGTTTGCTCGTCTGAGCTGTATTATTGTATTATAAACATAATACACACTGCAAACCGGGAGGGTTGAATGGTGAAGAAAATGAACCGTGTGATTGCTGCAATCGATGAGGTGCGCGAGGATGATTTGGAGATTCCGGCCGGTGATACGGAGGGTCTGGTTATTGTCATGCCGGTGGATCTTACCGGCTTGACTGCTGAGCTGGTGACCGGCGTACCGGGCGCGGAGTTGGTTCCGGCATCGATAAGCGGTTCTGAAATCAGCGTTGATATTGGGCCGCCGGTTACGACGAATCCACTTGAGACCCGTTGGGCTGTTCGGGTGCGTGGCGCCGAGGTGTCAACTGTTGCCAGGGGTAAGCTGACGATCGAGGCCGGTGCCGATTCTTTCGTTAAAATTACCAGTACGTTCCAAATCGTTGGGGCTGAGGATAAGGTGACGATTGAAGCGGCGCGGGTTTACATGGCGACTCACGAGAGTGGGGGACCGCCTGGGCCGCAAGGTGCGCAGGGTCCGGCAGGACCTCAGGGGCCGCAAGGACTGCCGGGCCCGCAAGGCGACGCCGGTCCGCAGGGGCTTCAGGGCCCGAAAGGCGACGCCGGTCCGCAAGGACTTCAGGGCCCGCAAGGTGATGCAGGTCCACAGGGTTTACAAGGACTGCAAGGTGAAACAGGGGCTCAAGGGATTCAGGGTCCACAAGGGTTGCAGGGTGTTCAGGGTAACGTTGGTCCAGCTGGACCACAAGGGCCGGAAGGGCCTCAAGGCGAACCTGGGCCCGGCATGTATGAACACATGCCGGTGCTTCCAAACCTGATTATCGATCCCCATCATAAAAACCTATGCGGTGGGCTGTTGAATACACCTACTGAGATCGGGGCGGCGATTGGTGCGTATTGGCAGCTTGCAAACAGCGCCGGAACGGGAAGCGGCACCCTGGAAATAATCGACCCGGTTACTTTAAACGCTACCTTTCCATTTCCTGCTGAACTTGCGCAATGGTTAGGCGCCGTCAACTTTTGGACCGGAAACCGTATAAACCTGGCAATGGATAACACCGGGGGAAATGTAATTTTGACTTACCCTACTCCCTCGCTGGACCCGGCGCGGGTCAATGCGGCGTTGGATCACGCCACCCCATTTCAACATCACCAGGTGTGTTTCTGGTATTACCTGGTATCCCACACCGGAAACACGACGATGTCACTGGATCGCGCAACCGATGCCGGGTTGGTGATTGATGGCGGCACCGCAACGGGTCAATGGCATGTATGGCATCGAAGCGCGGCTTATGAAACAGCGCGGCCTCGATGGAAATTCTCTGGCCAAGGTTCCATAGATGTCATTGTCGCCCTGTTTTATTGGGGACCTGGCAATCATGGCCGGCATGTGTTCAGTGCGTCGGCATTTTGAGGAGGCGATATGAGAATCATTCGTGATCACGACGGCGTGGTCTTGGGTTGTGCCGATAACGGTAAGGACCTGGAAGAACTCTTGCGCGAAATGCCCGGTGATGTCAAATACACGGTGACGCACCGCGATAACGAGGAACGGCGCTCTATTATTCACAAAAAGCTTGGTGGTGACCTTTGGAGTATTGCGGGTTCGATACAGTGCATGCTTGCATTGGCTTTGCGTTGGTTGGTCATCATAATAAAACACCTACCTGCTGCCCGGGCTGAGATCGAAACTAATTCAGACGATGCGCGGATTCTCGCTGAATTACTTAGTGAGCCTGATTGGTCCGACCGTGCCAACCCAGGCGGCACAAGTGATGCTATCCACCTCATGAACACGGCCGCGCAGGTTTTGCGCGATCATCCAAAGGAATAACGCGATGGACACGGCGGCGTCTAGGTTCTTTCACAAAGCCGGTTCCAGTGTGGGTGTCACGCGCGCCCACGGTTCTCTCCTGCAAGGGGGTGAAAACCGGTTACCGGTTACCGGGGTTTTGGGGGTGGAAGTGTTGGTGGGCTTGGAAGTCGCCTGGTAACCGGGGTGCGGTAATGGCTCAGAAGGAATCGGCACGGAAAGCAGCGCGTGAGCGGATCGGGAAATTGGTCAGTTTAGCGGAGCTTTGCGACTATACCGGGTATTCTGAAAAGAGTATTCGGAATATGGTCAAGGATGGTATGCCGACCGTCAAGACGCGGCCTCGGTATGTGTTCGATACCGGGCAGGTTACCGCCTGGCTTGAATTCGACAAGTGGAGTGATGAGGTAGACGAAAACGATTATGAAGCCCGTGATGTCCGCGCCCGGGCTTTGACCCGAGAGTTCAAGCTTGAGGAAATGAAGAATAACACGGTCGATATCGATGAATTCATTGCTATGGTTGCCGATCAAAACGCCGCCATCAAACGGAACTTCCTTGCCCTGGAAAACACTTTGCCGCTGCTGCTGGAAGGGAAGGACCGCACCGGGATGCGCCTGGTTATTCGTCGCGAGTTAGACCAGGTCCTTTCCGACCTGGCAGATGAAACAAGGCTTGATCCCAGGGCCAGAAGTTGACAAATGAAGCTTGGGCACCTACCTTTATACTAAGGAGTCTTAAGTGGAGTGGTCGCAATCATCACAGGTGCAACGGGAAATGTCTAATTGCTTTTTAAAAAAGGAAAAATCCGGCACTTTATCTAATGGACTGTGAGGTTAATGGTATGGAAGAGCTGATTTTAGGAGGAATCATCGCAGTCCTCTCAGGGGCAATGGGAAACATTCTGTCTGACCAATTGCTAAAAAAAAAAACTGGCCGAGGAAATATAAGAGAGCTACGAGGTTAAATACGTAAGGTTGCCATGTAAATGGAGCAGTGAAATTGACAATTGATTGGGCACCTACCCTTAGTTAAGAATAAGGAGTGGTTCATGGAAGATCTAATTTTAAGTGGACTTGTCGCAATCTTCTCAGGCGCAATGGGAAACATTCTGTCTACCGCATTCAATACTTTTAAAAAATTTTAAATTTATTTGTCCGCTTTAACGTACCTTGTTAATAACCAAGACCACTCAGATCACTCGCTTCTTCCTCCAGACTAATACTTTAACAAAGATTTCAGTCCGTCTGTTTTTCTGGAAAAATGCAACTTCCTTGTTTGTGTTAGCGTCTGGCTTCCCTTTCCTCCCCAGGCCGGATGTTGACAATTGAAACCTGAGCACCTTTAGACCTAAGGAGTGGTCCATGGAAGAGCTAATTTTAGGTGGAATCGTCGCAATTATTTCAGGTGCAGTGGGTAATGTTTTGTCGGATCAACTTAACCTTGCCTTTTTAAAAAAATGGCAAGGACCTTGCTGTGGGTTATATTGAGCGGCAAACTGAGACACTAACGCCGCTTCAACCCCACTCCCCGCTTCTTCTTCCTCCCCCTAACCGGCAACTCCTCCCGGTGAAACGCATCCACCACCTCATCCAGATCCAAATGCCGGAACTCCCGAAGCACCTGAATATTACAAACCCACATATACGATAAATCCACAGGCTCATTCCGATCCTTGACCTGATTCCACCCTTGAACAAACTTCCCGCCCCGACGCAACACCACCGGCTCCTCAGCAAACAACCCGCTATAAAACGTATCCGGGTAATGATCGGCAAAGTGACGATAACGCGGCCCCTCTTCCTTGACCGCCACGAACGCCCAAAACGTATCCTTCGCCGTATCCGACCCCAACATGAACCGAGCCGAAACCGTCACGTTCTTCTTACCGTCGAAATCCTTCGGCGGCCCGCACACCAGCGGCTTCCCATAAGCGTTCATACCCTTGATGCACCAAACATTTTGCGGCAACTTCCCGCGGCAATAGTTATAAACCGCCTGCGTCCGGTGACCCCCGCTGTCGATCATCGTCGCCATCACGTAAATCATCCGCCCCGTCTCGTGAAGATAAGGCCGCGTCCTGATCTTATCCAACGCCTTCCAAACATCCTCCAACGCCGGATCACCCCACAAAATGCCGTAGTCAACCGACCAGCTCTCCTCCCCCTTACCCGTCGCAATCAGTTCCCATTCCAGCCGGTTATCCTGCGTATCCACCTGCAAGGTCAACACCACGCCGCCGTAAGGAATGATGATCTGCCCTTTCGCCGTCCGTCGCCGCGTCTCGGCCCGCGCCTTCAACTCCTCCACCGGCGTCAGCTTCACACTACGCTTGAACACCCAACCCATCCGCGTATTCGCAAACGCCCGTTCCTTCTCCGGATAACCCCGCGAATTGAAATAAGCCCGGATCGTCTCAATATGCCCGGTTTCCCGAAACGGCGAATAAAGCTCCGACATATTGAACCCGACAATCCGCTTGATCGTCTCCCGATCCGCCCGCCACTCCCCAAGCGTCAACAAATGCCGCAAGTCCCGATAATAAAAAGCGTCCTCGCACTTCTGACAACGGGGATACGCGTCCAAAATCTCATCAGGCACGCCCTTATATTCCTGAACCCGGAACTCCTCCCCGTCCCCATCCACAAAAAACATATACTTGAGCTTGAGTTCCTGAAACTCCCCGCAACAAACACAAGGAACCCAATATTTCTGACGATTCGATTGCTTATACCAGGGGTAGATAATCGATGTCTTTTCATCCCCGGGCGTAGAAAAAATATGCATCGTGCGCCCGGGAAAGTTCTTGATCCGATTCCAGATTAAATCGATCTGGTCGCCCTCTTTCGTCGGCCGGTCGGCCCGGTCACACTCGTCGATGAAGGCATAGCGCGCGGTATTGCTCGCAAAGTTCCCTTCCGCATTCATGCCCAGGATTTGCAACCACCCCCCGGGAAACTGCTTGAACAGGATGCTTTCCTTACCGTCGCCGTCGCGAACCTTCCGCGCAAGACAAGGCGTCTGCGAAATCAGCGGACCAATCCGCTTTTTCGAATACAACTTAGCCCGGAACTCGCTCTCATAGAAGTAAAGGATCGGCGCGGGCTGCTCGTCGATCATGTGCCCCACCTGCGCCTCGGACACGGTATTCTTCCCCAGCTGCGCGGCGAGCATATAAACCACGATGTCCACTTCCGGCCGTAAAGCCGCGTCCATCATTTCCTTTTGATAAGCCGCCATTTCCAACCGGTACTTACCCGGGTGAGGCGTGTCCGCCGGTAAAACCCGGTTCGCCTCCGCCCACTCCGAGGTCAACGACCGTTTCGGCGGCGCCCACCCGCCCGCGATCCGCTCATTCCAAAGCCTTCTAAATCGCTCGTTGACCATTTCCAACCTGTTGACAAATATTCACGCCTGCTGTTACCCTAACCTCAAGCGTATTACTATCAATATACACCAATACGCAAGGGAGGCCGACCATGGCCACGGAAGAAGAAATCAAAGCCGCTCTCGGCGACGCCCTTTTAGATGTGCTCACGGCCGGTCAATCCGAGGTCCTGCCCGACGGTTCCCAAGTCAACAAACCAAGCCTGTCCACACTCCTGAAACTCAAAAACCAGATCGCCGAAGATAGCCGAACCACCCGCATCTTCAACCCGAGGGTCTAAATGTTC
>JASJCB010000060.1 GCA_030066195.1 Acidobacteriota bacterium
CTCGCGAAGTACCCGGTGCCCGGGCCGCGCCTCCAAATCCGGCGGAAAATTTGCCGTCGTCCCGGCCGCATGCCGTTATTCTCTCGCGAAGTACCCGGTGCCCGGGCCGCGCCTCCAAATCCGGCGGAAAATTTACCGTCGATCATTCCATTCTTAAAAGCAGTTATATCTTTCAGGCGCAACTTCTGCTCGCCGCCTCTATGAACTTTGGGCGTGTTATTGCCCATTTACCCCACCTTCAAGCGATTTTTCATATCGGTATAAGCAGTTTGGACCAGCGTTGTCAGAGCCGTGGTGTCGACGTTCTTTTCGGGCCTTAGTTTCACATGACGCATGTACTTGCCGGTACCTTCCAGGAGCCCAAACGGGTCTTCAAGTTCAGCGCCGCGGAAAAACCCTACGTTGACATGAGCCGTGAAGGCGTTGACATAGGCGAATGCCGCTTCTCCGACACATGCCGTCGGGTGACCGTCATGAAGCAGTTCCCGAACATCGTCGCCGCACGCACGGATGATATTGAACCAAAGTTGTGCAATCGATCCCAACCTACCGCCACGGGCCGCTATCCAGGCATCGACGGCCGGATCCTGCTTGACCGAATTGGAGAAGAAAAAAATTCCCTTCATGCTCCCGACCCCCTGAAAACTTTTTACAGCCGCCTGTTTCCCTGAAATGTCTAGTGCTCGGGCAAAGCAAGGGTCAAGCCGCCGGGATCGACGGCATCTACATGGCCGGCAAGCTTCTCATCGGCAAGCATCAGGTGCAGATGCGTGCGGCTTGAATGATGTGTAAAGACACCCTGGTGAGATTCGGAGTAAAAACCGAGCGCGGCTATTTCCTCGTCCTGAAGCACGCCGTGCAGACCTGCTCGTTTGTGTTTTTCATGGCTGTGCTCTGTATCGCCTTCCGGCCAGTCGATCACATGCCAACTCGCCGACCGGACCTTGCCTTCCAGTAGAAAAGGAAACGGGGCAAGAGTATCGAGACCGTGCCTGGTTGCGGCTTCCTTGACAAATGTTTCCAAACCATCGAGGTTCGTCACCTCAGGAGGCACGGAAAGACGTTTCCAAGCGGGTACGCGCGTGTAAACCAGCAGGCATGCGTTGCCCTCGAAATTTCGTGCCACCCTGATCTTGCCGTCGCGTACACTGCTAACCAGGGGTTTGCCGTTGAAGATAAGGATCTCGCCTTTCAAATTTTCGACCGCGCCCAAGGCATAGAGATGCGACTGGTCTTTTAACGCGGCTAACTGGATCCGCGGGCTCAAGTCGCCTTGGTGCATGATTTCCTTTAAGGCGCCGCGTACTTCGACCACGGGATTCGGACCTCCCATCCAAAGTAAGGACAAGGTCCAGGGCAACCACAATAAAGTATTCAAGCAAGACCTCCCTTTTCATCGCAGTTTAACATACAAATCCACCTGGGGGAGTTCGGCACCAGTGCTCGAACATCGGAGGTGAGCGGTCAAAGTCATGCCGGACAGGGGTGTCGGTGTCATTGCCGGCGTCTTCCTCATCCAGTCACCGTGCCCGGATGCTATAGTATGGGCATAAGTCCATCAAAGGAGAACCGTTATGACTCGCTGTACTTGGATCTTGATCATCGCCTTCCTCATCAGCCCGACAACCCAAGCGGGACCGGGTGATAAAGCCGATTTGAACGCAACCCTATGGGTACAGACCGCAACCGAATGGCGAGCGGCCTGCCGGACGGCCTATCGCGCCGCCCATCTCCAATTGGGAGACGCCCTGGCCGACCCGACCTGGACCGCCGCGCCCGAACAAAAAGGAACATTCGGCCGCAAGAAGCCCGCGATCATCCTCGACGTGGACGAGACTGTTCTGGACAACAGTCCCTACCAGGCCTTCATGGTCCAAAGCGGCACGGGTTTCAACATCGAAACCTGGGATGCCTGGGTCAAGCAGGGCGAGCCGGCAGCCATTCCCGGCGCCCTGGAATTTCTCAAGGCAGCCGATGCCGTAGGGGTGGCCATTTTCTACGTCACCAATCGTGCCTGTAGCCGGCGCGACGGCAACGGCGATAACTGTCCCCAGGAAAACGATACCCTACAGGACCTGGTTAGACTGGACTTTCCCCAGGCAAGAGAGGAAAACCTGTTGTTGAAAAACGAGGAACCGGACTGGGGGTCGGAGAAGCGGAGCCGCCGCGAAGAAGTATTGGCGAAGCACCGCCTCTTGATGGCCTTCGGCGACAATCTCGGCGACTTCCTGGCCGATGTCAAAAAGCCGGGCATCACTCCTGCCGAGCGCATCGAACTCACCCGGCCCTACGAAGCATGGTGGGGCTCGCGCTGGTTCATGCTGCCCAACCCGCTCTACGGCTCCTGGATCAATGCACTGGGAAAAGACAAGGCCAAGTATCTACGCGCCTTTACACCCGAATGATTGCCAAGACCGTTTGGGCGGAAAAATGGATCTTAACCATCCTATCAGCGCGAAGCAGATAACCGCCGCCCAAACGGTCATTTCGATGATTCCAAAAACGGCCTCAACTCGGCCAGGAGTTTGGCGCCCAGGATGGGCTCTACCATGTAGATAAAGGCCGCGTTGCCTATTAATTGGGTTATTTTCTGAGCTTTTTCGTGTGACTTTCCCTGCTTCAGGTTGTGAATGGCCGCACGCATGTTTCTTTTCAGTTCTCTCGATACCCTCGGCCCGGCTTTCCCATTGATCGTCAGGCCCGTCACCGCCTGACGGCCTCCCTTTCTAGCGACCCAGGTTTTCTTTTCGTTGACGGCGAAACCCTCTTCTTCCACGATGTGAGGGATTTTGTTCAGTAGATAGCCCAGTTTGGGTTCGCCCTGATGATTTGTCGGCAGGCTGAAGGTGAGGTCGTCCGCGTAGCGGGTGTAGCGCCAGCCCATTTTGGCGGTCAGGCCCGTCAAGCGTTGGTCCAGTCGAAAACACAATGTGTTGGTGAGCGCCGGGCTGGTGGGTGCGCCTTGCGGTAGACAGCGGGGACCCAGGGCGATGTACCAGGTTTCGTTCTCGTGTTCGATCACCTGTCGCGGCGATTCCGTGCAGAGTAGGGCCAAAAGGGTTGCCGTTTGTTCGCGGTAACCCGCCTTGCGGAAGATACCTTTGACCCTGGGGAAGGTTACCGTGGGGAAGAAGTCTTTCAGGTCCACGCGCACCACGATCCCCGCGTTTGTATGCACCGCCGCGTTGGTAACGATGGAGCGTCCGGCAAGGAAGCCGTGGGCCGCGCCGTGGACCGGCAGGCGCTCCGCGATATTGCGCAGAATCCAGGATTGCGCGGCTTTGATTTTGGGCAGCGGCGCCCAGATCTCGCGTTCGCCGCCGTTTCGTTTCGGGATGGTGAAGCGTCGGTAGTGGATTTTCTTTGCCGCTTCACGATTCCAGGCCAGCCAACGCAGTTCCGCCACGTCCATGTGCAGCGCCTCGGCCAGTTGCGCCGGTTTGTCCAGCGGCGGCAGT
The DNA here is from genome assembly GCA_030066195.1 of Acidobacteriota bacterium. Classification (GTDB taxonomy): domain Bacteria; phylum Acidobacteriota; class Holophagae; order Acanthopleuribacterales; family Acanthopleuribacteraceae; genus JASJCB01. The sequence continues at coordinate 3,459 of JASJCB010000060.1, forward strand.
TCGTTTTCTGCCGCTCGTTCCTCGGCTTTCGGATGATCCCATTTGTCGATAGCAGCCGCGTCGTTCCAGTAGACGCCCTCGCCCAGGTGCACGATATTGGCCGTTTTATAAGCCTGCCACACCTCTTTTTTCAGGCGCCGACGCTCCGCCGCTTCCTTTTTGAGCGCTTTTTTGTAGTCGGCCAGTTGCCGTTTGCTCATGTCGTCCACGTCCCGGCGTTGAACCAGGTAACCCAATCGCTCCAGTTCGCCCCGGATATAAGCCTCCTGGCTTCCGGCCTCGTCGATTTCGGCCCATAGTTTCAACAAGTCATCCGTCATGGGCGTCTACCTCGATGATAAATTGAGGAATCCTTTGGATTCCAAGCGGTCGGCGGACTGTAAAAAAGCCGCCCTGGCCGCATCCGTGGATTCGAAATGCAGGTTTTGCAAGCGCAGGTCGCCGTCACGTGGTCCCCAGCGCGTTCGCACTTGACGTCGGTCCAGCGACAGTTGATAAACCAATTCGCCCTCACCGCGTCGCTTTGTATAGGTTCTGGTTTCAACCAGGACGCGATTCTTTCCGCGGGCGCGTTTGTCTTCCTCGGTGATGTGGAAGAGACGCAGGGCCGTCAAGTGCGGACAAGGTCCCTGTTTCAGGCCGTGCTTGCGGAACTTGGGGCAGGTGCATTCGGCTTTGCGGGCCCGACCTTCGTCGTCCAGCGTCAGCAGCGGCCGGTACTCGCGTTGCTCGGTTGCCGCGATAACCTTGCCCACCAATTCCGTACCCACGCCGAAGACGGTGTTTTCGCTTTCTATCGACACCGCCCCCGCGGCCAGCAGATCATAGGCTCGGCGTTCATCCGGGTTGCGGAAACGAAGGTCTTCACCCATCAGGGGTTGTTCGGTCAAGGGACGGCGTCTGCAGACCTTGTCCTCCATAAAGAGGAGTCCCTGTTGACACCCACGTTGCACGGCTTCCATGATGGCCGCTTTCTTCAATTTCAATGCCTTGGAAAGTTGATCGACGGTAACCGCGAAGTGGGTATCCAGGTGCGCTATGACGGCTTGCAATTCAGTCGTGTTGTCGTCGCGGCGAGGCATCAGGAGGTCGAAGGTGCAGGCACGGCTCCAGTCGGATGCGGTGAAGCCGGTAACGGCCAGGGTGAAGGTTGCCGGGCCCGCCTTGACGGTGAACCAGGTGGGCAGACCGCTGCCGCACAGGTGCATGTGCACCTCTGTTGCGAAGGGTAGGATGCGCTCCAACAGCATCAGGCGGCGACGGCCCCAAATACGGATGATCCTGGGTTTGAGGCCCTTGTAGACCATGGCCAGGGGTAAAACCTTGTTCCAGGGTTCCAGCACCAGGCGGACGGGTTCACCCGGTGTCAGTTCTACGCGAATCGCCCGACCGCCTTTCTTTCGATCAGCGTGCAGCCTCAGGTGCCGCAGGAGGTTATAGAGGTCGACGGCTTCCATGCGGATCACGGTACGCGGCAACAGCCCGGCCGATTGCAGTTGCAAGAACCCGCGCAGCCAGGAGAGGGGAATGCCCACCTTCTTTTCTACGGCGGTTTCGCCGCCGGCGTGTTCCAGGGCGACCGCATCCGTGCCGACGGTCAGGTGTGATATGCGGAACTCGCGCAGGTCTTGCAGACCGCTATAGAAGGATTCGCTGAAATCGATATTGGTGGTGCCGTAGACCGGGTCGCCTTCCGTGGCGAAGGCCTCCCGATCGAAGCGCAGACGCGCATAACAGCCCTCGTCCTTACTGAAGACCTCGAAAAACAGGGCATCGGGATGCACGGTAATGACGGGGTCCAGGATGAACCAGGCCAGGGGATCGTGGTCAGCCAACCAGTCGAAGTAGGCTTGTTGCGCCTGCCACGGGGCGGCCTTCGCGGAGCTTTTGCGCAACCGTTGATAGGCCATGTAGGCGGTGCGATCCTTGGGAACGTAGCGGAAGTCGGCGCTGACCACGGCATAAAGCGCGGACAGAGCCTCTCGGAACAGGAGCGGTTCCAAGATCCGGCCTCGGAAGTGAACCGGATCGCGCAGGCTGTTGGCCGCAATATCCAGCTTATCGGTTTCGCCTTCCATACTTACCTGACTGGGCGCGGGATAACGCATGGCAATATCTCGGCGCCGTCCGGTCGATTCCTCATGGGGTAAGTTGGGTTGCGTCATGAGGCTTTCTCCCTCTTGCGGGCGTGCAATCTTTTGGCGCGGCGCAGAACGCGCCAGGCGGCCCTGGCCAAATCCTCGGATTCCTTCTCGGCCATGGCGACGGCTCGCAACGCATCCTCGGCCTCGGACCCACCCACAACGGCCAGGGCATCCATGGCGCCCAGGCGGGTCGCCTCAGTCAAGTCGGCGTCATTCGCCAGTTGTTGCAAGGGGGCGATGTGCCGACCTCGAATCAAATGCTCCAAGGCGGTGCCTTGGGTGTCGGCGTGGCGTGCAGCGGTGATGAGTTCATCCAAGGGCGGCGCTTGTTTGCCCAAGCGACGTCGGCCGATCATGTCCACCGCGTCGGTTTGCGGGTTGTCCAGGGCCGACGCGGCCAGGTCGCGGACGACCGGTTCGGCCGTGGGTAACAGGGTTTCAAGATGTTGCGCGGCGCGGCAGGCGGCCAGGGCGGCTGTCGCTTCCTCACGCAATGCGCGGGCTTCGTCGTGGTCATCGTCCAGGATCTCGGTCAGTAGGGATACACCGCATTGTAGGCGACCGCAAGCCCAGATCTGGTAGCGCAGACAGTCGGTCCAATCGTCCAAATCGAACGATTGCCGGGTTGCCAGGTCTTGCCATTGTGTCCAGGAATGCCTCACGGTCGACTCCATGGTTCCGGCGTGAGCTTTTACCTTGTCGCCGGCGCGTCCCAGGACTCGGGCGGCCAGGGCGGCTGTAACCGGCTCAGGGTCGCCGCAAGCCGCAACGGCCTTTTTCACGGGCAGGGGTTTCGCGGCCAGTAAGATGTTGGTGAGGATTACACGCAAGTCGTCGTCCTCCACCCGGGGGATGATGCTGAAGAGCCGATCCGGTCGGGCTTGTTCCCGGATGCGGGCAAGGTCTTTTTCATCGGCGTAGAAATCAGGGTTCGACATCAACGCGTAGACGGGTTCCATGTCGTCTTCGCCGAACAGGATCGCGGCGGTTTCTCGAACGGAATCCAGAAGGTGCGCCGGCGCCTTGCCCAGCAGGTCCAGTAACAGGTCACGCGTTGCCGGCTCGTCGTTATCGCGTAGTCTGATCACCGCTTCCAGGGCCGCGTCATCATCGCCCCCGGCTGTTTCGCGGATTAGGGCCCACGCCTCGGCGCTGCCGAACCAGGCCAGCCCGCGCAGGGCTTTGTATTTGACGCCGGCATTCGAGTCGCGCAGCATGCGCTCCAACAACTTGAAGATATTCGGTGCTTCCTCGGTATGCGCCATGTGGCCCAGAGCTTCGATCGCTTCCTCACGGAGTGCATGGCCCGGTCCGGCTTGAGCCTGGTCCAACAAGATCTTCAGAGCGCGTTTATCACCCAACCTGCCCAAGGCGCGTACGGCCCGAATCCGGTAATTAAGTTCAGGGAGCATTTCAAGGCAGGTTTCGAGGATGGTGAAGCCCTCGGCGCGTCCCGCATTCGCAAGGCCCTCGGCAGCGATAAAGCGCTGCATGATCTCGCCGGAACCCAGAGCGTCAAGCAGAGGTTGCACCGGGCCGTGGCGTCGGCGCACGCGCCAGGCGATTGCGGCCAGGGCTTGTTCTGCCGTTTTCGGGTTCTGGGTCAGTTGGGACAGAATTTCATTCAGCAGGTCGGACTTAGACCAACGCGCCATATCGATCAGGCGATCGATGGTCGCGCCCGAGCCCTGTAGCAAGACCAGGGTTTGTAACAGGTCACGCAGCACGGCGTCGTGGTGGGGATGATCCGGGGGTTCTTCAGGCGGCAAGCCGTCTTCTTCAAATGGATTGACCAGGCGTTGGTCATAACCGCTGATCGTCACGAGCGCGTTGACTGCGTGGTTGCGTAACTTCGAATTGTCCAGGTAACGCAACAGGCGCGGAGTAAGGACGGAATCGCGGAAGTTGCCGGCGGCGATGATCAGTCGGCCGGGCTCGGCGGAGTTGGTGGGATCGTTGTCCAAACGGTCCAGCAAGGCGGCGGGTGTGCGCGGGTCGCCCAGATCGATCAGGGCTCGGACGGCATCGCGTTGGTCTTTTTGGTCCACGGAGTCCAACAGTTTCAGCAGGGGTTGGAAGCAGGCGCCGTCCCGGGCCTTACTCAGGATTTGCATGGCTTGAACGCGGACGTGAAGGTACTTGGATTCCAGTGCATCGTGGATAACTTCCGCGGCCCGGTTATCGCCCCGGCCATAGAGCGGGCCCAATTGCGTCATGCAGTGTTCGCGGAGGTCCTTGGAGCGCGCCGACAGGCCCTCCATGAATACTATCGAGTTGTCCTCGCTTTTCAGCCGCAGGTTGGTGGCCACGAATTCCATGCCGTTGGTGAAAGTACTCTGAACCATGGCAAGGGTTTCCCGGATTGCTCGATCATCAGCCGCCTCAGCCAACAGTTCGAGGCCCCTGGCTCCCATATCGTTGTAACCGGAGGCAAGCGCTTCAGTCGCCAGATCCGAGGGATCATGCTTGAGGGCGAGCAAGCTGTCGAAGGCTTCGTTGCGCACCATATCGTGGCTGTCGCGTAAGGCGGGAAGTAGGGTAGCGCGAACGGAAGGAGTCAGACCGTGGTCCACTTCGGCCATACGGCAGAGCCGTTTCAAGGCCGTTCGGCGGATATTGGGCGCACCCCGGTCGGCCTCCAGGCGAGCCAGGCCCACGTAAGCGCCGAAAACCAAACGGCGAATCTTATCGGCCGTCATGGTGACCTGCTTCGGTTTTGCATCGAGTCGGCTCAACTGTTCGGCAAAGCGCGTGTTGAACAATTGCCACCTGAGTTTGAACCGAGTGGGTTTGACTTCTTCCAAAAGGGGCAGCAGGCTTTTCACGGCTCGATAGCGAAGACGCGGTTCGCCAAGGGCAAGGACCCTACCGAAGGCCTCGGTTACCTCGGGCTCCAGGTTCAGCTGACGGTCTCGATCCAAGCGGACCAGAGCCCGATGGACAAGTTCGGCAAAGCGCTGTTTGTCTCCGACACATTCCAGAGCTTCAGCGCCTTCCAGCCTTGCCCCGGGCGAAGCACAGGAGAGCATGGCCAGAAGCCTGCCGGCAGATCCGTGCCCGCGCCATTGCTCCAGAACCAACATCAGTTTCATGGTGCGTACCCTGACTTCCTCCCGAGCGTGGTCCAGCAGATGGGTCAGGTACTCGCCCTTGTCTTCCAGGCCCAGCGCGGCGGCCGGCAGGAGATCGGGCTCTTTGGACTTGCCGAAGACGCGCTCCGCGCCCGCGGGATCGCCGTGCACGGCCAGGTAATAGGCGGCCCGGTCGGCAACCCTTGGGTCGGGGTGGCGAAGGGCATGGTGCAGGGGTTCCAGATTTTGTTGATCGCAGATGGTGACCAGGGCATCGATCGCGGTCCGGCGCAAGGATTCGTGTTTGCTGTCCAGAAGATTAGCGACCAGGTCGCGGGCTTCGGCGGCTTGCAGTTCGCCCAGGCCCTCGACGGCGCGGTTGACGCGATCGAGCCAGGTTTTTTTGTCGCCCTCTTCCGGTTCGTCCTCGGCGGCGGCTTTCATCAAGGGAGCCAGGGCCTCGTCGTCGCCGTATGCGGCCAGGGCGACGGCGGCTTCAAGGGCGACATCCTGACGCGGTACTTCGAGCGCTCGACGTAATTCCTCGCGGGCTTGAGCTAGAACCAGGGCGTCCACGGCCTGCAAGCGAACCGTTTTGTCAGGATCGTCAAGCAGCCTGAGCAGCAGTGCCTGGGTTGTTTCGCCCACATGATCCTTCAGCCATGTCACGGCTTCTCGGCGGAGATCGGCGTAAGAGCAAGCGCAGGCAGCCCCGATGGTTTCGGAGCGGCGTTTGGGTTTTTCGCGCATGGCGGTTTGGAAAGCTTCCACGCGAAGGGACGGGTCCGGGTCTTGGAAGCGCGCCAACAGCATGGGGAAGGCCCAGGGTTGCTTCAGTTCAGCAATGATCTCCCGTTGGACCCGACCGCGCAGGTGGGCTGCGCTGCTCTGCAGACAAAAAGCCAGGGCCGCTTGTTGACTGCCGTCTATGTTCAAGGTGAGGGTTGCCTTGAAGGCGTTGGTTGCCACCAGATCGTTGTCGCCGAGAAAGCGAAGCAACAGCCGGCGACCGGATTCGGGCGGTTTACCCTGCTTAAATCGGTCCACCAACAGGTTCAGGGCGCGGATGCGGATCTGGGGGTCCTCGGCTGACAGGCCGGTCTCCACAACTGCAATCACATTCTTACCGTGTAGTTTGATCAGCGCGGAGAATGCCGCGTCGCGCACGCCGGCTACCTTGTCGAAGAGCAAGGTACCCAGTCGTTGTACGGCGTTGATATCGCCCAATTCGCCGAAGCCCGCGCAGACCTGGTAACGCGTATCGTCGTCGGAGTCGCGGCTTAGCTGCAGCAGGGAACCGAAGGCGCGTGTGTCACCCAGTCGGGCCAGGCCCATGGCGCCGCGCAAACAGTTGTCGCCCTCCCGCCCTGCCATGGCTTCCAAGAGCGGGCCGAGGTCTTCTTCAGTCGGTTTCGTTTTGGGCTTTTTTGCCTTCGGTAGTTTCCCGTCCTTTTTTTGCGGATGTTCCAGTTCGTACAGACTCCGGTGCAACTCCGGTTCCCGGAAGCGGAGAGTATCGGTGAGGGCGGGTTTGGCCTTCAAGGTCAACAAGAAGGCGATCCGGCGAACGTCGGCGTCCTGGTCATCGATATGGCGGCGCAGGGCTGCTTGAACCGTGGGTTTGGACAGGAAATTTCGCTGTAGGCAACGCAGCAACGACCGGATACGGACGTCGGGCCATTTACTGCCCAGCCCGGTCATCTCGGCCTCGGGTGTATCGGCGGGTAAAACCTTGCCCAGGCTTTCCAGAGCGGCCAGGCGTACCTCGGCTGCCTGATGTTGCAGGGCGTCGGTAAGCAGTTGAAAGGCGCGTTCGCCCTCGCGTGACATGGCTTCCAGCCGGTCGATTGCAGCCGTGCCCACGTCCGCCTTGCCGGTTTTCAAAGCCAGAGTAACGGCACGTAGCCGGTCCCCGCCGTCGATGAGGCATTGAAGGGCTTTCAGACGCACGACGCCGGAACGATCGTTCAGCAACCTTTCCAGGTATTGGGTTGCCAGGGGATGTTTGGTCTCGCCCATCAGTTGACAGGCGAGCTCTTTCAGGCCGGTGTCTCGTTCGATGCGCAGGTGGGCGTTCAATACCTCTATGGCGCGTTTGTCTGCAAGCGCGGCCAGATCGCGGACGGCGTTTTCGCGTTCCCCCTGGTTCTGCTCGCGCAGGGTCAGGCGGTGATAGGAATAAGCATCTTCCATAACCATACGCACCCGGGTGGCGGCCTCGGTTTGATCCAGGTCGACAAAACGCAGGGTGTTGTCAATGCAAGCCATTACCAGAATCGCCCGCTCATGGTATTGAATTCGGCCCAGCGCCAGGCCCTTGCCGGCGTCTTTCAACGTCACCGGTTGCTTGCGCGTCAGCCCGATTTCCCAGGACTTGACAGCCGCATCGGCGGAGACGCTATAGAAGCGTTTACCGCCCATGGAGAACAGGGCCTCGATGGGTTTCTTATGTCCGGAATGCTCACTGTCGCGTCTTTCTGGTTCTAGAGCGCCGCGAACGTGGGTGTGATTCAAAACGCCGTCGGCGCCGGCCGAGTAAAGACGCGGTTCGCCCGGTTCGAACAGTAGTGCGGTAACCGCCCCCCTGTGCAGTGCTGCGCTTTCACCCTGAGCGAATTCCGCATTTTGCTCGCGGCTGAAAACCGCAACCGTGCCGTTCTTGCAGCCGGCGGCCAACAGGTCCCCGGCTTGATTTGCGGCCAGGGCGGTTCCTTCTTCCGGTAACTCGAAACGCAGGCTCTCCTTCCCGTTTTTCTTGGAGAGGATCACCAGGTTATTGCCGCATAGTGCGGCCAGGTTGTCTCCGGCAGCCGAAGCTATACCGACGAGATCTTTCTCCTGAGCATCGCCCAACGGTTTCGGCGACTTGCCGTTTTTCAAGAATTCTTTGAGATCGACTTTGTAGAGCCGCCGGTCCGTACCGGCCAGGTAGAGCGCTTTATCATCGCTAGCCATGGCCAGAATGCCGGCGGGGAAGTCGGCATGCCATATGCGGTTGACGGTCAGGTCGTAGCCGAACAGGGGAACGGGGAAACCCTCCGGGTGGGTGCCGCCGAAGATGATTGCATTCCCGGCGTGAATCAAGGCGCGCGGTTCACAGTGAAACGGAGCAGCGGTCAGCTTGCGCTCGCTCATGCCGGTACCTCCCGAAGGCTCTTCAAGGTCGGGAAGCAATGACCGATACGGGTGAGCGCCACCAGGCAGGCAGCCTTTTCGCTTTGGCCGTGGGAACCCAACATCTCCGCGAAAAGCGGCGCCACCAGGGCCGCAAAGGCTTCGTCATGCAACGCCAGGTCGCGCATGACCTCGATCAGGCGCAACTTGACCTTGCGAGCGCTGACATAGCCGGTCAGGGCGCTTTCGCCTTTGCCGAATCGAGGCGGCGGGATACGTAGCAGGATGCGGCGTAGGAAATCGCGCATTGATTCGCTTTCACCGGGCGGTGTGCGGTGTTTTTCCGCGCCGGTCGATTGGTGGTCCCGGGTAATGCCCTTGTCGCGGTATTGCTGCCAAAACATGCTGACTGCAAAGGAGAGAATGTTGCGGTCAGGGCTTTCGGTAAGGCGGAAGACAGCTTCCGGTTGCACCAGTTTCGGGTCACGACGCATGAGGCGGATGCCCACGTCGCGTGCGGCCGCGTTTTTGGCTTCCAAGAGAGGAAAGACCGCGTCGGCATCCCAAGTCTCGGGCGCAATTCGATAGCGTTTGTGTTCCCCGCTCTCGTCGGCAAAAATGGCCTTGATGAAGAAGTCCTTCACCTTGCCGTAAGGGCCCGTGACCAACTTCAGTAGATCGGCCGGCGACGGCGACCAGCGGGCAAGCTCCCAGCGAGCGTAGTCAAGAGCCAGGTCGCGCAGAGGCATACGTCTGTCGAAGAACAGCGGTTTGACCCGTTCCCAGGTGAGAAATGATTGCGGGATCTCGGTACCGGGGTCCACGGGTCGATCCGTGAGTTCCATCGAGATATCAGGGTGTCTCCGTCTTAGGTAAGCCAATGCAAAACGAAACATTCCCGTATCCTGGCTTTTGGCATCCACCGCCATGGACCAGATGCGCTCACAGCCCTTTTGGGTGGCCTCCGCCGAACCGCCGGCTTGTTTGCCGGACAGCATGCGCAGGAAGGCTGTTTCCGAGATGATTTTGATGGGGGCGCCGGCGGCGATCAAGCTCTCGGCTTTCACCTGTTTGCTGCCCTTTCGACCCATGTCGTAGAGCGGCGAGCCCTCATCGCCGATCACCAGGTAGTCCAGCGATTTGGAAACGCCCGATGCTTTTTTACCGTTGGCGGCAACCAGTTTCTTTTGGGCCTCCGAGCGGGTCATGGTCTTCAGCTTACCGGTGAAAAGGATGGAGGCGCCTTGAAGGTCAATATTGATCGCGTCGTCGGTTTCCCGGTCCTGCTCATCGGCATCGGCGGCAAAATCGGCCGGGGCGAAGCTCTTGATGATGGCATCTCTAGCGAACTTGTGATAGAGCGGCTCGCCCCGTTGCAGCAGCATCATCAACCAGTCGAACCCCAGTTCGGCCGGCTCGAAACGGCGCACATCGGCCAAACATTGGAAAACGATTGCGGATAATTCGTCGGAGGGCTTCAAATCTCGCGCCCAGCGGGGACCGGTCGTGGTCAAGTCAATAAACCAGGGATCGTTTGCCCAGGCGGGGTGAAAGGCGACAACCTTCAAGAAATCCAAACCCAGCAAGCGGTTTTCCAGGGTACCGAGGAGCAGTTCTTGGGATACGGCCCCGGTAGTCAGGGGATTGAGCAGTAAGCGTTTGAGGAATGCGGGGTCCAATTCCTCAGTTTTGTATTTGGCCAGGCATCCGCGCCCCCAATCGGCCAGGCTTTGCGTACAACGGGGCTCGTCGAAAAGGGGGTAGAAGAAGGTCGGCGCCGGCTTTTTATGCACTTCCCCCAGATGCTTGCGAGCAAAAGCGGTGGTGGCTGGATCGAGCAAACGCTCGGTGAACCAGTTGAGCGTCAACTCACCCGCGCCGAAATGCCGGCGAAGGGCCTCGGCGGCCAATTCAGCGCCTTTATCGTTTGCCAGCAACATGCCCCAAGCTTCCAGGCCGATCTCCTTACGCGGATCACGCTCGCGAATGAGTTCCAGGGCGAAGTTGTTGACCGCGTCGTTCGGCATGGCGACCATGCGTAACAGCAGGGGCAAAGGCAGGTCACGTGCATGGGTGCGGGCGTAGTTCAGAACATAGGTGCGCGCATGATGGGAGATGGAGGCGAAAAGGCGGAAGAGAGGTTCGTGCAGGCCCGTTTCGCGAAATGTAGCGGGATCGAATCGGGGCATGTTTTTGAGCAGCCAGACCACGAACTCATCCCGAAGGGCATGACTCACACGCAAGAGGCGTATGACCCAGGCGACATCGATCTCGCGCAAGTCATGCCGAAACGCTTCCTTCAATAAGGTGGCGGCGAAATTCAGCGGTTTCTCGGCCAGGGCGCGCTCCAACAAGGTGAGCAGCGGGCGGGGCGTTCGCCTCCAGAGTTGCGGGTACGCGTGATCCTTTAACGCATTGCCTTGTTTGCGGGAGAGACGGAAACCGGTTCGGCCGTATGCCCGAGTATGGTGATGAAAAATGTGATTGGCAATCCAGGTTTCGGACCAATTCGTGGTTTCGGGATAGAAACGCAATACCTCCACGGCCATATCGGCATAGGCAAAGGGTCGACTTTCGGCGATGCGGCGCAGACGGCGCCAGGCGCGACGGCATAGATAACCCAGGGTGTTTCGGCTGACCTCGGAAGAGGTCTCGTAACCGGCGCGGAAAGTATCGAAACGCGCGGCCAGGGCGCCCCAAACCTCGTCATCGCCCTTGGTTTCAGCTTCTTTGAAGATGGTTTTCAATGCGCGCCAGGGACCCCAAACCAGAGGAACTTCGGCGATGACTGCCAGTAGGCAACGACGCTCGTAAGGTCCGTCTTGTTGCCACAGGTCCATGATGACGGCGTATAGTTGCAGGCGTTCGGGCAGCGGAACCTCGGCCTCGGGAGACTCTAACCTCTTCCAACTGTTGCGCCGAAAGGCAGCTTTCTTTTCCGGCGTCATGTCGCGGTACTCGGCGCCCTGAAATTGCAGCTTGAGGCGTGGCAGGGTCAGGGCGCCCTCTCGCACGGGCTGCTCGGGCTCCGGGTCCGGCACTTCGGCCAGATCGATGATGAGACGGGGAAGATCCGGGTCTCGGGCATCGAGGGCGCGTTGAATATCGGCAATGGTTATGGGACCCTGCATGTTGGTCTCCCCCCGGCTTGGACGGCATGGCTTCCAAAATCAAAACGAAAAAGGCAAGAAAAACGGCGCGAGATTACGGAGATTATTCCAGGCCCGTCAGGTCACGGTCACATACCGTCTCGCGGCGGGCAGGATCTGGTCTTCCTCCAGTTCCATGGCCTCTTCAGTCCACTTGCCGGCGACCTCCTGAAGCCCGGCACGTTGCAGGGTGCGACGCACCATGGCAATGGCGGCAACCGGACGGCCGCCGAGGTGGCTGAGTTCAACGGTAACGTGCGGGTATTGCGGCGGTTCGGTCAAAGCTATCACCCCGGAAAAAGCGTTAGCTGATTGTAGCAACTTCGCGGGGGCCTGAGTGAGGAAAAAGTTCGCCCGTTCCAGGGAATGTCCGGGCTTTACTGATCCGACGAAATGCCGTGCTTCTCTAACAAGGCCGACACCTTTTGCAACTTATGCTCGGTTTCTTCCAATCTCCTGGTGAGCTGCTCCATCTGTCGTCGAGCTTCCATTCTTTCCTGGCGTTTTTCACGTTGTAGCCTTTTGTTGATGGAGACGAGAGTGCTGTACCAGCGTTCCCCTTTCAGGCGGGCTTCGTATTGTTCGTAGGTCTCTTCGCTATCCCGGATTTCTCTAATCACGTCCATGGCCCTCCTGATAAACGGGGTGTCCAACCACTCGGGCAGGTTCTCGTCATCCAATCGATGCCCGAAGCGGAGGAAGTATAACCAACGCGCTTCATCATCTACTATTTTAGGCTTGACGGCCCGGCTTTGCAACTGCAAGACATGGATATCGAGATGATCGGTCAATAATTGCTTAGCCGTTGTGTCCCATAGCCTGAAGCGCAGGTGCCGCGTTTTTTTTCGCGTGGGGAACCGGCCCTGTAACACCCAGATATCGGAACCTCAGCGCCGACGAATCGGGAGGCGGTTTGAGACCCGAGGTCTCTCACAAGCCAAAAAAATTGAAATTTTTCTGTAACAAATTCAGAGCAGTCGCGCCCATGCAAATAACACCCGCTGATGAGCAGCGGGATGAATATAAGGAAGACCGACCCCCGGTTTTATGGAGAGATAAAATGCGTAAAATAGCAACGGCCCTGTTTTTAGGTTTTTTCCTTTTTCAACCCTTCCTGCCGGCCGGTGAGGTAACCGATCCCACCCTGATCGCCGGAAGGACCGAGTACGTCGGCGGGTCCGATTTCGAGGCAACTTTGGACAGTCTGACCATCGTCGGCCACACCGTCAAAAAAACCTACCCCGGTATCGACAATAGCGAAGACATCGAGCGAGCCTACCGCAACCGTGATTCAGCCACCGAGATGCATATGAGCTACACCGCCATGTACAAGCGAACCAAGGCCGGCAAGGTCCTGGTGGGTTACGTGATCAACGAATTGAAAATCTATTACACCTAACTGGAGTTTCCCCGAATTATATGAATGACGGATCTCGAGACGGTTCCCCGGCAACGGGGAACCGTCTCCCTTAGCGTCACCCAAGGAGAAAAGCATGCAAGCGGTTCAGAATTTGGTACATTCAGGTGGTATGATCCGCACCGATCCCTCACCTATTTATATGAATGATACCGAGAGGAGACCTTCCTTGACGGACCAGCAGCTTGTCGACCGGTTTTTGGATAACGATACCGAGGCATTTCAACAAATCGACGACTGGATTCGCGCCGCCTCACGTTCCTTTCGCTTCCGCTTGGGCGATCATTGGGAAGACGCGCAACAGGAAATCCGCCTGGAGGTTATGCGTCTGTTACGTCGCAAATCCTTCCAGGGCCGATCCAGTCTGAAAACCTACGTTTGGAAAGTGGTTTGCCATTCCTGCATCGATTACCTGCGCAAACAACACTCAAAAACTTTCACCACCTTGGAGAACCTGGGCGAGAAAGAAGCGGTCACCGCCGACCCGCTCGACAGTCTCAGTCAATCGGATACGGCCAAAGCCTTGCTGGGCATCCTGCAAAAGGTGCCCGAGGAATGCCGCAATTTGTGGCGCATGATTCTGGCCGGTCTTCCCTACGCCCAAATGGCCGGTTCCCTTGGTATTTCCGAGGCCACGACACGCGTAAGAGTTCACCGTTGCCGGCAAAAGGCGGCAGCATTGCGAGAAAAAGCGGGAATTTGATATGGAATGCAAACATGTCAGCGAATTGCTGCCCTGGTACCTCAATGAAACCCTGCCCGAGGGCGAACGAGCCGATGTAGAGCACCATCTGGCCGCATGCCCCGCCTGCGGCGATGACCTGGGCCGGGCTCACAAGGCATTCGAGCTGTTCAATCAACACCTCCCCTCCCGGGTGCTGGTTGACTATGCTGCCGACGGTGAAGCGGCAGGATGGGAAACTTCCCTCATCGAGAATCACCTTCGGGACTGCGAAGAGTGCTCCATGGAATTGACCCTGACCCGACAAAGCCTGCTTCAACTGGAGAGCCGGGAGAAACGAGGCGGCGCCGGGCACGGCCGGCGCTTCTCCAGGTTTTACCTGTTCAACGGGCTCGCCGCGGTTCTGATTGCCGCCCTGGGCGTCGGCTGGTTAATGACCTGGCAGGATCTTCAGCAGTCCATGGAGCCGCAAGCCGGTTACCGCGTGGTCGACCTCTTTCCCCAAGAAGCTGCGCAACGTTCCGGTATGGACGACAAGACCGCGCTGGACGAAAACACCAACGGCATCGCGGTTACCCTCCACTCTCAATTACCCCTCGACAACGGCCCCTGGCGATTGGAAATTCGCGAAAACGATCGGCTGATCTGGGAAAAAGACAAGCTCCACCGGGACCCGGACGGCCGCTTTACCCTCATTCTCCCCGCAACGATGCTGCCGGAAGGAGCCCTCACGGTGCTGGTTTACAGCGGCGATGAAAAAACGGCGTCCGAGCATTACCGACTTCTATTGGATCGGTGATAAGTATGCGTCTCGTTTTAACGATCCTATTGGTTTGGCTTGCGGCGGGTTGCTCCAACCAACCCGACGAACCGCAAATTGATTCCGCTCAATCGGACCCCATCGAGGCCCACCGCCGGGCGGGCCGTTTTGATCAGGCCGTGCCCCTGATGAAGGAGCGCGCCGAGGTATTGAAGCAACGCGCCCATATCAGCGCCGAGGACATGACCCTCTACCTCGACTGTCTCAACCAGATTGCCTGGGATACGGGGGTCTACCTGAGGCGTCACCGGGAAGCCGAAACACAATTGAAGGCGATAATCCAATATGGAGAGCGGTTGGATGAGCGTCACCCGGAACTGATCAGGGCGCACCACGGTCTGGCTGTCATGGCCTTGTACCTGGGACGTTTGGATGAATCCATCGCCATCAATGCCGGGTTATTGGCCCTTCGCGAGGAGATCCACGGACCCGACAGCCCGCAAGTAGCCGCAACCCTGCACAACATGTCCCTGGCTCACAGCGCACAGGGCGATTTAGATCCGGCCCTGACCTATGCCCGACGCAGCCTGAAGCTGAAGCAGCAATTCCCGGAAGAGAACAAATTCACCCTGGCCAATGCCCTACACAACCTCGGCGGCCTGTACTACCGCATGGGAAACCGGCAATTGGCCGTCGACATGCTGGAACAGGCGCTGGACTATCGCTCGGAACTGCCCGAAAACCATCCCGACAGAGCCAATACCCGTTACATGCTGGGCATGACCCTAGGCGAAGACGGCGACTATCCCAGGGCCTTGGAGTGCCTGCAACAAGCCGCGGCGGAATCGGCCGTGGCCCGCAAGGGAATGAACCCCCACCACGGTCTCAAACTCATGGAACTGGCCAAGTTGCAAACCTTGACCGGCAACCCCGATGCGGCACGACGCAATCTGGTCGAAGCCCGTGACATCATCGAACAGACCATGGGCAAGGACGATTATCATTTCGCTGAAGTGCTGAACTACCAGGCCTGGTTCCACTGGCAGCAACAGGAATGGGAACAGGCCCTGGCCGTGATCGATGAAGCCCTGTCTTCCCTGAATTATCTACCGGGAACCCTCCAAATCCAAGACAACCACACCGACGAGGCCTTCATCCGCTGCCTTCTAGGGAAATCAAACATCCTGGCTTCACGCTATAACGCCAGGGCCGATTCCGAGGATCTGACAAAGATTGAAGCCCTGGCCCAAGATGCACAGCGCATGATTGAAACCAAACGCATCGGCTATCTTTCCCAGGAATCGCAATTGGTGCTGAACAAAATCTTCCAGCCGCTGATTACCCTGGCCTTGGAAGCGGCCATAGCACGGGACGAGCCTGAGACCGCCTTTGCGTGGGCTGAAAAGAGCCGGATGGCCGTCTTGCACGATTACCTGAGGCAAACCCGAGCCGTTGATTTTGGTCGTATCCCCCCGGATCTCACGGCCAGGGAACGGGCGCTCAGACAAAGGTTGAGACGATACCAACCGGGCGCTCACCAAGGCCGAAACCAATACGCTTCCGACCTGGTTGAAGCCCACAACGCCCTGGATCGATTCGTCAAAGACTTGGAGCAAACCTACCCGGACTACTATCGTTTGAAGTACAACACCCAAACGCCGGACCCGATATCTCTATGCGCCGATCTGCAACCCGACCAAACATTGCTGGCCTACCACCTGGCCCCTGCCAAACTGTTTATCTTCTCACTGACCTCGCAATCCATGGAGGCCCATGAGGTTCCTCTCTCCAGTCAACCGCCGCGGAAGTTAACACCTGATGACTGGCTGCACCGCGGGCCCGGTATCGAGAGCAGGTCACCGCTGTTGCAGGATGCCCGACAGTTGAAGTCCGCGCTTGTCTACGGGAAATCGAAAGCCGCCGCTTTCTATGCAAAGAAGCTGTATGAGCGGCTGATCGCCCCGGTGCAAAACCACCTTGCCGGCGATCTCATCATCATTCCCGCTCATCAATTCGGCGATCTACCGTTCGAGGTATTACAGGAACATGACGGTCCTTCCCGGTACCTGATTGAAGATCATGCCGTATCTTATAGTTACTCGGCAGAACTGTGGACCGACAGCCGACCCGACGAACCTTTCGAACCGTTGGGAGGCATAGCGTTTGCTCCCGTCTTCGACGGTCCTACCGGCTCCTTGCGAAGCGGCGATGAGCCGGTGATCGCCCTTCCCGAAAGTGAACGCGAGGTCAACGAAATCAGCGAGCTTTTCGATCGCAACACCATGCGGGTTTTTACCAGAGAGCGGGCCACGGAAAGCAATTTCAAAACCAATTTGAAAGACGCCGCCATCATTCACCTGGCCACACACGGCCAAATCGATCCCCGCGGCGCCGACCGCAGCAAGCTACTGCTGGCAGATTCCGGCGGCAACGGCCAGGACGGTGTATTAACCCTGGATGAGGTCTATGAGCTGGAAATGAAAACGCGATTGCTGGTGCTGTCCGCCTGCGAAACCGGGTTGGGTCCGGTCAGCGGAGGCGAGGGAATCCTGGGTTTCTGCCGCGCCTTCTTCTACGCGGGGGCTCGAGCGGTGATGGTCTCCCAATGGAAGGTCCCGGACCGATCGACTACGGAACTGATGACGCGCTTCTACAAAAACCTCCTGGCGGGCCGCTCCAAAACCGAGGCGTTGCGCCGGGCGAAACTGGCCCTGATAGCCGAGGGGGCAACCCCGCGTCAGTGGGCGCCGTTCGTTATCTTCGGCAGGTAACTCAGGGAACGTGGAACCACATGGTTTCGATCAAACCGTCGACCACGTGATAAATGGCCATGGCCTCCACGGGCACCCCGGGTTCGCTCAAACCCAAGACACGCTCGTGATCGATCACCGTATCGCCGAAGACCATGCGATTGATAATGGAAGCATGCACGCCGGACCCGGGCGCAAACCGCACGCTGTAACGTTCGCGCATTTGGTCCATGCCCTCTACCATCACCTTGCTGTCGGGAAAGGAAAGAATGCGAATTTTGGGGCTGTACGTGGCCAGAAATGCTTCCATGTCGTGATTGTTATAGGCGTCCAACTGGCGCTGGACAACTTCTACAGGGGGAATGGACATTCGGAGACTCCTTGCATTCGAACCGAATTGGCGAAAACTTCAAAACTGTCCTACTAACCGCACAGTTGGGACCGATTTTCCCATACAGACGAGACATTTTGAAGCGGGGCCGCCATGGCAATCAGGATGATAAAAGCATATAAGCAACCTGAAAACCATGACTTATTCGTTTTCCTGAGACAATGGGAGGGGCCGGCACACTATTTGATTAGATTTTGGTGAGCGGGTTGGGGTAAAAAATGCGCTTTATATTATGAGGTGGCCCCATGTGCAAGTATCCACAACCTACAAATCCAAAACAAGTCGTTACGGTTTGTGCTTATTGCCACAAGCAGAAAGGCCGCCGGGGAGACTGGCAAAACAACCGGGCCCCTCACGCACAAAAACAAACCCACGGCGTCTGTCCGAAATGTTACGCCGTAGCCAGGGCCCGCCTTCTCCTGGAATTGGCCGAGATGAAACGACATCGGATGAGTACTTTTTCTACCATTTAGCCCTCATTTAAGAAAAAGCACCGGGTAAGAGTCGGCAAGCAGGGCCTCATCATCTGCCGGCTCAAATCCTTGAAAACTTGTACTCAAAAGGCAAATCATGATGTTGTTGATCCGGCAATGATGCGCTGTCGTGTCGACACGCGTGCTTCGGTCGACGACCCGGGACCGAGACCGCGCCGGCTTCAACCTGTCTTCTGAAGTCGATTGCGCAGGTGTGCAATCGACCTGAGCCGCCGGCTTGACGCCATTGTGCAGGTGTGCAATCGACTTAAGACGCCGGCTTGACTCCATTGCGCAGGTGTGCAATCGACTTAAGACACCGAATTGACTCGATTGCGTAGGTGTGCAATCGACTTAAGACACCGGATTGGCTCCATTGCGCAGGTGTGCAATCGACTTAAGACGCCGGCTTGACGCCATTGCGCAGGTGTGCAATCGACTTAAGACGCCGGCTTGACTCCATTGCGCAGGTGTGCAATCGACTTAAGACGCCGGCTTGACGCCATTGCGCAGGTGTGCAGTCGACTTAAGACGCCGGCTTGACTCCATTGCACACATGTCTTTTTAACCCGGAAATTTTCATTTTTTTTCTCGTAAACTATTCTTAGATTGAAGGCTACCGGGGTACATCATAGAATTTGTAAACGTAATTCTCACAAAATTTCTGGCATAATATGCTTAAATAGCAGTCAAAATGCCGCTAACTCGCTTAAAATATGCAGTCACCCATGTCGATCAACCAATTCATGACTCATTTTTCCCACGATCGCGGAAAAGACACCGTTAAATTCAAAATATTAAACTCCTCTGAATCCATAAGATGAAAACCCGTTTTTTCATTTTTCCACGATCGTGGAAAATGTCTTCAGATTTTTCCACGATCGTGGAAAAATTCGACCCCTTCGGAACACCTGCATAAAGACACCGAAGCGTGCATATTTCCCTGGGCCGGCCACCAACGCTCGTTTGATTTGCATTGGACAGTGGAAAAGGACCCGGCCCGACCCCGAGAGCAGTTGACGGCCGTGGCGCCGCCTGCCGCCGGGGTCGGAGACCGGGCAACTCTTAGGAGAGAGTTAAAGGCTCGTTAAAGCAAATAGCGCGATCAATCCGGTAAGAATGGTCCACAAAAGGCTTTTGGTTCGCCAACCGACCAATCCCGCGATCAGGGCCGCGGTCAGGCGGTGGTTGTCCAGGCTCACAAAGAGTTGATTGTCATTGACCAGGATGCTTGAAGCTACCAGGGCCGCCATGACGGCCGGGGGTACGTATTTCAGGGAGCGGCGCATGGCTTCCGGTTCTTTGATCTTTTCCAGCAACACGATGAAGGACAAGCGCAGCACGAAGGTGCCGACGCCCGCCACCAGGATCACCAGCCAAAGCGTTAGTCCTTGCGGCATCAGGATCTCCTTTCCGTAAGCATGCCGGCCGCAACTCCGGCCAGGGTAGCGGCGATCAGTCCCAGGTTGAAGGGCATCAGTCGGGTCAGCAGGACCAGGGTTCCGGCCGTAACCGCTGCGATCAAGGCGCCCCTGCTGTTCAGGGAAGGAATCAACAAAGCCAGGAAGGATAAGGGCACGGCAAAATCCAGCGACCAACTGTCCGGTAGGGTGTTGCCCAGGAAAACGCCGGTTGCCGTGCCGGCCTGCCACACGATCCATAGCGTCAAGGCTACGCCCATGTAGAACCATTTGGTCCCTTGCACCTTGTCCTCGTAGCGTCCGATGGACAACAGGTAGGCCTGATCGGTGAGCAGGTAGGCCAGCACCGATTTCCAACGGGAAGACATACCGCGGAAATGCGGAGCCAGGGCCGCGCTGTACATGGTAAAACGCAGGTTCACAACCAACACCGTGGCCAGCAGGATCAGGGCGGGCGCCTGACGGTCCCACATCTCGACCAGGACCAATTGGGAGGCGCCGGCAAAGACGAAGAGCGACAAGCCCAGCGCCTGCATGGTCGGCAGGCCCAATTCCACCGCCGAGGCCCCGGCAATGACGCCGAAGGGAAAAATGCCGGGCAGCAGGGGAGATACGGCTTTCACTCCCTGCCAGGAGTTTTGTGCTACGGCGCTCAAGCGGTCACCTCCTCGTCCGGCTCATCGATCAGTTGCGCGGGATCGACGCCCTTCATGGGGTGTTGTGCGTTGAAGTAACCGGCCGACTTTTTGGAACCGGCTCCATGAATTAACTTCTGCTGATCCAATTCGTCACACAAGTCTGCCCTCTTGTCGGCAGCCTGATGCAACCCTCGGCGAAACGCCGCCGTATTTGCATCGAGGTTCACGACATCCTCCATGGCCTGGTCATAAGGATCGCGCGCTTTTTGGAACCGCTCCGGGTTCTGTCCTATACAATATGGACCATGACAGAGAACAATAACAGATACACTTTTTTCTTTTTTTTGCCGTACAGTTAATCTATATTACCCATGAGAGCGAGCGCATCGAGGGAGGCTACCTTGCCGGCAACCAAGACCTTTATTTACGAAGAAATCGTTACCCGAATCGCGGGCATGATCTCGGATGGAACGCTGAGCCCCGGGGACAAGGCCCCCTCGCTGAGGCGTATGAGCGAGAAGCTGGGCGTGAGCATCGCCAGCGTGATGAAAGCCTATACCGTTCTGGAAGAAAAAGGCTTGTTGGAGGCGTTGCCGCAATCGGGATTCTATGTGAGCGGCATGCCGCAACGCGATGCCATGGAATACGAGAACCCGCAAACCGACCCGGTGCGCATCGAGGTTACCAAAGGCGACCTGATCGCCTCGTTCGCCCACACCATCGAGAATTCACCGAACCGAATGTTCGGTTGCGCCTCGCCGGACCCGCATCACCTGCCTGCTGAAGAAATGGGCAAGATCATCGGCTCCCTGGCCAGGGAAAACCGCGAGGAGTTGATCAACTACCAGTTCCCCCCGGGTGACGAGCGGTTGCGACGCGAGATCGCCAGGCGGTCCATCGATTGGGGCTGCGCCATATCGCCGCGCGACCTGGTGATTACGTCCGGCGGTTTGGAGGCCATCAACTTCTGCCTTCGGCTGCTGTGCAAACCCGGCGACGCCGTGGCTATTGAATCGCCCACCTATTTCGGTTTGTTACAGGCCATCGAAAACCGGAACCTACAGGCGATCGAGATCCCCACCGATCCCAAAACAGGTGTGGACCTGGATGTGTTGGAAGGGTTGCTGGAGCGCGGAATCGTCAAGGTGTGCCTGTTCGTGCCCAACTTCAACAATCCCTTGGGCTCCCTGATGCCTGAAGAAAACAAACAGCGCCTTGCGGAGATGTTGGAACGCTATGACAGCATGCTGGTGGAGGACGATATCTACGGCGACGTGCATTTCGGCAAGAACCGCCCCAGACCTGTCAAGGCATATGACCGCTCGGGACGCGTGATGCTGTGCTCCGGTTTCTCCAAAACGCTGAGCCCGGGCTTACGAGTAGGTTTCATGGCAAACGAACGCTATGTGGAAGGCATCAAGAAACTGCAATTCATGACCAATGTGGCCGTATCCACCCTGCCGCAACAGGCGATCGCCCGTTTCCTGACCGGCGGACGCTACGACCGCCACCTACGCCGCTTTCGCCGTGCGTTGCAGGCCGATATGAACCGTTATCGAGATGCCGTCTGCAACTTGTTTCCGAAGGGAACGACTATGACTTGTCCCAAGGGCGGTTTTCTCCTATGGGTCGCCCTGCCCGAGGGCAAAGGCGGGGTAACGCTTTACGAGCGCGCCTTGGAACACGATATCAGCCTTGCGCCGGGCCCCATGTTCACGGCTCGTAAAACCATCTATCAGCATCACTTTCGCCTGAACTGCGCCTACCCATGGAGCAGTTGTGTCGAACGCAATCTGGAAACCCTGGCCCGCCTGGCTCATGAGCTCTGATCGGCCGGTTGAGAAATGACCGGGAGCACAAGCGCTCCCGGTCCGAGAATGAAGAGAGCGCGATTAAAAGACCCAGGTGAAACCCAGCGACGGCAGCAGAGGAAGTGACGTTTCTTCGTCTACATCGATCCAGGGGTTGCCGTTGCCGTCGCGGTAGTAGTCAATATCCAGTCCAATCGGGGTTTCTCTGGCGTAGACATTGGCCAGGTCCAGGAAAAAGGAAAAACCCTTGTTGTCCGCTTTCATGAAGTTTCTGGTCAGACGATAATCCAAGGCGTGGAAATCATCCAACGATTCGCCGTTGAGCGGTCCCAATTCTGCCTTGAGGCCCGTCAAGCCGTTGGGCTGTTGGAAGGGAACCAGCGTCGCTGCAGTAGTCCGCCACCCGGAGGTGTAGGCCCAGGCGAAGTGCATATTCCACTTGCGGTTCACCGTCCAGTTGAGGTGCGCCTTCACGTTGTGCGGCTGACCCCATTGGCGCGGAATCATCTCGCCGTCTACCTCGTCCTCGACTTCCTGCCAGGTGTAGTTCACCATCCAACTGATCTTCTGCCCGGTACGGCCGCGCAGGATGAGGTCCATGCCGCGCGACTCGCCGCGTTCCGCGGCAATGGCAATACGATCGTCCTCGACCTCGCCGAAGGGTTCGCGATGGTCGTAGATATTTTGGAAGCGGGTGAACAGGTCCTCGTACTGCTTCAGGTAGGCTTCCGCCCGAAACTCCAGGCCGTTGCTGAAACGATGCTCCACCGCGGCCGTGAATTGATCGGCATAGGGCGACTCGAAGAAGGTAATGACGTCGTCCTCCACCTGCAAGTCTTGCAGACCTTGAGGCTGGTAGTAACGGCCGCCGGCCAGACGCACAACGGTATCATCGCCGATCTCGTAGGCCAGGTTCAGGCGCGGACTGACCATATCGGTATCGATCCAGGAATGATCATCGTAGCGCAAGCCAAGTTCCACGGTAAGACGCTCACCCAGGAAGAAACGATCGGTGAGATAGGCGCTGACGCTGTCGCCGTCGGGCGCCAACCGGTGTTGTACATGACGACTCAGATTGCCGAACAGGGAATCGTCGCGGCTGACCGTACCCAGGTAATCATAGGAAGCCTCGGAGTCGCGATAATCCCAGCCGAATTTCAAGAGGTGATTGGTGGATAAGGCAAGGCTCCAGTCCTGCTTCAGGCCTTGATAGGTCAGGTCGCGCACATCGCGCAGGTAGAACTCGTCGTTTTCGAAAAATTCCTCGTCAATGGCCAGGCGATCGCGATCCACATTACCGCGATAAAGCACGGTTCGTGATTGCAGGGTGTCGGTCCACCGGGATTCCAGCGTGGTCCACACGTAGTTGCTGCCGTAGGCGGTCACCACTTCTTCGTTTTCGAATTCGTCTTGATCGGAGAAATCGACCTCGTCATCTGACAACAGGTAAGCCATCGAAAGATCGTGCCGGTTGTTAAGGGTGTAACGAATCTTGCCCAATGAATCCAAGTAGGGAATCTTGACATCCTCGTCTTCATTCACCATGGCCAGCAGGATATCCACATAACCCCTCCTGGCCGAAACCAGGTACTGCCCGCGACCGTCGGCAAAGGTTCCCTGGGTCATCACGCCGGCGTTGGAGAAACTGATACCGGCCTGGGTGCGGCGATCGCTCGGGTTGAGGGTCTGCATTTCCAATACGCCGCTCATGCGGTTGCCGTATTCAGCCGTATAGCCGCCGGTGCTCAGGCTGAGGGAACCCACCGCCTCGGGGTCCAAAATGCTGAAGATGCCACCGAAATCCTTCAGGTGAAACGGTTCGTAGATCTCCATGCCGTCGATCAGAACCTGGGTTTCATTTTCCAACCCGCCGCGCACGCTGAATTGCGCGGAAATATTGTCGCCGAAGGTTCCGGGTAAGGTCGTCACGGTTCGATACAGGTCATCGCCGAACTTGGGCATGTGGCGAATCAACTCCTGGCTGAGAAACTGTTCGCCTTCAACCTTCGCCGCCTTCAGGGCGTAGCGGCCGGGTGTGACCACAATCGACTCGATCAGCCGCTGATCTTCCTCGGCCATGGAAACGGCCAGGTTGGTGTTGCCCACCGAGGCGGTTATCACAACGGCCGAGAATCCGGGCTTGCTGACATGCACGAGGTATTTGCCGCCGGGCAGGTCGTTCAGGCTGAACCTTCCTTCTTGATCGGTTTGCGTTTGACGGTCGATGCCCTCCAGGCTGACTCGAGCCTGAACCACCGGAAGGCTCTCGGTTCCAGTGACTACTTTGCCGGCCAATTGGTTCGAACCGGCGATAAGGTTTTCGGGTGTTGCGATCATAGCCATAACCATCAGGGGAACATACTTGAAAATAGACACACCATTCTCCTTGGGCAATTTGGGAAAACGAATCCCATGTCCCGAGAACCGGGAAGATGCAGGGTTTCGTCGATAAGGAGCCGCCGATCCATCAGCGGCCGGCTTCACCATGGATACCGATCGATCCGGTTATTACCCCCAAATTTTTTTTAATCATCGGGGATTGGCAAGCCAGGTGCCTAGCTTCTGATTCTCCGGCCGTCTTTGGGTCAACCCGGAGGCGGGCTTTCCGCCGACGATTTGCAGGGCGAAGCGGGGTTCATCAACCAGTTGGAACCCGTCCAGGCGGTAGCCGAAGTGATGGAGCGATCTTTGAAACAAGCGGTTCATGGCAGCCCGGTCATGGTGGTTGCTCGTGATCGGGTTCAGGTCGCCGGGACGGCTGAGGCGGATGGTTTGATCGCCGGAACCCGTGGCCAGTAATTGACCGTCCGGCGAAAAGGCCGCGGAGTTCACCTCGCCGCCGTGCCCGGATAGGTGAGCCAGGGGCAGACATGTCAAACCCTCGGCATCGGCGGGTCGGAGCACACGCCACAGGCGCACGATGCCGTCGCTACCGGTTGCGACAAGCAGTTTACCGTCCGGCGACCAGGCGACCGCGTCCGCGAAAGCGCCTTGTTGGGTAAGCGTAAGTAGCTCCGTTCCTCGTACCGTATCCCACAGCTTCAGGGTCAGATCAGTGGAGGCGGAGACCAGCAGGTTGCCGTCCGGAGAGAAGGCGACGGCGGTTACATCCGAGGCATGACCCGTGAATTTGGTCGTTTCCACCGATCGGCTCACGTCCCACAAGCGGATGGTCCTGTCATCGGAGGCGCTTGCCAGCATGCTTCCGTCCGAGGAGAAGATGACGCTGACCACATCCGACTCGTGGCCCGTCAAGGTAGCGCGTTCCTTGCCGTCCGCCAGGTCCCAGAGCTTGATGGTTCGATCATCGGAGGCGGTGACCAGCATGCGGCCGTCAGGTGCATAGGCAACACTGACAACCTCAGCCTCATGGCCTCGAAGGGTTCTGACCAGTTCGGCTTGCTCCGGTCGACGGACGTCCCATAGCTTGACGGTGCGATCGTCCGAGGCCGACGCCAGTTGCCTGCCGTCCGGTGAAAAGGCCACGCTGCCGATATCCGAGGTATGGCCCCGCAAGGTGACTGCTTCATCCCAGCGACCCTTACGCCAAAGCTTGACGGTTTGGTCCTCGGACGACGAAGCCAACCAGGCGCCGTCGGGGGAGAAAGCCAGACTGACCACCGCCGACCCGTGTGCCTCGATGAGCGACGTTTCGACCCGAGTGCTGACGTCCCATAGCCGGGCCGTGCGGTCTTCCGAGGCTGAGGCCAGGGTCTTACCGTCCGGGGAGAAGTCCACACCGACGACAGGGGCGCCATGACCGGCCAGGGTTGTTTTCAGTGTCCGGGTTGTCATGTCCCATAGATGAATGGTTTGGTCGTCAGAAGCGGAGGCCAGAATGGTTCCGTCCTTGGAGAAGGCCAGGCCGGCTACATCGGAGCGATGTCCGGTCAAGGTTCCCACGAGGGCTCCGTCGGGGACGGACCAGAGCTTGATCGTGCGATCATCCGATGACGAGGCCAGCGTCTTCCCGTCGGGTGTAAACAGCACGGACACCACATTTGACTTGTGCCCTCTAAATGTACGGAGCACCCGGCCCGAGGCCACAGCCCATAGCTTGACCGTTTCATCGCCCGAGGCAGTGGCCAGCAGGCGCCCGTCCGGCGAAAAGGCGACCCCCTGAACCGGCCCCTTGTGACCGCGAAGGGTTGCGCGAGGTTGCGGGGTTTCGCCGGTCAGGTCCCAGAGTTGCAGGGTTTCATCCGCTGACACGGAGGCCAACAGGCGATTGTCCGGCGAAAAGCAGACACTGGTTACCTCGTCGGTATGTTTTGTCAGGGTGACAGCCTCTGCCGGATTTTTCATGTCCCGGAGCCGGATGGTGTGGTCCGCCGCGCAGGAGGCCAGCAGGCGCCCGTCCGGAGAAAAGGCCGTATCCAAGACCTCGTCCGTGTGTCCGGTAAGCGTGATCACGGGTTTGGATTCCTGGAGAGGCCACAGTTTCACCGTATTGTCGCCGGAGCCGGTAGCCAAATACTTGCCGTCCGGGGAGAAGACCGCACTCAGAACTTCCGAGGCGTGACCGGCCGGAGCGGCGATGACCTCGCCGGAATCGGGACGCCATAAAGTGGGAAACCCGCCGCTTAAGACACCGGCCGACAGGTCACCGTTGCGGGCGACTTGTAAGCTGCCTTTGATCGATCTTATGCTTTCCCGGACTTCATCATCCTCGCCGGCTTCGTCTTCCTCATCATCAATCTCGTTTTCATCATCCTCGTCATCGTCTTCGCCTTCATCGTCCTCGGCTTCGTCTTCGCCGTTATCGTCCTCGGCTTCATCTTCACTGTCATCGTCCTCGCCGCCTTCACCGGGAAATGCCTGCCATCGGCCGATGACTTTGCCTTCCTCTATGCTGTAGACGGTGACGGCGCCGTTTCCGTCCAGGGTAAACAAACGATCCGGCAGCGCGGTCATGGCGGCCACACCGCTGTTGCGGCCGGCTCTGAAGACCGTGTCATTATCTTCCGGGTCCAACACCCTGATACTGCCGTCATCACGGGTAACGGCCAGGTATTCACCGGCAAAACACAGTTCCCGCACGGCGGCCCCGCCTTCAAACCGTTGCTCGCTGCCGGTGTTGAGGGCAATAAGGCCGACGGCGCCGCCCGGTAAACCGTAGGCCAGAGTCTTACCGTCTTGGGAAGCGGCGAGGGCGCGAACCGGTTCGTCCTTCTCGCGGGAAAGGGTCAAGGCGCCTGTTGCCATGTCCCAGGAACGGATGGCGCCGTCTTCGGAGGCGGTGAAGAGTTTCCGGCCGTCCGGAGAAAAAACGGCAGCGGTCAGAGTCTCCCGATGTTCCAGGACGAAGCGAGCCTCGCCGACGGCCCAACCCCCGTCCGGCAGGTTCCAAACCCGTACGGTTCGGTCGTCCGAAACGGAGGCCAGCAGGCGGCCGTCCGGGCTGAACGTCATGGTGTGAATGGTCTGATGATGCCCGGGCAACAGGCCGGCGGGTGTTCCGTCCGTCACGCTCGCCAGGCGAATGGTGTGATCGTTACCGGCCATGGCCAGCAGGTCGCCGTCAGGCGACAGGGCGGTGCTGTTTGCGGGTATAGCGACCGGTGAGGCCCAGATCATGCGGCCCGCCGCGTTCATATCCGGGTCGGCAAAACGGCCGGCGGGTCCGGGCAGGGTTTTGCCGGCGGGAATATCGCGAGACAGAGCGGCCGTTGCGTATAGCCACGCCTCATGCGGACGCCCGGCATTAAGGGCCGTTCCCGCTTTCTGGTCGAACATCATGGCCAGGTTGTAATTGCCCTGGCGGGTGCGTTCTTCCGCCTGGTCTTGGGCTTTTTCCGCGTCCTGTCTGGCTGAGCGGGCGGTGAAGAACATGGCAAAAGCCACCCCGGCCAGTACGAAACCAAGGCATCCGGCAAACACGGCCAGGTGCTTACGACGTCGGGCATGACGCAAACCCGCGGCGACGAATTCTTTTTCGAGAGAACCCAGGTTGGCGCTCTCGCGTTTGACCAGGTCGTCCATCTGCATCAAGGGTCCGCCGCGCAGCAGGAGGTCCCGGTCCCGGGCCGATGCTTCCCAGGCTTGGGCGGATCTGCGCAAGCGTCCAACGAGACGAGCGGTTTCCCGATCTTCGGTCATCCAAGCGCGAATGCGATCCCATTTACGGATAAGGGTTTCGTGGGCCACGTCAATCATCACCCGGCCGCGTTCATTGTCCCCCGCGCTGGTCAGAAGGCGAGCCTGCACCCAGCGTTCCAACAGGTTATCCACCAGGGACGGCGTGGTGCCCACGGCCGTCAATTCTTCACGGGTTGCACGGCGGCGGGTGTCCTCGACGCCCTCGCCCGGGTGAATCAGGCAAAGCGTAAACATTTTGCGCAAGGTCTCGCGGCCCGTGTCGTCCAGTTGCCCGTATTCGGCTTCGGCCCGGCGGGCCAGGGCGCCCTCGATGCCGCCGATTTCTTCGTATGCCTGAAGGGTGAGCAGGCCGCCGTTGCGACGTTCGTACAATTCCAACAGCGCGTGTTCCATCAGCGGCAACTCGCCGGAGGCGCCGGTGACCTCGTCCAGAATGCGGTCCAACAGGCCGGGTTCCAGGCTCAGGCCCGCCAACCGGGCCGGGCATTCGATCGCCCGCGCCAGGTCATTCCGGCTCATGGGTCCTACCTGGATGGAATTTTCCACGATATAGCTGTTCAAGTCCGGGAAGGCCACATTCTTGCCCAGGAAATCGGAGCGCATGGTCAGGAGCACGGTTACCCGGCTCTCCGGTTGGTCCAACGCGTAACACAGCAAGTCCACGAAACGGTTTCGGCTTTCGTCATCGGCAACCAGGGTGAAGATTTCCTCGAACTGATCGATGACCAGGCACAAACCGCGACTTGCTCCGGCCGAAAATAACTCCCGGGACATGAAATAAAGGCTTTCTTTGGCACCGCGAAGACGATTCAGCAGCATCTCAGCAGTTTGGTTCTCCCCTTCTTTTTGGAACAAGCCCTGTAGCTTGAACGCCAACTCTTCCAGTGGGCGCGCTGTAGGCGTCATCAGCAGAGGCACAAAACCCAGCTCTC
The DNA here is from genome assembly GCA_030066195.1 of Acidobacteriota bacterium. GTDB lineage: Bacteria > Acidobacteriota > Holophagae > Acanthopleuribacterales > Acanthopleuribacteraceae > JASJCB01. The sequence continues at coordinate 32,311 of JASJCB010000060.1, forward strand.
CCAACTGAGGCACCACTCCGGCCAGGGCCACGGAAGACTTGCCGCTGCCGGAGGGGCCCAACACGCCGATGAAGGGGTTTTCCTCCAGGTGCTTCACAATGCGTTGGCTGACAGCTTCCCTGCCGAAGAAGAATTTACGGTCTTCCTCGCGAAAAGCTTCCAAACCTCGGAAGGGGCAAATCCCGGTGGGCTCGGCATGGGCTTGCAAACGGGTGTTTTGAAGAGCGCGGGCCAGGGGCTCCACCTCGGAATCGTCGAGATCATGGGAAAGGGTTGTCCACATCAGACCGCGCAACGCGGCCGGCAGTTCGCTTTGTTTCTCCGGGAAGTCGGCGTCCGGCAGTAGTACCGGAAAGATTTGCAGATCGCCGGCTCGAAGGGCCAGACGGTCGCGAGTGGCCATATCATCGAGCCAGGGCCTGGTTTGCCCGGGACCCACGAACACAAGACAGGCGTGACCGGCATCGAGGGCGGCGCCCATTTCACGCGAGTTTTCCAATTCGGGGTGGAGAGCCCATGCATCCAGCCAGACTTTCAGGCCCCGATCGGCCAGCTTGAAGGCCAGTTCTTCAACCATGGCTTTGTCTTGCGGGTGGTACCAAAAGACGGCGTCGAATTTCTTTTCCGTGGGCAACGTCCGTTGGGTTTCCGGTAGCGAGGCCAGCACCCGGTCGATGTCATCGAGCAGTTCGCCGGCGACGTCATAGCGGTATTCGGGCCGTGGGGCCAGGGCGGTTCTCAAAACGTGCCCGAGAGCTTCGGGAACGGGCTCCTGCCGGCCATTCTCAGCATCATCCACCGGGTCCGATCTCGGCACCACCTCCGGCGGAAGACCGTTGACCCAACGACGGCGAGGCGGTTGGGCGAGCACATCCGTAACCACGGTTATTCCGGTTTCCGTTTCCGAGGCAAGCGGTCCCGCCTTGATGGTTTTCGCCTGTTCATTCACGGCTTGAATGAGTGTCTCCGCTTCCATCAGAGCCAGGTCGTCGGCGCTATGGACGGTCGACAAGGGTTCCAGGTCCCCGGTCGCCAATAGGGAGTGAGCCGTGGTTCGCGGACCGCCGGTTGTTTTGTCCGTGTCCAGAGAACGGCCGGAGGTAATGAGTTGGGTCACGGCATCCAAATGGGAACAGCCCCAACTGCCGGGGCGCTTTCCCGTCAATAATTCCAGCAGCACCAGGCCCAGGGCATAGATATCGGTCGCGGCGGTCACGGGCCGGCCTTGAAACTGTTCGGGGGCCGCGTACTCCGGCGTAAGCAGGGCCTCGCCGACCCCGGTCAGCACTTCGTCGCCGGCCAGGTAGGCAATGCCGAAATCCAGCAGCTTGGGCTCGCCCTCCTCGCTGACCATCAGGTTACCGGGCTTCAGGTCGCGATGCACCACGCCCCGCTTATGCGCAAAACCGACGGCGGAGACGATTTTGCGGAACAAACGCAGCAGATCGGGCAGAGCGGGTTGTTCGGCGGTACACCATGCATCGATGGTCCGACCCTCGATATGTTCCATAATGAAATAAGGCTTGCCGTCCTCGGTAGTGCCCGCGTCCAGCAACATGGCGATGTAGGGATGCTTCAAGTCGGCCAGCAACTGGCGCTCCCGGCGGAAGCGACCGGCCAACCCGGAAGCGGCAAACTTTTCATGGGCCAGTTTCACCGCCACGGTCATTTCCAGTTCGTCATCATGGCGGCGGCCCAGGTATACGGACCCCATACCACCCCGGCCCAGCTTTCGTTCGAGCAGATAGGGGCCGATTTTCCGGTCGATATGGGTTTGCTCTTCTTGTGCCATCATGGTCTCCCCCACCGGCCTTATTCATCATTAAGTCTGGCCGGTGAAGATTAAGAATAGATTAATGCCGCTTCGATATTTTATATGATGACCTGCCGGGAAAAAACGTTCATCATCTTAATCTTTCTTTAATGAAGGCCCGCTAAATTGGGTTTTACCTTACCCGCGCACAGCGGCTCCTGAGGTAAGGAAAAGACCGGACGGCGTGTGGTACACTGGAACCCTCCGGGATGTGTGAGGTTTCGATGAAGCTACTGATCATCGAGGATTCAGCAAGATTACAACGTACCCTGAAGCGTGGCCTGGAAAAAGAAGGGTTTGCGGTAGACACCGCCGGCGACGGCAAGGAAGGCTACGCATTTGCGGCGGCCTACGATTACGATGTGTTGATCCTGGACCTGATGCTGCCCGGCATGAGCGGTCTGGAAGTGCTGAAGAAGCTGCGCGCGCGAGGCTTCAAGACCCACGTGTTGATCCTTTCCGCCAAGGACCAGGTGCAAGACCGCATCAAGGGTTTGGAGATGGGCGCGGACGATTACCTGATCAAACCGTTTGACTTTGACGAGTTGGTGGCCAGGACCCGTGCGCTGGTTCGCCGACGTTATGAAACGAAGGACCCGACGATTCAGGTGGGCACGCTGAAGGTGAACACGGCGCTTGGCAAGGCCTACCGGGGTGATCACGAGATTTCGCTCACGCCCAAGGAATTCACCCTGCTGGAGTACCTGTTGGCCCGGCGCGGCAGGGTCGTCACCCGCGAGGCCCTGTTGGAGCATTTGTACGCCGGATACGGCGAAGTGGCCGGCAATATTATCGACGTGGTGGTCTGCAATATCCGCAAGAAAATCAAATCCGGGGATGAACCCAGCCTCATCGAAACCCGTCGCGGATTCGGGTATGTCATCCCATGAGGTGGTTCAGGGGTAGACAGCCGTCCATCCGCGGAGCCCTTACCCGGGACCTGATCTTCTGGTCGGGCCTCAACATCCTGCTCATCGGCTTCTTATTGACCGGCGCGCTGGAAAAAATCTTGCTCCACCAGCTTTTCGACGAGGAGCTGGAGAAACGGGCACAGGCCCTGGTCACCCTGACCAAGGAGTTCGACGAGGGCATCGAGCTGGATTACGCCGGGGAGTTCATGCCCGAATTCGAAAGCCCGGAAGGCCCTGAATACTTTGAAGTCTGGCTGCCGAACGGTACCCTGCTGGAGCGTTCCGAGTCCCTGGGCGACCGGGAGTTGCCGGTGGCCCACGGGTTCACGCCGGAACCCGTGTACCGGGACATTCACCTGGAAGGCGCGGGCCTTTGCCGTCTGGTGCGCCTTTCGTTTCTGGCCCAGAAGGAAGACGCCGATGTGGACGGCAGCCTCTCGGCCGAAACCCGCCCGGATCAGGCAGTCACGCTCCTGCTGGCCCGCAAGCGCGAGACGTTCGACAACTTGACGACCTCCCTGAACCGCATGATCTGGGCCGCTTTGGTGTGGGCGCTGGTGATTTGCCTGATCCAGGGGCGCTACACCTTGAACAAGGGCCTGAAACCCCTGGAAGACCTACGGGCCCAGGTAAAGGCCATCGATCCCAAGCAACTGGATGCCCGGATTACCCTGGAGGAACCGGTCCGCGAGTTGCGCGCCATGGTAGATCAGCTCAACACCCTGTTGGAGCGTTTGGAAAGCGCCGTCATCCGCGAGCGCCGCTTCACCTCCGACGTAGCCCACGAGTTGCGCACGCCCCTGGCCGAGCTCCGCTCCCTGGTCGAGGTGGGCGCCAAGGACCCCGAGGATACCGAGATGGTGAGCGATTTCTTCGGCGATGTGCGCGAGGTAACCCTTGAAATGCAGGGCATGGTTTCCAACCTGCTGGAATTGACCCGATGCGATACCGGCGCCCGCGTGGTGAACCACGAACCCGTGAACCTGGCAACCGTCATCGGTAAAGCATGGACCAGGTCTGCCGAAACCGCACAACGTCGCCGGATTAAACTGGACAATCGTCTTGCGGAAGGCCTGCTGGTGTCTTCTGACGGGGCCATGATGGACCAAATCATCCAAAACCTGATCAGCAACGCGGTTACCTACAGTCCCCGGGGCAGCACCTTGGTTTTGGAGAGCCGCGAGCTCAACGGACGCCTGGCGCTTGCCTTTACCAATCCGGCGCCTCAACTTGAAGAAGGAGACCTGTCCCAAATGTTCAATCGTTTCTGGCAAAAGGATGCGTCCCGAACCGGCAGTGAAAATGCCGGTCTGGGCCTGTCCATTGTCGAATCCTTCGCCGGTCTGTTGGGCATGGATATCAAAACCCGCCTCTACCGGGGAAACCTGACCCTCAGCCTTATCTTTCCCCCCAACATTAATTGAATCTTAATGAACGAATCTTAAGATAACCTCAAGAGTCTCGTCACCGCGCCCGGAAAGTGAGGGAGATATGAAAACCCCCGTATGGATTATCATTTGCCTGTTTGCCGGCCACCAAGGTTTGTCCTACCAGGAAGAGGGCGCGCCTGTCCGCGAGTCGATGACCGTGGTCTACACGCCCGAGGATTTTGCGGGCCGCGACGGCAGCGCGCCCAAGCTGGTGTATGATCAGCGCTTCTTCGAACGCTTCCAGCCCCAAAGTGTGGGCGATATCCTGAAGCGCATTCCCGGCATCAGCGGCTCCGCGGACGCCGGCGAGTTCGACCGGCCTCAGATGCGCGGCATCGGCCCGCAATACACCCGTATTCTGATCGACGGCCTGCGGGTGCCCGGCGCGGGCAACGACCGGACCCTGGTTATCGACCGCATCCCGGCCCACCTGGTGAAGCGCATCGAGGTCATCCGCGCGCCCGAGGCGGGCGGCGACGCGCAGGGCATCGCGGGCACCATCAATATCGTCCTGAAGGACAGCGCGGGCGAGAGCGGCTTCGACCTGCTCCTGGGCCATGCATACAGCGACCAGGACCAAAAGCACCGGGGTAGGACGGGGATGAACTGGCGGGACCGGCGGGGCAATGTGTCCTACAGCATCACCGGTTCGGCGCAACAGCGGCACAATCCCAAAAGTCAGTTGACCGACATTGTCGACGGTGAAGGGACCGAGATTTTCAAGGACGAGACCAATATCTTGGACGGCAGGGATACTGCCCTGAATACCGATCTCAACATCGATTCGGGCAACGGCGCCGCCTTCTCCGGCGCCCTATCCTACCTGGCCGATGAGCGCAAGGAGGATGAAACGGCCATTTTCTCGGAAGCCGGCGAGGTTCAGGAGGAGATCTTCGACTTCGGCGATACCTCCCGGGAAAACTGGGGCGCGCGTCTGGCCTACCGCCGTCCCGTTTCCGATTTCGGCGAACTGCGGCTCAGCGCCGGCCACAACGCTTTTTCCATCGACAGCCGGTTGGATATCGGCGTGTTCGAGGACGGTGAGGCCGTTCAGGAAGAACTGGAAACCGATCGCACCGAAGACCGGGAAACCGGCCTGAAAGCCGCTTTTGCTTTCGTGCGCGGTAACCACCGCATCGAAACCGGCATCGATCTGGCCCAACGCAAGCGCGATGCGGACTTCCGCCTGTTTGAATTTGAAGACGGCGAGATGGAGGAGGTCGAACTCGGCGGTGTCTTCCGCATCGAGGAGCGGCGCCGCGATGCCTATCTCAAAGACACCTGGCAAATCGACGACCGTCATCACCTGCAACTGGGCTTGCGTTACGAGTTCACGGAAACCGACATGCCGGATGCGAATCTGAGGCGCGACGGCGGCGAGTTCTATCCCTCCCTGCATTACGGCTTCATGCAAAGCGAAAACAACCGCTTCCGGCTCAGTATTACCCGGACGACCAAACGGCCTGATTTTATGGACCTGCAACCCTTCCAACAGCGGGACACACCCTTCGACGATCAGGTCACCCTGGGAAATCCCGACCTGAAAGCGGAAATGGCGTGGGGTATCGACCTGGGATACGAACGCAGCTTCAGCGGTCAGGAGGGGACGTTCGGCTTGAATTTCTTCGAGCGGCATATTTCGGACAGGGTGGAGACCGTGGGCATCGGCGAAGACATCTTCCAAATCCGCAACGCGGGCGACGGCAAGGTTTACGGCCTGGAATTCGATTTCGGCATGCCGCTCACCGGGATCGGCCTGCCCAATCTCAGCCTGTTCGCCAACCTGACCCTCCAGGATTCCGAACTGACCGATGCCCTGACGGGCGAGCGCCGGCCCTTCAACCTGCAACCGGAAACCGTGGTCAACCTCAGCCTGCTGCACAGCTTCCCCGGCAGCGGCTTCTCTTACGGCGTGAACTGGTTGGAGCAGTCCGACTTCATCGAAGACCTGACCACGGAAAAAGGCGTAATCGATTACGGCCCCCACTTGGAACTGGTATTGGAGAAACGCTGGGGTAACGGTTGGGTGCTTTCGTTCCTGGCCCGCAACCTCCTGGATTCAGCCAAGCGGGTCTACCTGGAGGAGTACGAGGGCCGTTGGACAGAGGAAGACCCGGCCCAGATCCTGGACGAGCGGGAGTACTCAGGACGCAGCTTCCTGCTGACCCTGAAAGCCGTACTCGGCAGACATCAATAGGGTCGAATTCTTAAACGGTTCGTAGAGTTAAAAGCAGATAATCTAAAGAGATTCGCTACAGAAAATACAGTGAACATGGAGCACGGAAAAGACCTGGTAACATCATGACCCCTCTGTGCCCTCCGTGCCCTCTCTTCCTAAAACCGAGCCGTCTAGCCGACCCGAAATAACAAGCAACACCGGTGGGAGAAGAGAGGCGTGTTCTAATGGATTTCCGATTGAGGTAATGAAACTCGAGAGCCGGAAAAAGAAGAATCAGGAAGAGAGGACACAGAGGGCACAGAGGGTTTTTAACCTTTCACGGCTCCTTCACACTCGGCAGGCATCAATAGGATTGCATTTCTAAATGGTTCGTAGAGTTAAAAGCAGATAATCCAAAGAGATTCGCTACAGAAATGCAGAAAACACGGAAAACGGAAAAGGCCCGGCAACATCATGACCCCTCTGTGCCCTCCGTGCCCTCTCTTCCTAAAACCGAGCCGTCTAGCCGGCCCGAAATAACAAGCAACACCGGTGGGCGAAGAAAGACGTTTTCTAATGGGTTTCCGATTGAGGTAATGAAACTCGAGAGCCGGAAAAAGAAGAATCAGGAAGAGAGGACACAGAGGGCACAGAGGGTTTTTAACCTTTCACGGCTCCTTCACACTCGGCAGGCATCAATAGGATTGCATTT
>JASJCB010000367.1 GCA_030066195.1 Acidobacteriota bacterium
GCGGAACCGGTAGGTTCGACGCGGAGCGGAACCGGTAGGTTCGACGCGGAGCGGAACCGGTAGGTTCGACGCGGAGCGGAACCGGTAGGTTCGACGCGGAGCGGAACCGGTAGGTTCGACGCGGAGCGGAACCGTTCCCCGTCGCCGCGCTTCGCGCGGCTCCGTTGCGGTCACAGACCCGAACGAAGTGAAGGGTCAAGGCCGGTTTGCAGCTTCCGGCGGCTTGCCCGCAACTTAGCCGCCGGCACGGACGCCCAGATTTTAGGGGGTAGGCAAGCGACGCAGTCGTTTGTTTATCACCGTTCAAAATCTGGGCGTCCGTGCATCTTTGGTTGTTTTCCAAAGGAAAACAACACGGCTTCCCGGCATGCCGGTTTACCGGCTTGCAGATAAGGGGTTAGCTGTCACATTGAGCCCGCGAAATGTGGCACAACCCCTGTCACAAAGGGGTGTTTTCGGTGGATCTGGTGATTCGCGGTGCGCATTGCCGGATCGGTTGGTGTTCGGTTCCCGGCTTTTGTCGATCCGCCGTGCGGATCGCCGAAAGTTGTGTTCCTTCGAAGGTTCCAAGCGTCACCCTTTTGAAAAAAGGGTTGCGCGCCTTGCTCGAAAACCGTGGGGCAATTCCAGGATCGTTGCGAATTGCCGGATCGGTTTGTGTTTGGTCCCCGGCTTCAGTCGATCAGGTTCCGAGCGAAACTCTTTTGGAAAAAGAGTCACGCGTCAGTGCGGTTACCGAAGAAGACTTGCTCGAACACCGTGGGACAATGCCACGACTCCAAAAAGATGCGTGCTTTGTCCTCGGAGGAGCGTAGCTTCATCTTGAAGATTTCATAATCTGACATCGACAATATTGGATTATGGTAGTAGCGATGAGACCGATAATAATCTCTGTCGAAATCGCAAAAGGAAATCGTCAGGACATACAAACCCTTTTCCAATATCGGTCGCCAACGTTTGAGAAAACGGGCTTCGAAGTCATGACGTAACGAAATATGGCTTTCCGGCTTCAATGAGTAGACCACATAAAGCTGTCCGCTCGGGCCACGCACCACATCCTCTTGAATCTTCCTGGTCCTTGTCTCGACTTGTTTGAATTGGGTATCCGTCAGCTTAAGACGTTCCATGAGGATGTTCCTTTTTTGCTTCGGGTCGATCAAGGTCCAGTCCGGGTTTTCTAAAAAAACGTGCGCGAGTTGTACGTTTTTTGCGGCTTCATGCTTATTGAATCGCTGGGGGTCCGGTAATTTCGTGCGGGCGTATTCCGGCAACATCGAGAAAACCTTCTTCTGTACCCTCAGGAACGGCGTGGTTCGGCCCATCATGGTTCCGGCATAGGATTCCGTTTTTGCCGCGTAACCAAGTTTGAGATACTTGGCGATGCGTCGATAACTGGTGCGCCGGGAGGTCTTCTGGAAAAGTTGAATCGTCTGAAGGTTGAAGAACCCGCCTCTTTCAATCACGTATCCAAAAAACGCCTGCTCCTTTTCACACATCATCATCAAACTCCTCAACGGTAGACGCGATGCACGTCTGGAAAATGGTTGTGGATCACATTGGGAATCTTGAAAGTCAGTTTTTTGCCCATCAAACTTTCTGCCAGGGAAAGAGAATCGTCGCACGTGGAAATGAACCAACAACCTATCCCGTAGGTGGCGAAGAGAACCTGGTAATGGCGGGTGAACTCACAAAAACTACGTTTTGGATCATGTCCAGGATAGAAGACCAGAAAAGGTCTGCCGTTCAAATTGGCAATTTCGTGGGGGATCGAACGAACCTTCCGAAAAAATCTCGGGATATCCTTTTCGGTCACACCGCATTCCATCAATCCCTTGACCCTTTCGAGACGGGGCAAAAGGTTATGTGCCCGCGTCAAGAAAAAGTTGGTAATTCCCAAGGGAACCAGGGTTTGTTTGAGTGACCGGTAGCGATTTAATTTTGAACCCTCTTCACCAAATGCAGAAACGGTTTTGGTGGTTAGCCCCCAAACCTGTGGAAGTGACCCACCTTTTTTCCGGCGATAAACGGCCGGGTTGAAGAGTGGGTCTATCAAGCCGAGACCATGGAAAACCCGGATTTTCTTTCGGGCCGTGGTGATGGATTTTCCCGTGAACAGACAGAAGGTTACCAGATTGGCAACACCTCCCCTGTTAAACAGGTAGAAAAGAAAATCTCTGTCGTTCTGAGACAACGCCCATAGGGAGTTAAAGGCATTTGGCGAACGCAAATAGCGTTTGTGTAAGGTGCTGGTGGCGAGGGTTTTCATATAAACTCTCCAAGGAAAACCCCAAAAAACCTCTCCATGTCATCCGGTCCCACTTCCTTTCGGAAAAGGGAGAGCGTATGCGGGACATTTTTGTAAAGGTAGTGTTTGTAATCTTCCCAGTAGTTTACCTGGAAACGAAGGACTTGGTTGGTCACCTCAAGGTCAAGGTCGAACTTTGTTTTATGGGAGATTGGGTGCGTCCTGAAGAATTCATCGGTGTCAGGATCGACGGCCACCAAGATGATGCCCTTCCCTGTTTCGATGACCTGCCGATGGAAGTGGTAAAAATACTCGAATTCAGCATAGATTTGAGGTGAGTGAGTCGGGACAAAAATCAGGCAGATATCCTTCGTGTTTTTCTCAAATAGAACAACTTCATCCATTTTCGATCTGAAACCATACTGACCATCCTCAAGCTCCATGTCAAATTTTTCCATCAGATCTAAAGCGAAGTGAGCCCCAATCAAATGCTGAATCGTGATTAAATGATTGACTCGGGTCGGGTATAAGTGGTTTTCGATGTAGTATGTGTAGGGTAGGCAAAATATCTTTGGATATCGTTCATCATATTCATACGGCGATGGAATGACCTTGCCCATTGTTTTGAACTTTGATAGGTAGGTTTTGGCAGTGGATAGCTCCAGTGAGTAAAACTTTGCGATTAGGGGAGCATCTAAGAACCCCCCAGTCTCGTGAATGAATTTAAAAAAATCGGAAAAATCTTTTCTCATGATGACCTCCAGACTTAACCTAAATTGAAATCACCCGGCTTTGTTGCCGGGAGATTTTCAGAATCTTTTGCCCTTGAACGGAGGCCGCGCCTCCGGGCGTTGCCCAGATCAGGTTCGGAGAACCTTCCAGTTTCTTCTTGATTTCTTGTTTCGAGTAGCCGCCGGAACCGCCCCGTCCGGTCCCCGAATCGATTTCATATTGCTGTACCGATTCTTTGCCCCAAGGTTCACCGTACTGAATGGTTTCTTCCTCAAAGGTGATTTCGAGATCGGGGATCGGTGTTCTCTGAATTTCCCGGTACCGCGCCAAAGCGCCCGGAGCTTCCTTCTCAACCTTCGCCCGCAAAGCACTCAGTCTTTGGAAAGCCTCCTCTTCATGGCCGTGTTTCAGACCGACGGCTTTCCTTCTGATCGATAGTTGTTCCAACCGGTCAACATCGCGTGGGTGGAATTCGTTTTTTACCTGATCACGCAGGTGATGCCATTCGCGCTGTTCGTCTGGTGTCAGGGCTTCCCGCTTCTGTAAATCGTTCAGTCTGGTGCGCTGTTGCTTGGTAAAACCTGCCGCATTGCGGATTTGATGCAGCAAGGTTTCTCTTTCTGAGGCTGCTGCTCGTTCCATGGTTGCATCGGTCTTGAACGAACGAACCCGCTTTCCATCAAGAAAGGCATTGCGGCTTTCGTTCAGGTAGACACGGTGAACCAGCAGGTCGTGCCGCAGTTCTCCCGGTTTTTTCCTGAATGCCCCGACATGGCCCGGCTTCGGCTTCCCAAGTGCTTCCAAAAAGCGCCGGCCTTTTTCCGTCAGATGGTACACCCGTTTCACATAATGGCCGCGTCTGTCGCTAATGTTCAGCCGTTGGTTGGCCACCAACCCGGCCTTGATCAGTTTCCCAAGACCCGCGTTGCGGGTTTGCGCCATGTTCAGAAAGTCAGCTTCAAAGTGGATCAGGTCACCATGCTTGAGGGCATCGAGATAAGCGGCCTTTTCCAAGCCGCTTTCCACATGTTGGTTCCATCCGGCCTGGTCGGCGACGCCGAAGTCGCCGAGTTGCGCCATAAAGTCGAGATGGGTTTGATTGAGTTTCAGCGTCGGCCGCAGGTCAAGGGCCTTGGCATCGATGCCAAGGTCCCGTTGAAGGTCCCGTGGCGTGAAGGGATGTTCCACGGGCAAAGGTGTGTGCCGCGACAAGGCCGGGCCGAGGGAAAGCCCGGTTTGGATTTTCAGTTCCTCAAGACCGGGAATCCGGTAGTTCAGACCGGTTTTGTCCGGTAACACGATCAAACGTTTCATCCGTTTCTTGAACGCCGCACTCATTTGGGCATCGGTCCAGCCAAGCGCGTGCAAAACCTCACGGGGATCGCCCGGCGATTCGCTTTTTTGTCGGGCCAGGAAACGGAGGTAGGTTGCTTCAGTAAACGCACCCTCCGTTTTCAATACTTCGTTGATCTCGCGATCGAATTTCGTGCCCTGGGCAAGAAATCGAGAGGCACCGGTCACGCTCAAGCCCTTGAGTTCCGTGGGATCGATCGGCGCTACGGTATAGGCATTGTTGGCGATGGCATCGATGAAAACCGATTTGTCGCGAAGTTGCTCACAGGTTTGATTCAGATCGCCGGTTTGTTTCATCGTCCGAGCGACGGTTGTTTTTCCGGCTTCTTCAACCTGGAGGAAGGCGCGCAAATGGTCTTTATTGAATTCGCCATAGAGATCCATGACTCTTGAAATCAAGGCTTGATCCTTTTCGATCCGGTCCAAGGCGGCTTTGGATGAGACGTGATCGAGGCTCCGGGCGGGCGCGGTGAAATAGACGCCCTTCTTGCCGACTGTCTTTCGAAGCAGGCCGATTTCGCTTAAGCGGTCGGCCGCGCTTTCTATGGCCTGGAACAGTTCCTTCTTGCGTAAGGAGGAATGAAAATGCCGGTTCTCTTTAAAGAATGCGGCGATCGTTTGCCGCGAAAGGACGCCCTTGGAATGGGTCACCATGAGAGCAACCTGTTCCACGTTGCTCAGAGGATTCCTGGCAAGGTCAACGATTCTGGCTTGATGGAGGATTTGTCCGAGAAACCCTTGGGTGGGCGCTTTCGCCTGCATCGCTTCCCTTGCGATGCGCCGAGCCAGGGGGCCGGCCACGGGAATTCGAGTAAATGCCATGGCCTTGCTCAAAACAAGCGCCTTGGGGTGGATCAGCATGATCTTGGATGGTGCGATACCCGAGAGGCTTTTGACCAACTGAGCAGGCTTCAGTAATTGTCGTGGGTCCATGATTTTCCGAAGCAGTTTGTTGGCGATGGCCTCGGGTCCGTCGATTCGCATAAGAACCCCCTCTACGATTTCGTTTCACGGTGATTTGGGGGAACTCGGGTACAGCGGCGACATCATCACGGCCGTACGTAAGCTGCTTGGTTTAAGTTGCTTGTTGGCCGTACCTGGCCGTGAATCGGTCACATTGGCCGAACCAGATGGGGAAGAGACCCCGGTTTGATTAAATAAAAGGGGTCCAGACGAGGAAACAGGGCCGCTAAAATGCCGGCGGCCAACAGCCGTCCTGTTTCAAACTGCGCCAACCTTCTCGCGCCACCAAAATGATGTCCACCAGGGGGATGCCCAGCAGGTTCATGGTGCGGCCGATCTCTGTGAATGATGACGGGAACTCATCGGGCAATACCAGATCTCCGGACGGGTCATTTAGGACCAGGATGATTCGTGATGCGTTGTATTTCAACAGCGCGTCCTTGGCAATTTCGCGGCGGTAGATTTTGATGTGATCTACCGAGCCGAGGGCTAATCGTTCCTTGCCGAGCAAGGCCATGCGACGATTCAGAAACAAACCCCAGCATTGCTTCGCTTCTTCCCCGGCAAGCGCTTTGCGGCAGTAAGCGCCGACGGCTTCCGGGGCATCCAGGCAGAGCCGTTTCGGTAAGCATTCTTCATCCATCCAGACCGCCGTTTCCTTCAATATCCCGAAATAGGCAATGACGGGTTCGGGGATGTCCACGGCTTCCAATGCGGCGGGGCTTGCCCATACCGCCTCCGTAACGGAACCAAACCGCGCCGCCAACCGGTCGGCCAGGGCCTCGATCTCCGGGACAGCCGCCGCCGATAAGATCCTCACGAGACGCGCCCTGGTGTCGGCAAGTAAGGCCAGGCCCGGGCACAGATGCTTGCGTGCGGGTCCGAATGGATCAGGACGATGCATGGCGGCCTCCTCGACGATCGACGGCCAAAGCCAATACCAGGAGCACCGCAAACGGTTGCAGGAGAAGCGTCAGGATCAGCAACTCTGTCATGAGACACCCCCCGGTTCGCAGGAAAGCACCAGGTAGCCGTCTCCATTGAACTCGCAGAGACAGATGAACTCGTTGTCCCGGGCCGAGGGCGGGCTTGACCAGACTTTCACGTTGGGGTCGGTCACCACGGTGCCCACGGCTTCTGCTTGATCGCGGACCATGTAGTCCAGCGTTTTGATCTCGGCATAATAGGGCAGCAGCCGATCCAGGCAACAAGCGGCGGCGTTGAAATCAACAGGGTCGGTCAGGTCCAGGTTGCCGGCACGAATCAAAGCGGCGGGCGCTTCATCAACCTGCCTCCCGGAACCATCGGTCAAGACCAGGAAGTCGGCGATCAGTTGCTCGGCTCGGATTGGGTCCAATCGCTCTAACTGACCTACCCTTTCGAGGCCGTCTTCAAGGTTGAAATCGGGCGGGGCCGTTTGCATCAAAGCCGTGAAACAGGCATCGAAGGTTTCACGCGGTTGAAGATCCAGGCGATGTTGGGTGATAAAGCATTGAAATAGAGTAGCAAGCAAGGAATACCTCCGTTCGTTTTTCTCGCCCACGG
>JASJCB010000199.1 GCA_030066195.1 Acidobacteriota bacterium
ATCCTGCGGCTGTACGGCGCCGGCCGCAGCATCAGCCCCAAAAACGAGGAGTGGGAACAATACACCCCGCACTTCGATTTGCTCACCGGCACACGCCAGATTATGCTGGTCACGGTACAGTCGGTACAGACCTCGTGCGGGTTCGGCGTGCCCTACTACAGTTTTGAGGGCGAACGCCCTACTTTAGTAGACTACTCCGAGAAAATGGGAGAGGAAAAAATGCAAGCCTATCGCGCCGAAAAAAACCAAAAATCCATCGACGGCCTGCCTACGCCCGCCCTGGCTTAAAAACGAATACCGAGAATGGTAAGGTCGTCGCGTTGCTTGTTCCGGCCCATATGGACCTCCAATTCTTTTTTTAGAAGCTGTTCCTGTTGCCTGATCGGTCGGTCGACCATCGAGAGCAACAGGTTCTTGAATTTTCGGGTTCCGTATTTGCGGCCTTCTCCGTCGGGCTGATCCGCAAAACCATCCGTGGTCAGGTAGATGGTATCGCCCTGTTGCAAACAGATGTGATGTTCCTGGTATACGGTTTTCTGTTTTTTGCGGTCGCCGATGGAACGCCGCGTGCCCTTGACCTCGTGTATCCCCTCCGAACGGGAAACCACATACAGCGGCCGGCGCGCCCCGGAAAAAACCAGTTGGTTGCCGGCCCGGTTGATTCGGCACAAAGCCAGTTCCATGCCCGCGTGAATACTGATACCCTCGAAATCACAATTCTCGAAAATCTTGGAAAAAGCCGCGTGCATATCGGCCAGGATCTGCGCCGGACTGGAAATGCCGTTCACTTTCATGAACTGGTTCAGCAGGGTATGGCCGATCATGGACTGGAAGGCGCCTGGAATGCCGTGGCCGGTGCAATCTACAACCGCCACAAACAAGTCCCCCCCTTCCCTGTCCGTCCAATAGAAGTCGCCCGAAACCAAATCTCTGGGTTGGAAAAGGACAAATGAGTCGGGAAACTGCTCCGCGAGACGTTGCGGCCCCGGCAACATGGCCTCTTGAATATGTCGCGCGTAATCCAGGCTGCTGAGAATTTGTTTGTTTTTTTCAATCAGTTGCAAGCTGCGCTCTTCCACCTTTTGTTCCAGGGTGGCATTCAGCGACTTCAGTTCCTGGATCAAACCGGTGTTCTTTTCGCGCAACTGGTAGACTTCAACGGCCCGTTCCACCGTGACGGTCAATCGATGGCTCTCGACGGGCTTCAAGAGGAACTGATAGACCCTGGCCGTATTGATGGCGTCGATAATCACCATGGCGTCGGTATAGCCGGTAAGGATGAGCCGCATGGCCCTGGGCAGCAATTGAATGGACTTTTCCAGAAACTCGACACCACTCATACCCGGCATTCGCTGATCACTGATAATGACCTGAATATCGTCCGGTTTTTCCCGGCTCTCGATCAGGGCCAACGCTTCCGGCCCGCCCGTCGCGGTGAGAAGATTGTATTTTTCCTCTAAGATGCCGGCCAGTACTTCCAGGTTCAACTTCTCATCGTCGACCAGTAGGATGGTGTGTTCTCTTTGGGTTCCTTCCTTGGGAAGGGCAATATCTTTCAGTTTTTTTTTAAATATACCCACGAACCACCCACACGTTATGACCCGACTGAGTTGACCGAAACCCCCCATGGATAAGGGTATGTTTCTTTTAAAAGCCAAGCGCAGACTATCGCTTAAAAGAATCGGCAACGCCGGGTTTCTCTTGAACGCGATCACAAAAGCATGCGGACCGGCGTTGGATTCCGAGTTAAAATAGACACGGCTTTCGAGCCCGAGATTCATGCTTTTCAGACGGCCCATGAACACAGAACCAGGCAAGGCAAAAACAGATGCGACCAGTTTGCTGACCTGTCCCGTTTGCGGAGCGGAATGTCATCCGTTAAAGGATACCCCCTTGCTTGCCTTGGATCTTGAACTGGTAAAACACGGCGCCGATCCCTTCAAGCGAGAACCCGGTTGGAGCTTGGAGTTGGCTCGCCAGGGCCATTTCCAATGGGCCTGCAAACGTTGTATCCAATCATCCCGCGCCATTAAAGCCAGACCGTGGTTACAAACATGGGACGGTTTCGATCCCATTTATGCCTTTGCCGACCAGAATTTGAAGTGCGCCGGGTGCGATCGGGATTTTTCTTTCACTGCCGGCGATCAACAGTTTTGGTACGAAGAAAAGGCCTGGTCGATCAGCAATTACCCCAAACAATGCCTGTCTTGCCGCCGCAAGAAACGCCGCCGGGAAAAAAAGACTCGCTAGAATCCGCGGCTATTGGAATAGCTGTTGCGCCCCGGCGTGTTTTCTGGGTGACGTAACATGTCGAGTACCTGTGATTCTGTTCGGCAATGTGCAGCCGCCCGACGGGCGGTAAATAAATCGAGGAGCCGAGATGATTTTGACTTTTTTGGCCATACTCGCGGCGGGTCCGCCCGGGAGCTTCGACGTAAGCGCCCACATTCCCGCCGAGAAGTTGGCCCTCGAGACCGAGTATCACTTCATTGTAGAGGTCGAGGCCGACGGCGAAATAGACGCCAATTTCAATCCCCGCAATAAGCCCGCGCCGGGATCATTGCGCAAGCCCATTCTGCAATTGGATGTGCCGCCTTCCGTCCAAATTCTGGACAGCTACAAACCCAAGGACGAGCGTAAGGGCGCCGAGGACTGGCTGGAGTTCTACTTCAAAAAGCCTTACGGCCGCCTGATCAAGCAGAAATCCACCCAAATCCCCTTCAAACTGGTGGCC
The DNA here is from genome assembly GCA_030066195.1 of Acidobacteriota bacterium. Lineage (GTDB taxonomy): Bacteria > Acidobacteriota > Holophagae > Acanthopleuribacterales > Acanthopleuribacteraceae > JASJCB01. The sequence continues at coordinate 2,735 of JASJCB010000199.1, forward strand.
GACCCAAAGCCTGGAGAAACCCTGGGCATCAATGTGATGACCTACCTGAACGGCGACGAAGCCAAAGACCGGCGTTTCATTCGCCGTCGCATCGACCTGCCCCTGAAGCCGGGCGCTCGATTGACCGGCAAAGACGCTCAAGCCTCGTCCTGGGGCTTGGACAAAAAGTTGGGTATCGGCGACAAAGCCCCTGCTTTTAAACTGCCCGCGGGTGACGGAACCGATCTGGACATGACCGCCTACCTTGGCAAGCAGCCCGTTTTCATCCAAACCTATCGCGCCGATTGGTGACCCTTCTGCATGAAGCAGTTGGTCCAACTGCAAAAGGTTTACGACGAATTCGAGAAGCGCGATATCGAGGTCATCGCGGTTTCCCTGGAAGCCGCCGAGATGGAACAGCATGCCAAAACCCTGAAACGTTTCCCCAACCGCCGTTTCAAGCTGGCGGGCGCCCTGAACTGGGAAGGCATGGATGCCTGGGCTCGTACCACCGGTTACCTGATCGACAAAACCGGTGTCATCCGCCAGGTCTTCCCCATGGAAACCTACAACCGCCCTGACTGGTGGTCGGTCCTCAACGAGGCAGACCGGCTGCTTGGCAAGTAAACCGTACACGGACCCTGCCGTTCGCCGACGGGGTCCGCTGTCGTTTCTTAGTCATAACTCGATTAACTTAAGCTACAAAACACCAACTTGCCGCTTTTCTCGCGGGGCCGTTTCGGCTATGGTTGAGGCATCCCGGCGGAGGTGCCCCTGTGACCGAAAAAAAACGCAATGTTCTGGTTCTATCCATGGGCGGTACGATGGGCATGCGGCCCCTGGAAGGCGGCACATTAGCTCCTGACGCCGTCCTGGCCGATCTCTTCCACTGGGTGCCCGAGTTACGCAATCTGGCCGGTGTCAACGTGGAAGTGTTGCAGGATATCGATTCGTCTCAAATGCTACCCGAGCACTGGGTCCAATTGGCGCGCCGCGTAGAAGAGGCGCAGAACGAGCACTTATGGGACGGCATCGTGGTGCTGCACGGAACCGATACCATGGCCTACACCGCCTCGGCTCTTTCCTTCCTACTCCCCGCCCTCACCCTGCCCGTGGTTTTCACCGGCGGACAACGGCCCCTGGCCGTGACCCGGACCGACGCCCGCGGCAACCTGATCGGCGCCGTGGAGTCCGCCCTCGACGGCCCCGTTGAGGTCATGATCTATTTCAACAATTACGCTCTGCGCGGGAACCGGGCGACCAAGGTAGCTATCAGCGATTTCGAGGGATTCGGCTCTCCCAATTTCCCGCCGCTGGGTCATGCCGGCATCGACTGGGATTGGAATCGCGATATCGCCTGGCCCATAGCCCGTCGCCCCAGTATCTGGCAGGGCCTTCCCGAATCCCTGCCCACGCCGCCGCTGGTTCTACCCTGGGTACCCGGCTTGGAGGTCCATAACCTGATCCAGGCTTTAAGCAAACAGTGGTCCATCATACTGGAAGCATTCGGTACCGGCAACATGCCCATCCCCGGGGAACTACGCGACTGTTTGAAGGAGTTCATCGAAAGCGGGGGCCTGGTGTTCATCAAAAGCCAGGTCAATCGAGGCAGTGTCGCTTTGGGCGCCTACGCGCCGGGCATGGCCATCCGTGAGTTGGGCATTCGCGGCGGACGCGACATGACGCGCGAGGCCATGGTCACCAAACTGATGGTGCTGAAAGCCCTCGGCCTGACCAACGACAAGATCCGCTCGATGATGGTACGCAGTCTTGCGGGCGAATTAACCGAAGCCCATTGACACCATGGTTCAGCGAACCAGTTGTTGATAAGCATCGATGATTTCCTGTGTGCGGCGTTGGGCCGTGATCTCGAAATCCGGGCCCAGGTGGGTGAATTTGTCCGGATGGTACAGGGCCATCAGCTTGCGGTAGGCTTTTTTGATTTCGCTTTTTGAGGCGCCCCGCGCTACGCCCAACACTTCGTGCGGCGGTTTTACTTCCGGGGGAGACTCGGCGGAGCCGGTCGCTTGCTCCTGTTTGCCATGGCTGCGCGCATCGCGGTGAAAGCCGCGAAACTGTTGGGCGCGATCGATCGCCCAAAACAGCAGCAGGATCAAAACCAGGTCATCGAGCCTGCCCAACAGCCCCAGTTTGTCCAAGATCAGATCGAAGGGAAACAGGAAATAGACCACCGGTAGGGCGAAATAAATCCAGCGGAAGGCCTTGGGCGTATCGAAATACACTCGCATCACCCAATTGGCGAATCGTATCAGCGCACCCATTTTTCAGGTTTCTCCATGGTCATCATTACATGACTTGCAAAGGCAATCGAGCCACGAGCCGGGCCGACGCGACGCCTTACGACAACGAATGCAAAGACCGGGCGGACAAATCAGCGCCTTCAATCCGTCAACGCCGCCCAGGTATCGAAAAGCGGCCTGCTCCACTTCATCTAACTGCAAGGCGACCACCTTTCGCGTCTTCTTGACCGAACCGGCATCGGCTTTCAACCGGCGTGCGCTCTCCGTAAGCGTCTGGTTGTGAAAGCCCTCGGTCTCAATTTTTTCTCCCTTGCGCAAAGTTGCCTCCCATCCGGCCCTTATTCTACACGTTTTTCTCTAATCCCGCTCCAAATGAACCCAATTTGGGATATCTTGTAAATGGGTAAATGAAATCGGGATTTATGAAAGGATTCTTTCTTACGTAATCTCTTCACTTACGCCGCTTTTGCCGATAGGTGATTCAAGGCAATCGGGAATGGATGTGCTGAAAAGGAAAGATTACATCGGATTTGTCAAAAAAATGACCGCGAAATTAAAAGAACTCCCTTCAAGCAGCCGCATCAGGCTGGGTACGGCCTTGTTGCTTGCCGTAATCGGTTGTCCTTGTCTCCTCGCCGGCATGCCTGATATTCGCATCACCCAACTGAAGGGAGAACAGGGTCTTTCGGAAAACCATGTGTTCTGCGTGTTGCAGGATCAACGGGGCTTCATGTGGTTCGGCACCCGGGACGGTCTCAACCGCTATGACGGCTACGAATTCAAAATCTACCGCAACCGGCCGGATGATCCCACTTCACTTTCCAACAACTATATCTACACACTTTTCGAAGATGAAGAAGGCATCATTTGGGTGGGTACCCGGGGCGGCCTGAACCGTTTCGATCGCAAGACGGATACCTTCACCACTTTTCGGCACGACGACACCGATGAAAGCTCGCTGAGCCACGATACCATTTACGCCTTTACACCGGGCGCCGGTCCCTACGCGGGTATGTACTGGCTGGGTACCGCCGCCGGGGGCCTGAACCTCTTCGACCCCGACACGGGAGCCTTTCGCCGCTTTCGTCGTGATCCGGGTGATCCCAAGGGCCTGGGTAACAACGCCGTTCGCAGCTTGTTCTCCGCCCCTGACGGCGCCTTGTGGGTCGGTTCGGAGGACGGACTCTTCCGCATGCTCCCCCGCGAACCCGGCGTTTTTACAAAATATTCCCGTGATCCCAATCGGGAAGACAGCCTGCTGAATAACAAGATCATGGCCTTGCACCAGGATGACGAGGGCCGGCTTTGGATCGGCCACAACCTGGGTTTGCAGGTATCCCATGTGACCGATATGCAACACTTCAAGATCATCGAAAACCCTTACGAAGCTTCCGTCGGTTCCGTCATGATCCTTACCGAGGATCAGGAGGGCGGTCTGTGGATAGGCTCGGCCAGCCAGGGCCTTTATCACTGGGACGGGAAAACCGAGGTCGTAGAGGACTGGCAACACCATCTTCCCAAGGGTCATCCACTGTCCAAGGTGGGCGTCCGGTCATTTCACAAGGACCGCAACGGCACCCTGTGGTTGGGCACCTATGGTCATGGGGTCTTTCACATCGTCCCGGTTCCTTTCGGTCACGGCGGCGACCCGCAAGACGATGTAGCCGCGCTGGTCAAGGACAGAAACGACGGCATATGGGTCGGCAAACGCGGCGGTGGTTTATTGTATCAGCCGCCAAACGGAGAACCTGTTGAATTCCTGGCCGAACCCGATTCTACCCACGGTCTGCTGGAAAGCTCCATCACCTCATTGCTGGAAGATGCGGAGGGTCGCATCTGGGTAGGCTATGAAAACCGCGGTTTGGCCTGGTACGACCCCGAAGCGAACCGCTTCATAAATGATTTCGGCGACAGCCCGGAAGGTCGAAACCTCCAAATAGGTTGGGTCGGCAGTATGACCTACGACGCTGAAGGCTTCATTTGGGCAGGCACCGACAGCGGTTTGAAGCGGGTCAACGGCCGAAACCCGAGCGAAATCGAAGTCTACCGTCCCAATCCCGCGGACCCTTACAGCCTGAGTGACAGAGCCGTACCCTGCATCTACCATTCCGGGGAAGCCGACAGCCCGCTGTGGATCGGCACCTGGAACGGCGGCCTGAACCGGATGGACCCGGATCAGCCGGGTCGATTCATCAGTTACACCAGAATACCCGGTGACGACACCGGCCTGAGCGCCAATGGAATCTTGAGTATCTATCAGGAATCCGAGGAAGTTCTCTGGCTGGCCACGACAAAGGGTCTCAACCGTTTCAACCCCAGGACGGGAAAAGCGCGGGCCTATTTCATAGAGGACGGCTTGCCCAGCAATACAACCTACTGTGTGCTGCCGGATACCCAAGGCATGATCTGGGTAAGTACACCCAGAGGCCTTTCACGCTTCGACCCGACAACCGAGCAGTTCCGCAACTTCACCCGTCATGACGGCCTTGTGGTGGAAGATTTTCGCGAAAACTGCGGCTTTCAGGAGAAGGGGCGCCTGATCTTCGGCGGTTCAGGCGGTTGGGTAGATTTCAACCCGAACCAAATCGAGCTGGACACCGATCCGCCGACACTGGCGCTTACCCTTCTGAAATTAGACAACAAACCGGTTTTTCCCACACCTGACAAGGCCGGCGCCCCGCTGACCAGAACCATCGAGGAAACCGACTCCATTCAGCTGTCAAGGTCCAATCGCGGCTTGGAAATCCATTTTGCCGCCATGCATTATCGTGCCCCGGAGAAGAATACCTTCCAGTACAAATTGGAAGGATTCGACCCGGATTGGAACGATGCGGCGGTCAATGATCGGCGGGCAACCTATACCAACCTGGATTCCGGCGACTACACCTTCTACATGAGAGCCGCCAATAAGGACGGCGTCCGGGCCGAGCCCATCAGCCTGAAGGTCAGGGTGCCCACACCACCCTGGCTCAGTTGGTGGGCGTACACGCTTTATGTTTTGGGATTCGTATCGCTGGCCGGAGGTTACCTGGGCTTTCTACACCACAAACTGGAGCGACAGAAACAGAGCCTGGAACATATGCGCCAGGTGGAGCGATTGAAAGATGCATTCAATCGGGAACTGGAAGAAAAGGTGGAAAAGCGCACGCGGGAACTGGTGGGCACCCGCAAAAAACTGACCGAGGCGGCCAGGGCGGCGGGCATGGCTGAAATTGCCTCCGATGTGCTGCACAATGTGGGCAACACCCTGAACAGCGTGCGCACCTCACTGCACCTGATCCAGGAAAGGGCCGACGAAAAACGCTGGCTGGAACTGCTGGACCGTGTCATCGGACTATTGAACGACCATGAGGAGGCCCTGCAACGCGGCCTGGACGAGGAAATGCAGGCTGCCGGTATACTGCGAACCCTGGATTTGATCCAACGAAAATTGAACGAGAATCGCATGTACATTGCCGCCGAGGGCGAGAAAATTTTCGAGAATGTCCAAGCCATCGTCACCAGCCTGCACCAACAACAGGAACGCGTGCATACCCGCAATCTTCTGTTGGAACCCGCGGACCTGAACGAACTGTTGGAGGAAGCGCTGCACACCGTGCCCGGCGTGATTGCGGGTTTGAATGTGGTCAAGCAAATGGAGGACATCCCCCTGGTTAGACTGGACCGTCTGAAATCGTTGCGGCTGCTTACCTTCCTGGTTCAAAACGCCTCGGAGGCCGTCAAGGAGGCTCGCCTTAAAAACGAGGGCCGCATTGCCTTTCGCACGTCGCAGAACGGCCCGAAAGTCAGCTTGGAAATCTCCGATAACGGCGTGGGCATTCTACCTGAAAACCTTTCGCGCCTATTCGTTCACGGCTATACCACCAAAAGCGGCCGTGAAGGGTTCGGCCTGCACTACAGCGCCAATGCCATGAAAGAAATGGGCGGCACCATCGAAATCTACAGCCAGGGCCCGGGTTGCGGCACAACTGCCGTTTTGAAATTTCCAAGGCTGCAAGAGGGCGCCGAGAGTTCTGAAGAACGCGTGGCTTCCTGACGGCGAAGCTTCGGCAAGGAAACGACCGAGGTGTCAAAGGAGTGAATTCCCCCCGCTTACTCAGCCGGGAAATTTTTCGAATCAGGCCCCTTTCAGCATCGCCGCGCGGTCATTTCCACATGCTTTCCGTCGTAACTGTTCCTAATTCTAAAGAAATGCATTTCCAGACCGATAACTGTTAACGGCTGAGATGTATTAAAAACCCGACGTCTCCCCACACCGGGAACTCTCTCGATGCCGTCGGGTGACCCCATGCCACATTCGATTCAAACAGCCGGAGGATAGTAACCGATGACACAACGAGGCCGGCGAAGACAAGAGCGCTATGACTGCGACACCATTGTCTGGCTCAGGCCGGTAGACGGCAACGACGATTTTCAAATGGCGCAAGTGGAGAACGTCAGCTCCGGCGGCATCCTCTGCCTGGTCCACAAGCCTTTTGAAAAGGACAAGTTGTTGGAACTGAAAATCAGTTTGTTGCAGCAAGAAGAAATGGTCACGGTGAAAGCGGTGCCGCGTCATATTCGCCAACTCGCTCAGGATGAATATGCCCTCGGCTTGGAATTCCTCGAGGTTGAAAACATGAGTATCCGCGGCTTCATGGCATCTCTGGAGGCAATGTTCTCCTAGGGGGAAAAACAGTTGGATATCAGCGCCCTTGAAGATAAACTCCTCAAAGTCATTACCCAGAATGACGCGGGGTTACTACACCAATTCGTCGCCAGGATGTTGCAGGCGGATCGGGAAAGCTCTCTGGCTTTTTTCGATAGTTTCGTGGAACGTATCGTCAGCCGAAACCGGCAAAAGTTCCTCGAAGCATTGATGGAAGACGGAGGTCAAGACCTGATCCCCATCTTTATCAAGGCCTTGAAGGAAGAAAAGAACGTTCTTTACGCCAAGTCAATCCTTTTCCTCTACGGTTATTTCGAGTACCCCGAGGCCCTGATCGCCCTACAGGAAATCGAAGAAAATATTCACTTCGACCTGGTTAAGCCATACCAGAAGATCTGCGCCAATATGAAGTCCAAGTTCCGTGAACTCTTCTATATGGACGAGTTCAAGATGGGCTCCAGAAATCCCAAGCGCATGAACCACGCCGCCCGTAAGATGATCGAAACGCCCAACCCGGCCTACATCCCCTTTCTCAACGAAATGGTGCATAGCCGCGACCCTTATTTGCAACGCACGGCGATCAAAACGACGGCGGAACTGGGCGATCATAGTTCGCTGGACGTCATGCTGGCCATGTTGCCCGGCCTGTTCACCCACCACGAACGCGCCGATGACCTGAGCCGCTTCCTCACCTCGGAACGCACATGGCAGGTTAAAAAGCTCTCCTGGTTTGTGGCGACCATGGGCAAGATTGCCGGTTGGGACGATGAAGCTACCGCCGGCGCCGAGGTGTTGATCAAGACCGAAAAGAGCCAAAAGGTGGTGGAGCAAATCAACGAGTCGGTGCTGTTACTGGACATTCCGGTACGTACGGATATCAACGGTTTCCTGGAAATGATCTTCAGCGGCGGGACGCCGCAGGAGAGCCATCTCAAAAGGGTCGAACGCCTGTTCGGCGACTACCTGGAGGATCTTACCTCCCGTTTGCAAAACGTGTTCAAAACCTTGGGCCGCCTGGGTGATCGTCTGAAGATCGATAACCTTCACGACCGGGTTAAAGCCGAAATCCCCGACGGCAACGAAACGGCCGAATCGTTGATGATCACCTTCATGGGCGGCTACCGTAGCGAGGAATCACTCAACAAATTGATCGAATCCCTGAGTCCGGACAGCGACCCGAAGGTTTTGGAGAAAATCCTCACTTCCCTCGCCGAATACAAGTTGGACACCCTGCCCCCACAACTCCGGGTTCTGGCCTTGGACAACAACACGGGTCACCTGCGCAAACAGGTCTTACGCATCATCGCCGAATCCGGCCTGTTGGATGAACTGGTGGACGAGTTGCTGGACCACCCCACTATTTCGGTGCGAACCGAGGCTTTCAGCATTATCTCGGAATTCCAGAACGAAAACGGCTACAAGAAACTCATCGCCATGCTGGACCCGGATCTTTCGCCAAGGGTGCTGGAACTATTGATCCAAGCCTTGGAAACCTTTCCACGCACCGAAACGGGGGAGGCCGCCGCCCCTTATCTCCTGCCGCCCTGCCAGTACCTGGTCCGAGCCGCCGCTTTGCGCACCATCTACCTGGCCGGGGGCCCCACGCGCATGCATTTGATCGTCACCGGCATCCAAAAGTATCCCGAAGCGAAACGACCGGAGATCATCGACTCTTTTTTCAAATTGCACCAGGCCGAAAATCAACCGATCGAAATGCTGGCCCACCCGGAATTCTGGGCTCTGATGCTGAATGAGACCAAAAATGAAGACCTGCGGCAACGGTCGATCACCATTCTGGAACAAGCCGATTGGACTCAATGCCGCCATGAGGACTGGCCGAAAACCTTCCAAGAGGCGCACGACAACGCCGATGTCAAGCGCGACAGCAAGGAACAAAGACAGTTGCGCGTTCTGATGCTAAAAGCCCGTGCCGGCCTCACCCGTCATCAGGAAGACGAGGCGGAGGCCAAAGCTCAGGAAGACGCGACCACCCTGGCCGTTCAAAGGCAAACCGAAAAGCAGGCCGCCGCCAAAACTCCCGAGGCCCCGCAAATTACGGTAAACGCCAACCCACACCTGGCCACCCTGTTGGAAAAACTGGAACATCAACAGTTGGCTGAGCGGGTAAAAGGTTTTCGTATCCTCAATCTTCGGTTCAAACCCGATTGGGTTCAGGAAAATGACCCTGCTTTTGAACGGACCATACGCGCTATTCGCAAAATGTTCCGCGACCACACCGGTTCCAACGACATGATCAAAATCGGCATCAGCCTGGCCGCCAAAATCCGCGACCAACGATTGCTGGACGAGGTCAAGACGGTCCTGGCCAACGGCGACAACGATTTGTTGGAATATGCGCGCAAAGCCCTGACCCACGGCGCACAACAAGCAACCCGGGGCATCCAGAGGATCCTTATTCTGGATGACACCATGCTGATTACCAAAACCCTGACGCGCTCCCTGAACAAGGCGGGTTTCGAGACCATGGGGTTCATAAAGCCCGAGGATGCCTTACAGCAATTGCAAAAAAACCGCTTCGACCTGTTGATCCTCGACTTCATGATGCCGGGGCAAACCGGCCTGAATTTCCTGAACCATTTGCGCGGTCTCAATCTTGCTCCGCAACACGTTCTCTGGATCAGTTCCAGCCGCGACGACGGGGACGTGGCCCAAATGCGCAGTACCCAGTCTGACGGCATTCTGCACAAACCCTTTAACATCAATGCGCTGCTGGACAGGATCAACGGCATGAAGGTCGCGGCCTGATCATTCGCCTCGTTCCAACAGGTCCATATAGGCGGCATCGATCAGGTCGTGCGGTTTGATTTCCAGCCGTTGCATCAGATCCCGAGCAACGGCCCCGCCCTCTTCCACGGTTTGACCCTGACGCATCACCACTTCTAACTCCAGAAATTGCCCCAGACCTACCACCTCATCGCAATGAATGCGAGTCTGCCCGACCATGTAGAGTGTTCTCGTCTTCTCCACCACGCCGCGAATCGGAAGACTGACGGCCAGGGTGATTTCCAACCGGGCCGGATCGTCGGTAGAAAACAATTCGTATTTCGACGACTTGGGACCTTCCTGATCGGGCCGTTCATAAGACACCAACTGACCGAAGTCGGGACGAAGGTAACGCAGCTTCAAACGACCCTTGGGAACGTGAAAGAACACATCACGCTGATGTAAAACCTCAGCCTCACCGTCCGCCGCCGCGGCAGCCAGCCGGCACTGCCGTTCAAAATCAGCCGCCCGGGCTTTGATCTCTACATTATGCGCCATTTTTCCCTAACTTACTCCTATGATTGTCATTTTAACCGGCACCATGATCAAAGACAAGAACGCATGTTGCGGTGTAATAATGAATTGCTTCTTGATCATACCGCCATCTTTCACTGAGGTGCCGCATTTTATCCTTGACAGAAATGAAGCTCTCTGAAAGAATTACACCAAAAGCATTCGACTAAATACACTCAAGATAATTCCAATGCTTAATCTCACTCGCCCCAGCAAGGAGATATGGATGGCTTCGCGTACTTTCATCACCATTATCCTTTTTTCGACTGCTCTGCTAGCACAACCAGTAAAGGAAACATCATTTGACTCAACGAATTATCTTGATCTGATGATCGAAGAAATGAGTTCCAAGCCCCCAGCCAGGTTTTTTAATGAGTATGACGGCCGTATGCAGGAAATGTTGGCATCTTATCGCAGGATGGGAAAAGGACCTGGATCCGGTGGGGTTATAGTTGCCGGCACATCTGTCCAGATTCAAGGCAAGAAAAGACCCGACCTCGTTCCTCTGGAATATGCCTTTTTATTAGTTCTGGAGTTCTTCAGTAAGGACACGGTCAAAGATTTGTTGGATCGAGGTTTTGCGTCCGGAGACATTTCAAAACTGGAAACCTGGGCAAAGCCCCCCGAGGATAGAACGGACCCGGAGTTTATCCGAAAAATCAAAAACCATCCTTCCGCCTTTCTTCTCGCACCGACAAAGGAGCAGCTGACAGCCGCATCCGATCAAGAGATTGGTGATTTTATTCTCGATTACCAGAATGCCAAGAACGAGCTTTGGCGCGAACGAATGATCGATGTATTTGAAAAAATAGGCGACCACTCCCAACGTGTTCTTCTTTCCTACCTGTGGGAGCAGGCACAAGTTATGAATATTAATCATCCGTTCGATGCCTCCCTTGAGCAAATCAAGGGTTTCAGGGTAATGCACCGGGAACTTATAGAGAAAGGTGTTTTTCAAAAGGACGCCGAAAAAAACAAGGAGCAATAAAATGAAATATTTAATTATTGTCTCCTTAGCCCTAATACCACTCCAATCGATCAGTTCGACCCGTTGCGACGAATGTGACCCGGGCAGCTATGTATATTCGTACGGCATTCAAGTTACCAGAGTTGGAACAACCGGTTGTACCTATAGATTAAAAGTTTGGACATATGCCACCATAGGCCAGGTATCTTATGCCTTTACCGATAACGCGGGAACATTCCCGGCAAAAAGCGGTAATACCATTTTCAGCGATAAGATTACCTACGAGAACAACTATACGGTAATGCAGGGCGATACCTACGAACTCGTGGCGGGTCACGGCGCGGGAGCGGGTTTCCTCCAATCGTGCAAAAGTTGCAAGAACGGAACCGTCAATTGTCCCATCTCTGCTACGGGTGGAGGCGCCGGAACCGAAAACGGCAGCGATGATTGTGATCCGGTTGCCATCTGCGGCGAAGATACCTTCGGCCACGGCGGACCGAATCTCTTTTGCCCGGAATATTACGATTGTCTGTACTTGTGCCCCCTGGTCATCGATCTCGGGAACGACGGCTTCCACTTGGGACGGCCCGGCACATCCGTTTGGTTCGACATGCTGGGTAACGGCGAGCCGGAACGGTTACAGTGGGTTCGAAGCGGTGAAAACGACGCTTTCCTTGTGAACGATATCAATGGCAATGGCATTGTAGATGACGGGCGGGAGCTTTTTGGTCATGGTACGCGTTTATTACTAAACCCGGACCAACACCGACCAAATGGTTTTGTTGCTCTGGCCGAATATGATGATCCCCAGTTAGGCGGGAATGCCGACGGTTACATAACCGGTGAGGATGAAGTCTGGAGTACCTTATCTCTATGGCTGGACAGCGATGCGGACGGGTTATCTGCTCAGGATGAAATGATCACATTACAAGATGCCGGTATTGAACAACTGGGCATCATTCCTAAAGAAAAGAATCGGTATGATGAGGCGGGGAATTGGTTGCGATACTGGTCATCCAATCGCGGTAGCCGATCCCCTCGACTTGCCATGGTCGACATTTTCTTTAGAAGAATCGATTAGAAGTGACAGGGGCCGCGCCTCACGATTTCAATTGCAGCAGATCCCAAAGGTTGCCATAGAGGTCTTTAAAGACCACCACGGTTCCATAGGGTTCTTCACGCGGTTCCTCAGTGAAGGTTACGCCCCTGGCTTTCATGTCCCGATAATCACGCCAAAAATCATCGCTGTGGAGGAAAAGGAACACTCTACCGCCGGTCTGATTTCCTATCGCTTGCTCCTGTTCCGGTGTCGTTGCTTTACCCAGCACCAGGCCGGCACCGCCGCCCGGGGGCGCAATAGTCACCCAGCGTTTTCCGGGGCCCATGGGCACATCGTCAACCAGGGAAAAGGGCAGCTTCTCGGTGTACCAGGCAATCGCTTCGTCATAATCACGAACAACCAGACTAATCGATCCGATCTTTTGTTGCATGTTCGCCTCGTCCTCCACTCCAGCCTTCGTCATCTTCAAGAAAGTCTATCACGGCCGAGACTGTCGCGAGAACACTGGTCGGGTATATCGTTTTTTCTGTTTTTGGGCCCGCCCGGGCCTGATTTTTTAAACTCTGAGGTTGACTGAAAAAATCGAACCAACGTGAAGCTGGCGCCAGGCAAGGGAGAAGCTGTCAACATTCCACCGACCATCACCTTCCCGGCGAAAATAAAAAATATAAGCGCCTATTTACCAAATATTTGAATCAGGCCTAAGGTTTTAATACCCAGGTTTGAAAAAACCGAATCTACCTGTCTTCACCGACCCTTCCTTTCATGTAAAACCGCCCTCCGATCTTGTGGAAAACGCGTCTATCCCTTGCCTGCCAACACTTTGTCTGCTCCCGGCGGTTCAGATTTTCCGGCAATTGACCGATTAAGGTTAGAGGCGAGCCGTTGGTTTTCATTGACTTGTCAAACCAAACCTAAATTACAGGTCCTCTTTCTCAATAGATGCCGCTCGTCAGGTGGGAAGCAAAAAGCCCCGGTCTCACCGAGAGAAGTATATGGAAGTCTACCTTTACAAGAATAAAGTCATTGCTGCCTTGAAACAGCAACATCCACGCTTCGGCGATCTGGTCATTGCCATGATGATCCGGAACAGGCAGCAGTTTATTGCCGAAATGACCGAGTTGATTCCCGAGTTGAACAGCCAGTGGCGCCTGAACCTAATGGGGGCCATGATCGAGGACGGCGGCGTCGACCTGATCCCCTTGTTCATCACCGCGATTTTGAAAGAGGGCAACGTGCTGTTTGCCAAATCGCTGCTGCTCTGTTACGCCCATTTCGACCACTACAAGGCCCTGGAATCCCTGAGGGAAATCCAGCCCAAGCTCAACCACAATCTGGAAAGCGTTTTCCAACGTGTTGTGGCCAAGTTCAACGGCAAGTTCAAGGAACACTTCTACATGAAGGAGTTCCAGGACGGGGTCGCCAATCCCAAACGTCTGAAGCATGCCGTCGGTAAAATGATCGAAGAGCCCAACGTCCTGTATGTGCCTTTCCTGAACCGGATGATCCTGGAACCCAATATGGTTTACCGTGAACCCGGTGTTTCGGTGCTCAGTGAGTTGGGTGATGACACATCCGTGGAACCCCTGTTGACCCTACTTACCCGCTACCTGGACGAGCAGGCCAAAAGCAAGGCCCTGGCCGCCTTTCTCTTGAACAAGGAAATGCTCAGGGTTACGCGCTTGACCGATTACCTGACCGCCCTGGGCCGCATCGCGGGCTGGGAGGAAACCCTGCCCGGGCAACTGGCCGCGGAGGTTTTGGAAAAGAAATTGAGCACCACGTTGGCCTGGATTCAACACAGCTTCGGTCCCATCCACCCGATCCTTTGGCTGGACATGGAAAAGTTCCTCAAGCATTTCCTGTCCAAGGGTTCCGTGGTCGAAGAACAGGTCCTGCGCCTGGAACTGGCTTTCCGCTCCGACGAAGATGCCGGGGGCCGGGTGATCAATACCATTACTAAAACCATCGGTAAAATCGGCAGACGTCAAAACATGCCGCAACTTACGGTCAGGGTGGAAGCCGCCGTTCCCGAGGACCATCCCAAACGCGACTCCTACCTGGTCTCCATGCTGGCCGGTTACCAATCGCCTAAGGCCCTGGAAAAACTGCTCGGTCTGTTGGCCGAGTGCGACGATCCCAAGGTATTGCTGGAGATCGTCACCGCTTTGGACGCCTTCAAGCTGGAAACCGTGCCCGACAAATTGTACATTCTGGCCGCCGACCCGGACCACCGCGATCTGCGCCGCAAGGCCATGGAATTGATTGCCGTCAACGGCCCGGATCCAGCCAAAATGGCTACGCTGTTGGATCACGAAAAAAGCGCCGTATTTACCGACGCCGTCGAGATGATTGCGGAACACGGTCTGGAAAGCGGCTACGCCCTGCTCCTGGAACGCCTGAAACCGGACAAACCCCTCCCCTTCCAACAGGCCGTGATCGAAGCGCTCGCCGCTTTTCCAAGGAACCATACCGGCGAGGCGGTCTATCCCTTCTACCTGCTGCCCCACGGCTACGACATTCGCTTCGCGGCCCTCTGCACCTTGATCAAGGCGGGCGGCGCCAAACGCATGAGCCTCATCTTCAAAGGGCTGGCGACCTATGAAGAGAAGAAGGTTCCCGAAATGATGACCTCTATCCTGCGTCAGCTCGAAACCCTGCCCCAGGATCAGATTCCGCCGGATGTCGTCGACCTGCCCGATCGATGGGCCGGTGTATTGAACAGTCCCAATGAAAAATTCCGCCTGGCCGCACTGACCATTTTGGAAAAAGCGGATTGGGACCGCGTCACCGAACACGCAACCTGGATCGGCGCCCTGGCCGAGGCTTTGAAAGGCGACCTGCAACGTCATGTCATCGAGCAGCGCCGCATCAAGGGCCTGATCCTTAAGATCCGCTCCCGCCAGATGACAGGCCGTGACCAGGCCAGGGAAAACAAGACCCGGGACAAGATCGTCGACCTGATGGATCACCTGGAAGCGGGTTCCCATTACGAAAAACTGGAAGCCCTGCGCAAGCTGAATATCAGCTACAAGCCGGAACTGCTGGACGACAAGAACAACGAGCGGCTGGTCCACCTGGTGGATGTGTTCTTCAATGAAAGCGAAGGCGACATAGCGGGCCTGAAACCCGCCGTTTCCGTTGCCGCCAAGGTGCACCACCCCAAGTTGATGGAACGCATCGCCCAACTGCAAAACCACGACGACGGCGACCTTGCCCGTTTCGCCAGGGCCGCGATGGGCATGCTGAAAAAGGAAACGGAGCATACGGAAATCAAGTCGATCTTCATTATGGAAGAGAAGATCTTCATGGCCAAAGTCTTATTGCGCCTACTTTCCAAGGCCGGGTACGAAGTCGCCGCCGAGGCCGATGCCGACGCCGCGCTGAAAGAAATGACCCGTAAGCCCTACGACCTGCTGATCGTGGGATATCAGTTGGCCGACGGATCGGGAATAGACTTTTTGCGATCCACCAGGCGCGAACACGTTAAACCGCCCAGGGTGATTTTCTTGACCGGACAGAAGGACGAGGCGGCCCATCGCGAAATGATGGCGGCGGGCGCGGGCGCGGTTATGGTCAAGCCCTTCTCGAACGACGCACTGTTTGCATTGATCAAGGACCTGGAACATCGTCGCAGGATACCGGCCGCTGTTTAATCCGTTAAGTTGTCCCTTTTGTTGCTCCGGCGAGGGTGCGCCGTCGTGTGCAATCGACTTCAGCCGCCGGCTTGACGCCATTGCGCACGTGCGCAATCGACTTCAGCCGCCGGCTTGACGCCATTGCGCACGTGTGCAATCGACTTAAGACGACGGATTGACTCGATTGCGCAGGTGTGCAATCGACTTAAGACGACGGATTGACTCGATTGCGCAGGTGTGCAATCGACTTAAGACGCCGGCTTGGCTTGATTGCGCAGGTGTGCAATCGACTTAAGACGCCGGCTTGACTCGATTGCGCAGGTGTGCAATCGACTTAAGACGCCGGCTTGACTCGATTGCGCAGGTG
This sequence comes from Acidobacteriota bacterium, assembly GCA_030066195.1. Classification (GTDB taxonomy): domain Bacteria; phylum Acidobacteriota; class Holophagae; order Acanthopleuribacterales; family Acanthopleuribacteraceae; genus JASJCB01. Next base: position 18,952 of record JASJCB010000199.1, read on the forward strand.
TGCAATCGACTTAAGACGCCGGCTTGACTCCATTGCACAC
>JASJCB010000375.1 GCA_030066195.1 Acidobacteriota bacterium
GTAAGCACCTGTCTATAACCGCAACCGTCCTGGTTCCGTCCGTGATCGTTCCGTGCCCGGGCTTCCTCACGCTACTTCGGGATCATCGTCGTTGTATTTCGCTCACCCGGTCGGCGAGTAGAGTGGTCGAAAAGGCGCAACCCGGGGAGAAATGTAAAAAATGGCCCAAAATTGAAAAAAAATCCGTACGTTTCGCAAATCGTCTGGAGATATATATAGTAGAGGCTGTTTTCCAAGAACAAAATTCAAGCGCTGATGAACCCTCATCGACCCTAATGGGAAAAACGCGCCGGCCGGGCGGTTCGGCCAACCGAACCGCAATGGATACCGGTCTGTCCAAATCCACCGCAATGCATTGCTCCCATGGGTGTTGATGAGGGTTCATCAGTAATGACAAAAGGAGCATCAAATGAGTACAGCACCCATCCGCAACGACTTCCAACGCGAGAAGGTTATGGAGACCATCCTCCAAACCATAGAATCCAAACGGGATATCAACGCCCTCATCCGAGGTTCCACCCGCAACAAGCTGCGTAGGCTGCACCCGAACTTCCATCGAACCTGGCGCGGGGTCACCGGCGCCACGGCCGCTCGGCAGAACCTGGTGCAAACCCGCGACGAACTGGTGAGCGAACTGGACATGTTCGTGCGCCACTTCCGCAACTGCCTGAATTGGCGGGCCGAACGCATGGACCACGGCCGCATGATCATGCGCCTCTACCTGCCGATGGGCGACATGCGCCCCAACCCGACGGTGCCCAGGGACGTGGTCAAGCTGGCGGAGTTCCTGGTGGAAGGCGAAGAAATCGCAACCGCTCAGGGCTACCCGCCCATGACCAACCCCACCGCCGCCGAGTTGGCCGAGCGCATCCAACCGGCCAAATCAGCGGTCCTGGCCGTGGAAACCGCCGACCTGGACCACATGGAAGCCCAAGAGGACCTGAGGGTTTACCGGGCCGAGGCGGATATCCTGTTGCGCACCATCGCCAGGGAAATCCAAATCGAACTCAGCGACAAACCGGCCGGCCACGTCCGCCGCATCCTGCGCCGACTGGGCTACAGCTTCACCACGGCGGTAGAAACCCCGGTTGTCGAGGAGGAGACGCCGGAACAGTCGGAGCCGCAAGCGGTGAACGCCGCACAGGATCTCACTGAACCGGAGCCGACCGGCGTGATACACCGCGCCGACCCTGTCATGCCGAAGGATAACCAACATGCTGCAACAAAAGGAGGTGCCCCACTTATCCGGGGTCGCCCGTTAGATAAGACGTATCCAAAAATTAGCAACTCAAAGAAAAATCTTGGGAATTCAAAGCCTAACATGCTAGAAAGATTAGCGACTCGATGGAGGAGATCATGAGTGTATTCAATGAAGCCTATGTGCTGAAAATTGCCGAGAAATTGCTGAACAGGGATGTCGCCGGGGCAACCAGGGACTTCAACCTTACCAGGGAAGAAGGGGAGAACCTGTATCAGGAACTCTGGGTCTGCCTGTTAGCGGAGCAGGGCCGATTCCAAACAGTAGAAATCGACCCGACAGCGTTCATTACGAACACTTTGCAACGCCGCACCAAATACCTGATCGGAAAGATCGTGAAACAAAGGGGCGAGGAATCGTTCCCGGAACACGTGGACGAGATCAGGCAAGCGGAACGGTGGTCGCAAAAGAACCTGGAGATGGACCTGGAAAAGGTCATGGACCGCCTGGGCAGCGCGGGGACCATCTGGTCCTTCCTGCTGTGGCTCAGCGACAACAAGGAGGTCATGAGGTCCACGGGTATCCCGCGAGCCCGCTACCGGGAAATCATGGACCGGGTGGCGGCGGACTGGTACTACAACGGCATGTCGGCTTACGCCCCCAAGGGCTTTCGACCCAAAAAGCCGAAAGGAACGGGCAGCATCACCACCAAGGAGATGCGCGCCCTCTTCAAGGCATTCCATTCCGCCCTAGCGGAACTGGCCCGAGCGGAGGCAATGGACTACGCCAAAATCCAAGCCAAGCAATCTCAATAAGTAGCGTGAGCAGGCCCCCACTCTGAACGGTCCTGGACCGGAACCCGGCCGGCACGAAAAGAAAGACCGTGCTTACCGGCATGGTGGGGGTCTGCTCGCGCCGAGGGAGCATCGTTCATGCAAGCCGGGCATCGCCCTTTCGGCGGGGCAAGGCAGATTGTGTACCTTGGTTTTTAAGTTGTTTAAAATTAATCCTGTAGCGTGTGCCCATCCCGGGGAAGAGCACGCAGGATGCGTGCGCGCCCAGGGGGAGTCGTCCTTCGCCCGAGGCAAGGCGAATTGTGTGCCTTGGTTCTTTAGTTGTTTTAAATAATCCTGTAGCTTGTGCCCATCCCGGGGAAGAGCACGCAGGATGCGTGCGCGCCCAGGGGGAGTCGTCCTTCGCCCGAGGCAAGGCAGATTGTGTACCTTGGTTTTTAAGTTGTTTAAAATTAATCCTGTAGCTTGTGCCCATCCCGGGGAAGAGCACGCAGGATGCGTGCGCGCCCAGGGAGGCTCTTCGGGCGGGGCCTGGCGGATTGGGTGCCTTGGTTCTTTAGTTGTTTTAAATTAATCCTGTAGCTTGTGCCCATCCCGGGGAAGAGCACGCAGGATGCGTGCGCGCCCAGGGGGAGTCGTCCTTCGCCCGAGGCAAGGCGGATTGTGTACCTTGGTTTTTAAGTTGTTTAAAATTAATCCTGTAGCGTGTGCCCATCCCGGGGAAGAGCACGCAGGATGCGTGCGCGCCCAGGGAGGCCCTTCGGGCGGGGCCTGGCGGATTGTGTGCCTTGGTTCTTTAGTTGTTTTAAATTAATCCTGTAGCGTGTGCCCATCCCGGGGAAGAGCACGCAGGATGCGTGCGCGCCCAGGGGTTTTCGCCTCGCCTCGCCCTTGGGGCGATTCTCGGCTTGCATGCGGGATGCGGAGGCCCTCCGGGACCGGGGACGGCGTTGTCCCTCTGCTGCGCCGTACGGACTCCGTCAAACGACGGCTTCGCGTCGGGCCGAACGCCGTCCCCGGGCCCTCCGGGCTTTTTCTTTTAAAGACCTCGGGCCGGACGGAAGCCGGCGTTGTTGCCGCGGATCACGGGCTCGGCGTCGTTGCGGTAGGCTGACCGCACGTACCTGCCGTCGTTGCCCCAAGAGCCGCCGCGCAGCACGCGCCACTCGCCGGTGTCAGGCCCCCGTGGATCGGTTACCGGCCCCGCTGCATAACTTCCGTACCAATCCGCACACCACTCCCACACATTGCCGTGCATATCATACAAACCCCAGCTATTCGGCTGCTTTCGGGCTACTTCATGGAGTCTCAAACCGGAATTTTCATAATACCAGGCCATTTTGTCCAGATCACCGGCATAGGCTCCCGTGATTCCCGCTCGACAGGCATATTCCCATTCCGCTTCCGTGAGTAGGCGAAAGCTGTTGCCACCCTCGTTCAACTTGTTCAGAAAGATTTGGACATCATCCCAGGAAACGTAAATCACCGGCTTGTCGTCGCCCAAAAACCTGGCATCGGAGAGCTTTTCAGGCAGACTTCCCATTACCGCTTTCCACTGAGCCTGGGTTACCTCGGTCTGCGCCATCCAGAAACCCTCGGTCAATTCGACCCGGCGCCGGGTTTCACGATCAAACCTCTCCGGTTCATCCTCGGGACTGCCCATCATAAATGTATCGGGCGGGCACCAGACCATCTTCATTTCCAAATTACCGACCTTAAAGGTTTGCACCGTGCCGGCCTCAAGCCCGGGTTTGGGCGCCTCCTCCTCCACCTTGCCCAGGTAGACGGGCATCTCATCCGCCTGTCCGGCCGGACCGACGCCCGCGAAGAGCCTGTATTCCCCCAGCCTTCCCGTGTTCTCGAGGTGCTGCTGTAAATAACCTAAAAAGTTAGCATCATTGCCTTTCAATACCCGGTCCGCCAGGTTTGGATCAGCCTTTAGAATAGCGATATAGTAGGAAACAGGCTCCAGACTACGGGCATAGGGCAGGTCCAGACCGGGGGGAAGGAAGGGGTCCGCACCGGTAGGATCAGCCAACGTGAAGCGGGGAATAAAAGAAGGCTGTTCTTGGGGTTGTATGGGTTTCAACAGCAGAAACACGGCTAAAGCCGCCACAACGATCAAAGGCAGGGGCCGCCAACCCAGCAGGGGATTCCCACCCCTGTAAAGCGCCCGCTTGAGCACGGGCGGCAGGTCCATGGCCCAGGCCAACTCCTTGTTGAGAGTCCCCAATAAAATGGGGTCTTGGGAGCGGCCGCGTTCCCTCTTTGCGTCGCGTTTAAGCGAGGACAGGAAACTGGTTTCCGGAGCCCTGGCAAAATCAATGGGGTAGGAATCAGGCCCTTCAGCCGATGACGCCAACCACTCCGTCAAGGAACGGCGTACCTGCTCACGCTGTTCATGGCTCATCCCATCCAGTAGGGCGCGACGCAGATTGGCCGGCATGGAACCGTGCCGGAACCACGGCAGTATGGCAAGGCGAGCCAGCCGTTGCTCGTTATAGAGCTTGTCGTCATGCAGGGTCAACCGGTTGCCCAGGTAAAGGGTAAGCTGCAAGTCGACTCTGGGGAAGGCAGCAGAGGCTCGCAACCAATAGAGCGCGGCTTCGTCCAACCAGCGACTCAACTGTGTTATCAGTTGCTGAATGCGTTTGGGTTCTGGTCCGGGCTCGCGCAGCCATTCCCGGTTATCGCCCGTCAGAAGCTCCGGTATCCGGACCGATGTTTCGCTGTCTACTTTCGGCCGGCTCTCCATGCCGTCGAAATGATCAGCCAGACTCTCCATGGAGACGGCGTCCCGGCTGTAGACCAAAAAACCGGAACGCCTCAAGCCGCGTTCCAGGTCCCCCTGATCGACCCGTCGCCGTGGTGTAATCAGGGCTCTTTGCGGCCACGCGTTCAGCAGGTCGAACCACTTCCGGCGCTTACCGGTGACAGGATCCGGCCAGGTGGTCGCATCGGAGAAAATGATCAGCCGGCAATAGCCGTGCTCAAGCGCGGCCTCTTTCAAGGTGAGCCGGCGTGGACGCGGCAATTGGGTGCTCAGGGTGCGCGGGTTCTCCTTGAAGTAGTAGGCAGTGACGTAGTTTCCGGTATCACGGAGCCGCCCGATCAACCGGTCGATGAGCGCGGCGCGGTGATCGCCATGGTTATCGCGCTCCACCAGGATGAGGTACTCGGGAGAGACGGCCTGTTTAGCGAAGACGGGTGTCAGCAATCCCCCCATTTCCGCGGAGGCTGTTGCGGTAGCATCTACATCCAGCTCATTTGTAGGTAAATAGGCGTGGCGCCGCAAGGCTCGGGAAACTCTTCGCCAGGCCTGACTATTGAAGAAATCGGGCTTCTGACGGGCAACGCGAACAGGTTGTCTGCCCTCCTCACCCACCGCACTGCGGCCATGCAACAATGCGGGTTTGTTGCGCCAACGCAGGTAGAGCAACCCAAGCCAAAGAAGGATAACGATGCCCAATATCGACAACTGGATGGAGCGGCGATAATGATTATAGCGAACCGCGCCGGCGCTGAGCCGGGGTTCCTCCAAGGCCTCGACATATTCATTGATGCTGTTTACCCTGATCTGAAGCTCATTCCGGGAGATGGTCGGCACGGGGGAAGATTCGAAGGGTTTCTGCATGTAGACGGTCAAGGGCGACCGATCACGGCTTAAGTCGATGCGAACGCTCTTCGTTTTATAGTCCGGGTGGGTGGCGGTAAGGGCGCCGGAAAACAGGTTGCCCTCCGTCTCCAGGATGAAGGCGCCGTTCTGATCGGTAAGATAGTCGCGACCCAGGAAACGCAGGGCGGCATTAACCACCGGCGGGTTGTTGTCCGAACTGCCCAGAACCCTCCCTTCGAGGGCTTTGATCACCGGATCGGTGGAATGTCGGCCGCCGTCGCCGGACAGAAACAACAGCGCGAGCAAAATAACGATGCGCGGGGTGACCCCCTGAAAACGAGGATTCTCCTTGGGCGGCGGCGGGGGTTCCTCATCCGGCGCCCGGGTGAGTCGGGCCATGGACGAAGGTCGTGTACCCAAGGCATCTGCCAACACGGGGTCGTGGGGCAACCAACCCAAAAGAAGATTGGAAAAGTTCTCCTGTTGTTCGGGCGATCAAACTGCCGGCCTCCTGGGTGCCGTCCACGGGCACGATATAACCCCAGTCCCGGCCTCCCAGGTAGCGCGTTTCACCGTGGCCGGCAAAGAAAAAAACCACCATATCCGAATTGGTCAGGATGGGCGCCAACTTGTCCTCCATCCAGCCGATGATCGAGGCTTTGGTTGCCTTGCCGTTGTAAAGCGTCTTAACCTCAAAGCCCATCTCTTCAAAGAGTTCCGCCATGCCGCGGGCATCGTTGACCGCATAGGTCAGATTGTCCCAATGGGGATACCGGTCGATACCCACCACCAGGGCGTATTTCTTACCCGTCAACTGAGCAAAGGCGCAAGAGGACACAAGCGAAAGACCGATGAGGAGACCGCACCGGCAAAGGACGCCTTTCATCCGGCAACCTCCCTACCAAAACCAAACCCGGCTGCTCCTTGCCTGCCGAAAGCAAACCGTTCGGGCCGTACCGAATGGTTGGAAATCACCGGGAAACCAGTTTCAGTCATGAATGGCTCCAATTGAAAGAATAAAAGCATGGTATAGCATTTCACCAAACCTGGCAAGGTAGAGGCGCAAGCCAAGCATCGCCCTCCGGGCGAGGCGAGAACCCCTGGGCGCGCACGCATCCTGCGTGCATTTTATAACGTTCGCAATACAGTGCCCATGGATATTGAATGGGGCCGGGGAGTTGCAATTCGCGCTTGGTTCTTAAGTTGTTTTAAATTAAT
>JASJCB010000374.1 GCA_030066195.1 Acidobacteriota bacterium
TTTCTGCTCTGTTTCATCTTCTTTTCTCCGTGTGCGCGTCCTATGCGCGTCTTGAGGTGGTGAAATGGTGAGTAATGCAGAGTAAAAGGGACTCTACACGGGTTGCCATGTATACAGATAAACCGTTCATATAAAACCACTTAGACGAAACAAGAGTGAACGGGCGTAACCATGAGTAAGGCTGTTACAAGCAATGGAATACGTCGACGGCGAGACCATCGACCGGTGGTGCGCCCACACCAGGCCTTCTCTCCGTCAACTTTCGTCGATCTTCGCTTCCGTTTGTTCGGCGGTGGCTTACGCCCATGAACAAGGCATCTTGCACCGCGATATCAAACCCCAGAACATCATGATCACCGCCGATAACCAGCCCAAGCTCTTGGATTTCGGCATCGCCGTGCAAGACCGGCAAACCAGTATCACCGCCGACGGCCTGTCGCCCATGACCCCGGCTTATGCGGCCCCCGAGCGCCTGCGCGGCGGACCGGTCACCCAAGCCGCCGATATTTATTCCCTGGCCCTGGTTTTCCTGAAATTGATCTGTGGCAAAACCCCGAAACCGGGCGGTTTGTCCCCGGAGCGCCTCCTGCAACAAGCCGGAGCCCAACGCCTGAAGGCAGACCTGCCGGCCCTGTTTCACTGCCTCGTCACCGCCTTGGACGAGGAATCGGCAAAACGTCCCTCGGTCGAACAGTTCAGGCAAAGCTTATTAGACGACCGCGGCGCCGGTAGCCCACCCCATCTAAACACGTTACAAAACCGCAAACACGCTCCCGCCGTTTCAAGCACCGCCACCACCGATGCGTCGCCGGCGGAACATGCGGAAACCTGCCTTATCCCGGCCGGCCCCTTTCTGATGGGATCCGTTCCCGAGGCAACGACACCCCGGTGCGAAACTCCGCAACACGAAATCCATTTGCCCGCATTCTACATGGCCCGCTACCCGGTGACCAACGCCCAATACGCCGTTTTCCTCAAGGCCAACAAAGACAGGGCCGGAAAAAACGCCTGGCTGCTTCACGGCGCCCCCGCCGACCGGCTCGACCATCCCGTGACCGACGTGAGCTGGTATGACGCCGACGCTTACTGTCGCTGGCTCAGCGATATCAGCGGCCGGCGCTACAGACTGCCCGGCGAGGCCGAATGGGAGAAGGCCGCCGGAGGCCTCGACGGCAGACGCTACCCATGGGGTTCGCAATGGGACCCGTCCCTTTGTTTCCAGGGGAACAGCACAACGGCCGTGAGCCGGTTCCAAGAGGGCCCTTTCGGCTGCTGCCAAATGGCGGGCCACATTCAGGAGTGGACCAACACCCGCTGGGGCAATGACCCCATCCAATGCGATTATCCCTACCCCTACCGAGCGGACGACGGCAGAGAAACACAAACCGCCGCCTTCCACATCCATCGGGGCGGCGCCTTCCGCGACCCACAGGAACGCATCGGTTGCCGCACCCGCGGCTGGTCACACCCCAACGGAACCTTTAACTGGCGAGGTTTTCGCGTGCTCCGCGAAGCCTGAGCCGGCGGAGACCCACATCATGGCGCGTATCAGGACCGGTCAAAAAATGGCGTCGGCTTCCTGGAAGGAATTCATCGACGGCCGCATCAGGGCGGGCAAGGCCCTGCCCATCATCAGCCACGCGCTGATCAGCCAAACCCTTTTCGGCGATTACCCCGAGTTGCTCCGCGACTATGCCACCTACCTGAATTACCCCGATCTGCCGCTGTCGGGCCTGCCCCGGCTCACCCAATTTTCGGCGATCACCGAACACATGCAATCGGATACCGGCCTGATCAGATACAACTACCTCAACTGGGTCAAGAGCCGGCTCTTTGAATTGGCCGAAAAAGACAAATTTCCCCCGGCCCTGCTGGAGGAGGCCGAAGCACGCTTCGACGAACTCGACTTTCAGGGTCTATGTCAGACCCTGGGTTACCCTCGCTTCGATGATCCCGGCAGGGACCCCTTTCTGGTCTTGGCCCAATTGCCATTGCCTATCTTTATCACCACGGGTTATCACGGCATGATGGAGGCGGCGCTCACCCGGGTCGGCAAGTCGCCCCGCGGCCAAACCTGTTTCTGGTCGCCTGATTTGCGCAACCTGCCTTCCGTCTGGGAGGACAACTACCAACCCAGCGTTGACCAACCGCTTGTGTTCTATCTGCTGGGCCGGGATTAGCTATCCGGACAGCCTGGTGCTGACCCAAGACAACTATATGGAATTCCTGGTGAACGTCTCTCGTGAAATGGGCCGCCAGACAGACCTCATTCCCCCCTGCCTGCGCCACGCGCTCACCGACGCCTCGCTGATCTTGTTGGGTTACGACCTGAATGCCTGGGAGTTTCGCGTCCTTTACTGGAGCCTGCTGCAACAGCGCAGCCGCAAACACACCTCGGTTTCGGTCCTGAAACTGAAGCCGGACGATTTGGAAAAGGACTACAAGAGCAATTATCTACGCGCCGGCGCCTTCGAGGTTTATTGGGGAGACCTGAACGGCTTTATCCACGATTTCGGCAATGTTTCGGAGCGACCATGAGCCCAAATCCCTTTGTCGGCCCCCGTACCTTCTCCGAGGCGGAAGGCAATGTCTATTACGGGCGTGAACGGGAGGCCCGCGAACTCTTCTTCCAGGTTGCCTCCCAACGGCTGGTCTTGTTCTATGCCCGGTCCGGGGCGGGTAAAAGCTCGCTCCTGACGACCCGCTTGATCCCACGCTTGAAGCAGGAGGGCTACGCGGTGCTGCCCATGGCTCGGGTGGGCGGTCAACTGCCCGAGGGCGTCGATGAAGTAGCCAACATCTATGTCTTCAATCTGTTGCTGTGTCTGGACAAGAGCGATCATGACCCAAACCGTTTGGCACAGCTTAGCCTGGCCGATTTTATGGCCGGGCTCTGCAGCGACGACGGCGAAACCTTTACCTGGTCTACGCCGCAAGCCGGGGATGACGAAGACGATGAAGAGACGCCGATCCACGTTTTAATCATCGACCAGTTCGAGGAGTTGGTGACCCACCACCCCAATCGCTGGCAGGAGCGCGAGGATTTCTTCAGGCAGTTGGACGAAGCCATGGCCCGCGACCCCAAGCTGTGGGTATTGCTGTGTTTCCGCGAGGATTACCTGGCGGCCATGGACCCCTTTGCGCCGCTGATGGCGGACAAGATGCGCACCCGCTACTACATGCAACGGCTGGGCCGCGATGCGGCATTGGAAGCGGTAAGCCGACCGGCCGCGCTCTTCGGCCGGCCCTTCGCGCCCGGCTGCGCCGAGCTTTTGGTGGACCAGTTACGCCAGATCCGCATCGACAACGGCGAGGTTGGTTTGGGCCAGTTCGTGGAACCGGTACAGTTGCAGGTGGTCTGTTACCAGTTATGGGAGAACCTGAAGGAGCGGCCCGCGGGTCCCATCACGATCGAAGATTTAAAGCAGGCCGGCGATATCGACACGGCCCTGGCGGCTTTCTATAACGGGGCGGTCAACGCGGCGGTGGCCAGGGGCGGCGCAAGTCAGCTCACCGTGCGCAACTGGTTCGAGAAACAACTGATCACGGATACGGGCGCCCGGGGCACGGTCCACCAGGGCCCGCACAGCACCGGGGGCCTGCCCAACGAACTGGTCTTTCTGCTGATGGAGCGCTTCCTGGTGCGGCCGGAGTACCGCGCCGGCGAGACGTGGTTCGAACTGATTCACGATCGGTTGGTGGAACCCATCCTGGAAGCCAATCGCGGCTGGCTACAAGAACAGGATCCCCTGCTCCGGGCGGCCCATGCCTGGAACGAGGGCTCCAGAAGCAAGGCCCATCTCCTGGCCGCACGGCAGTTGCAAGAGCTGATACCCGAATACCAGGGCAGCGCCGCGCCGGAACCGCGAAAGCAGGTTTGGCCCTGGTTGCTCGCCGCGTTGCTGTTGGGCGGCGGCCTGTTTGTCCTGGCGCGCCTGCACCTGTTGGGTGACCGCTTTTACCAATGGACGCGGGTCGTTACGGAATTTCTGATACCAGGGAGTGGCGGATGACAGAAAGTAAGTTACCCAAAGACCCGGCAGCCGAAGATGTGGTGCAGCAGTTTATCGAAGCCAGCCGCGAAGAGGCGCAAAGGCAGGCGGAACGGGAATCCCTGCGCCGAAAAGGCTTCCGTGTGGCGCTCTTCCTTGCCGTGGTGGCCCTGTTCCTGGCGGCTATGGCCCTTTTCTCGCGCCGGGCGGCGGTGCGCCAGATGGAACAGGCCCAACTGCGCCGTAACCAGGCGGAGGATCTGATCGACTTTATGCTGGTGGACCTCAAAAACAAGCTGGACAGCGTGGGCCGGCTGGACATTCTGGAAGACGTGGGCCAAAAGGCGATGGACTATTTTGCGACCCTGCCCGAGGACCAATTGACGGGCGATTCCCTGCTCAAGCAGGTGCGGGCCCTGCACCGTATCGGCGAGGTGCGCTTCAAGCAGAACAACAAACAAGGCGCCATGGAGACATTCGGCCAGGCCCTGGCCAAGGCGGAATCGCTGGCTCGGCGCGACCCCAATAACAGCGATTGGCAATATGAACTGGTGGTGAGCTATTACTGGATCGCGGAAGTCCACCGTATAGATCACAACCCCAAAGCGGCGATGCCTTACTGCCGCAAGTATTTGGAAGTGGCCCAACGCATGAATCAGGCCCAACCCGATGATGAATTCTGGATTTATGAGCTTGCATGTGCTTACCAAAACCTGGCCGCTATTCACGATGAATTAGGCCATTGGCGAGAGGCGCTTCGTTTTATCGAAATGAATATTCCCCTTACCGAAACGCTCACCCAAAGTAATCCCAAGAACTATCAATGGAAATACGATCTGGCTGACAGCTTGGCCTGGCGAGCAAAAATTCAATTGGAACATGGCCAGTTGGACTTGGCGCATCAGACCTTTGTACGCTCTCTAGACATTCAGCAGGCTACGGTTGAAGCAGAACCGAGCAATCAACGCTTTAAGTATTTTCTTTTGGAACTACACCTGCATCTATGGAATGTATACAACTTTAAGGGCGAAGTGATGCGTGCTATTGAGCATGGGAAGGCGGCTCTTAAAATCAACCTGAATTTGGTGACAATGGATCCAGATAACTATAAATGGAAACATGCGCTTATCAAATGTTATTTAAGTTTGGTGGATAGTTTTCGTGATTTAGAGAATTGGGATAAGGCTGAAAAATATAACAAAAAAGCGTTGAACTCTGTAGATAGTTTTGAAGGTGATGTGGGAAGATGGAAAGCGGCGAAAGTCAAGGTGCAGCAATCCATGGCACAACTATATCTGGAGCAGGGATTTGCGGAACAAGCTCTCGTGGCAGTAGGAAGTGTAAGCTCAGAGTCTGGGAAATCAAAAGAGGATGTCATACTTCTAACCAGGAGGTTGGTGATTTTGGCGAAAGCTAATCTTAATTTGGGGCAGCATGAAAAGGCTAGAGGATTTTGGCAAACGACACTCAAAGTTAGTGGGCCGAAGGAAAAGATGAATCTTTTCCTCCAGCCTCAAAAGGCTCTAGCCTATCTTTCTTTAAATAGAGCCGATGAAGCTCGCCCTTTGATCGATAACTTGCTACAGATTGGTTTCAGAGAAGTTTCTTTTTGGAGAGATGTGAATCGAATCACTGATTATTATCAAGATCAATAAATTAAGATTTCGTCATCAAAACCCTTATCGATTCTCCTTTCTTTGCGAGTCAAGAATAGCTGGCACCGTTGCATTACATTGCATTGTAGGATCCGACCATTCGTAATATGTTGTGCCAGTACTGGTGGTTATGCGGAATCTAATAGCAACACTTTCTGTACTATGAATAGAGTTGGTTCCTCTTGTAATAGTTATGCTGCCACCGTTAGTATTACTCCAATTTGGTCGATAAGATACTCCAGTAAAACTGCCAGTACCAATACTTAATGTAATAGTGCTTTGAGGATCAGCAGTGGAAGTAAAGGTTGGGTTACTGAAACTAGCATTATCGGAAGAGATTGTTGTTAATGTTCCATTTGAATTATATTCAACTTGGTATGGATGTGATTGGGTCCCATTTGCACCAGATGGTTGATTGGTCTTTTGTTGCAATTTTACATCTATTCTTGTCATCATCTTAACTCCTTTTTGGCCTGATTAGAATTCACAAAACAACTGACTGTACTTTCATTAAGGCGGTGTAAGTTGGCTCAATTGAGAATCGACTTAGCATAAGTTTAACCATTTGAGGCATGTTCATTCAACCCAAGAAAAGGACAGAAAGAGGTCCGTCTCCTACCCTTGAAAACTAGAGTTTTCTGGGGGCATCCGACATCTTTTGAGCCGGAATAAAGTAGCGCATTAGTATAACTAATTTTAAGACATTTTCTATTTTTGAAATCAGGGACGAGGTGTTGGACCCGCCCTGCTCGCCTCCTTAAATTTGTCAATGAAGGTCCAAAAGATCTCTTGATTACCTGTTCTGTATAGGTAGCGCAATCAACCTGGCAAAGGGCTCATTTTTTTCAAAGAATTTCAGTAGGTGATTTGTTGTCACGCCATCGCATTGGTTCGCCTTGCGCCTCCTCAAAACAAAAAAACAATGAGGTTATCATGGCACGTTGGAATACAAGTGAATATGCGTTTTTCGTAATCCCTGTCGCTAACATTAGCATTTTTTTTATGGGCACGTTTTTCTCCCAAGTTTAGTATTCAGTTGATTTCGATTTTCAAGGAACTCTCTTTTTCCGAAGACTTTAAGGCGAAGCACCGCACGTCTCCTCGGCACTTCATCCGTGA
>JASJCB010000372.1 GCA_030066195.1 Acidobacteriota bacterium
CTTAAAACGGTGCGGGGCAAAAGATCCCCGGCGACTCAACGTCAGCCGGGGAAAAGCTCCCTTTGCTTAAAACGGTGCGGGGCAAAAGATCCCCGGCGACTCAACGTCAGCCGGGGAAAAGCTCCCTTTGCTTAAACTCTGGCAAAAAGATCTCCGACCGGCGATGCCGGTCGGAGAAAAGCTCCCTTTGCTTAAAGTTGGAAGAGCTGCCGGGTTTCGGCTGCTTCAGGTGTCAGGCTCTTCAATAATCGGTGCGGGCAAAGATTCCCCAACCGGCAGTGCCGTGTTGGGGAATGCCCCCTTTGCTTAACTGGTCGCGCCTGCCTCGTGGGCCGGCAAGGTAAGGAAGAAGATCCCCAACCGATCGAAGTCGGCCGGGGATACGCCCCCTTTGCTTAACTTTTCCGCCTGGACACTCGTAAGCTACTTCCTAGGGAATGTATTCAGTTTTTTATTTTGGATCGTCCCTCCGCAAGGTTTCTCTTGCCCTCTCTGCCGCTCTATATAACAAGGGCCGTGCCAACTTTGGCTTTTTCCGGGATTTATTGTGTAACCTATTGTTCTTTATAAACCATAGGCGTCTCAATCTGAAGCAGGAGTGAACTGTCTCATTGTATCGCCTGTATCACGGGGTGCGAGACACCTGTCTCACTGAGACATGATTGAGACACTTTTGAGACAGTTTGTCACGAGTTGGCTCAATGCCCGGATTTCGGTCGGGCGGCCCCCTGTCGCAGACGGCGGTCCTGGAAGGAGGACAGCAGGGTGACGATGTCCGGGAAACCCGCGCGCTCCGCAACCGCGGCGGGTGTCCAGCCCAAATCATTGACTAAATATGGATTGGCGCCGTTCTCCAACAATAGTGCGGTCAATTCCTTGCGCCCTTCCGCCGCACACCAATGCAGTGTGGTGTTGCCGTATCGATTGGCGTGGTCCACCGGCAGTCCTAAATCGATGAGCCGGGAGGCAAGTTTTCGATGACCGTGGGCGCCGGCCAGCATCAGGGCATGCCATCCTTCGTGATCGACGAGCATGGGATCGGCGCCTGACCCGATCAACCAATCCAAAGCTTCCAGTTGCCCGTTCATGGACGCCAGCATGAGCGCCGTTCGGCCGTCGGCGTCACGCACGTTGACATCGATCTGGTTTTCCATACTCAGGGCTTCCAATCTGTAAGTGTCGCCGGCCCCGGCCGCCTGCAAAAAGCGCTCTGACGGCCAGGTCATGCAACCCGTGAGCGCCAATGGGAAAAAGATGCAGATGAACCGGAAACCCTGGTGCATTTCAACCTCACCCATAACAATACGCTTGGAAACGGTATGGGGTTACCTTTCACGGCGGCTCGTCCGATGAATCTTTGAGGAACACCGGAAGCCGTTCCGGGAAAATGTTATGATCCTTATAGCATATCATTGCGTATGGTATCGGGAGGCCTTGAAGTTTATTGAATGGAATTCATTCATGACCGGTAATACTAATGGCATTCAAATCCAGGGATTGGTGAAACGCTACGGCGATTTTACCGCGGTCAGCGGGATCGACCTGAACATTCCCGACGGTTGCATTTTTGCCTTGCTGGGTCCTAACGGATCGGGGAAAACAACCACGGTGCGCATGTTGACGGGCCTGCTTTGGCCCGACGAAGGGGACGCCCTGGTGGGCGGGTGTTCCGTGCGTTCCGATCCGCGCGGCGTGAAGCGTCGAATCGGCGTGCTGCCGGACGGTGACGCCCTGTTTCCGCGCATCACCCTCCTGGAACATCTGAGGATGGAGGGACTGGTTCGCGGCCTGAGCGAGGACGAAACCGAACGCCGCGCCGAAGACCTGTTGCGTTACCTGGACCTTTGGGAGAAGCGGCATGTCTATGCCGACGAGGGTTCCGTGGGCATGCGTAAAAAATTGGGTATCGCCCTGGCTTTGATCCACGGGCCGGATGTACTGGTAATGGACGAACCCTTCGAGGGTCTGGACCCCATCGCCGCCGCCAGGGCTCGTGACCTGGTTGCGGCAACAGCCGTTAAAAAGGGAACCACGGTCTTTTTGACATCCCACCTACTTGCACTACTGGACGGCCTGGTGGATGAGGTGGCGCTCATCTCGGAGGGTCACATCGTGCGCCGCTCTACCGTTGCCGATATGCGCCTGCGCGGAGAAACACTACAAAGTATGTACCTGGCCGCATTCAGAGCGGGTTCCTCCATGGAGGAGGTACCTGCATGGCTCGTTTAAAACCCATCCTGGCCAATGCCGTCAAAGGTGTACGGCGCCGTTCCGTGACCTCTATGAGGGGTATGGGCCCCGTTTTGTTTTTGCTGCTGGCTTTTCAAATGTGGCCCGTCTTTCAAGCTGATGTCCAGGCTGCCGCGTTTTCCATCCAACTGGGTGAATCCGAGCGTGCGGTCCGGCTTTTCCGCTATCTCTTCATCGGCTGGTTGTTCTTACCCATGCTGTTGAAGTCCGGCGGCTTGGATCGGGCTGAACTGTTGAAGCTGCAACGCTTTCCCTTGCGGCGGCGTCACTACTTCATCATTGGTTTGGTAGACGTTCTGGCCAATCCGCTCTTCCTTTCGCTGCTCGTTCTTACCCTGGCCGCCTATCCAATCATCGCCGCCGCGCCCGCGTCCGGTACAGCGCTCATATCTTTCGGGCTGTTCGTGTGGGGCGCCATGATGTTTATGCTGCTGCTCCACGACCTGATTCTCATCATTGCCAACAGCCCGCTTTGGCAACGTCGCCTGCCCTTGATTCCCATCCCGGTCGCCGCGACGGTCTGGCTGCTTCAACTCCCCGCCCTGGCTCCCCTGATCCGACGTATGAGCGACCTTCTGCCGGACCGCCTGTTGATAAAAACCCTCTTGGGTGACACCACGGCCGCCGTCGTTCTTTTCCTCCTGGCCCTGGTCGCAACCTTCGGGATGGTTCTGAGTTTCGCTACCCTGATTCGAGTCCTGGGCAGGGAAACCGGCAAAGACCGCAAGGCGGGGATGGATATCAAGCGTCGCCTGATCCCCGCCGCGCGAACGCCCGCTCAGGCCCTCGTTCGCCAAAGCCTGATCCAGATCTACAGCGGTTTCGAGCCCTACCTTGCCTGGCTGGTCGCCGCCGGCAATGCGGCCTACCTGCTGACGGCGCCCGATGCGGAAGGCGCCGCCTTGTTCATGGGGCTGACCCTGGTTTCTTTTTGCCACACGCCCCTTGCTTGGAACCAGTTCGGCCATGACGGCGGCGGATTCCTGCGTATGCTCACCTGGCCCGTGCTCGGCCGCGACTTGATGCGCACCCGCAATCTGGGTCTGGCCCTGGCCGCGAGCCTTCCGCTGTTTCCCATAATTTTGGCGGGCGGCTACCGTTTTGGTCCCGTTTCCCTGTTGTGCGGCCTGCTTCACGCCGTCAATCTAATTCTGTGCCTGTTGCTGCAAGGCAATTTCCTATCGCTGAGGAAACCCGCCCGCCGCTTTTTCCTCCCCAGCGGCCATGGCGTTCCCGGTATGCCCAACCTCCTGGTGGCCGCCGGTTACGGACTATTCACCTTCTTATGGTCCCTACTCGCCTGGCGGGAGAACCCCTGGCAGGCGCTCATTTTACAATTCGTGCTTTCACTGATCCTGTCAATGCTCTGGCGTAGATCCATCAGCAGGGGCGGAAAGCACCTGGAAGCTGAAGGCCCCGTCCTGGCCTTGCAACTGGCTGGAGGCTGAACCGCAAATTCCACTATTGTCCCTCCTTAATCCATATTCGCCCATCAACCCTCAAGCCGCCTTGCCGATAATAGATATTGCCTCACCATCGAGTCCGGAACTCCCACCATGACTATCAAATTCGGAAAAGACGGCAAAATCACCATCGAACCCACACCCGGCAATGTGAAAGCAATTGCGGAACTGGTTCTACAGCAGTTCGAGGAACGTCTGGCTTCGCGACAACGCAAAAACCCGGACTGGTCTCCCGAAAAGCAACGCAAGTTTGCGCGTAGGGATCTCATCAAAAATGCCGACGAATTGACCAATCAGGTCATCGAGATCTGTCGCCAGGCGCTTAAGGCCCGACCCGAACACCATCGACACGACTTGCTGGGTCGTTTGTTGATGCGTCCCATCGAACCCCATATGAGCGACGATGCCGACGATACCGAGAAACTGCCCCGGCAGTTGATCAAACCCGTCCTGGCCGCCGTGCGCACCATTATGGGCGAGGTCAGTTACAGCAACCTGAACGAGTTTTCCGTGAAGCCGTCCCTGGAGTTCTGCGTGGTTCACGATCTGGAACGCGCGGTCATCGATTGGGACGAGTTCTATAATCAGAACCTCGTCAATATCCTGCTCATTCGGTTACGCAACGCACTCAAACGCTGGGCAGCCGACCAAGAGGACGTGCCCGAGGCCTTTACCCGCCTGGTCAACAATAAACGCGAAGCGGACAATCGCTCGCTATTCGTTCCCGCTCATTGGCATCTGCTGAAACAGGACTGGGAAATCCCCGAAACGTGAGCCCGGACTTGCCCGGCCGGCCCGAAAAGATTATATGATATCCCAAGGACCAATCACGGAGGGTGAACGTTGCGCTTCCGTTTCCTGGGCAAAAAAATCCAATTCCCACATCCCGAAACAGCCGATGCCAACGGTATCGTGGCCATAGGCGGAGATCTGCGGCCGGAAAGGCTGGTGTTGGCCTATCGTCAAGGCATCTTTCCCTGGTACAGCGACGGGGAGCCCATCCTGTGGTGGTCGCCCAATCCCCGTTTCGTGCTGTATCCCGAACACCTGAAGATTCGCCGCAGCCTGCGCAAGATCATCAACCAGAAGCGTTTCGAGATTCGCTACGACACCGCTTTCGAGAAAGTCATCCGCATCTGTGCGACCATGCCCAGACCCGGCCAGGAGGGTACCTGGATTACCCGCGAAATGCAGGAAGCCTATATCTTGCTGCATCGCTCCGGTTATGCTCATTCCGTGGAGGCCTGGCTGGACGGCAAGTTGGCCGGCGGCCTCTACGGCCTTGCCATGGGTTCTTTTTTCTTCGGGGAGAGCATGTTCTACATTGCGCCCAATGCCTCCAAGGTGGCTCTGGCCGCGCTGGTCGAACGCTTCAAGGATGCCCGGCTCATCGATTGCCAGGCCCATAATCCCTTCTTCGAATCCATGGGCGCGGAGCACATCCCGCGCTCGTTGTTCCTGGAAGAGTTGGAGCAACATATCGACGATCCCAACCTCTGGGAACTGACCGCCGGCAATCAGTCCTGACCGGCCCGAATCTTTTTCAGCAGTTCGCGGGTTTCCTTGTCCTGTTCCCTATTCGCCAACAGATCGGGTCGAAAAGCCAGGGTGCGTCGCAACGCCTGCTCCTTGCGCCAAAGACGAATCTTTTCGTGATGACCCTGCTGTAGAACTTCAGGAACGGCGTGACCCTCGAACACCGGCGGACGCGTGTAATGGGGATGATCCAGCAACCCGTCATAGAAGCTGTCTTCCTGGAAACTGGCGGCCTTGCCCAGGGCGCCCGGCAACATGCGCACAATGGCGTCGATCATCACCGCGCAGGCCAGTTCACCGCCGGAAATCACAAAGTCTCCCAGTGAGAATTCCAGGTCCACGTGGTGGTCGATCACGCGTTGGTCCAAACCCTCGTACCGGGAAGCAAGGAAGATGAGATGCGGTTTGGCGGCCAGGTCGATGACATCCTGCTGAGTTAAACGCGGCGCGGCGGGCGAGGGGTGAATGACCAGGGCGTCTTGCCCGCGAAGATCACTCAGCGCGGCAACCACCGGCTCCGGCTTGAAGACCATGCCCGCGCCGCCGCCGTAGGGGATATCGTCAACTTTCTGGTGTTTATCGGTAGTGTAATCGCGGATGTCGTGATGAGCCACGGCCAGGAGGCCTTTTTCCTGAGCGAGGGAGGGTATGCTGTGACCCAAGGCGCCGCTGATGATTTCCGGGAAGATGGAAAGGCAGTCTATTCGCAGCACGGCCGCCCCCTAGTCCTGGATATCGGCCAGTCCCTCGGGCATGGCCGCGCGAATGACGTCGGCGTCATGGTCCACTTCCAGGATGATGGCCTTGGTGAAGGGCACCAGAAAGGCGGACTTGTCGGACCGCTCAACTTCCAGCAGGTTCTGGGCGGGCATCTCGATGACATCGCGCACCGTGCCGTGGTTCGTTCCCGTTTCGGTATCCACCACAGCCATGCCGATCAGGTCGGAATTATAGAAGAAGTCGGGATCGGTGAGCGCCGCCCGAGCTTCTTCTTCATCCACATACAGGGGCGTACCGCGCGCGGCTTCCACCTCGTTGCGACCGGGCAGGCCGTCTACTTTCATCAGAAGACGGCCCTGGTGGAAACGCGACGATTTGACCGCCCAGGGAACGGCCTCGCCGGTGATCTCCGCGTAGATGGTTTTGCGTTCCGCTACCCAATCCGGCAGATCCGACTCCAGGAATACGGTGAATTCGCCCTTCAAGCCGTGAGGCTTTTGGACACTGCCGATATGCCTGTATCCCGCTAGATCCACGTCGGCCTAACCGGCAACCTTGAGCACCCAACGGGTGCGGGTTTTGGCGCCCGCCAGCGAAAGTGCCGAATTCAGGGCGCGCATCAGCCGGTTGTTTCTGCCGGCGAGAAGGTCGCGGTCCTCACTGCTCAGGCTGACCGTCAAGACTTTGACGGTTGCGCCTTCTTCCATGGAGACAGAAACCTGGTCCGCGTTACGGACCAGGGAC
>JASJCB010000373.1 GCA_030066195.1 Acidobacteriota bacterium
TGAGACAGTAATATGAGGCATACATTCAGCAGTAAATCTAAATTCGGCTGTATTTAGTTGTATCATGGCAATATCGCATTGTTTTTTGGCAAGAAGGGAAAAACGACATTGCCTGACCCGCCAAAAAACAACTGACTCACCACGCCATTCAGCCTGTTATCCGGCGCCCCACCACCGCAAAATGACATCCGGCCGACCCATCCCGAATAGATCGCGATGATCACGATCAGCTCACTTGACCGCCGCGTGGGATCGTGGCACAATGGTAAGTGTCTCAAAGTACAACTCTGTGGAAAAAGCCGTGCCGAAATTATTTTCCTTTTCCCGTCGCTTTTGGATCATACTCGCCGCCGTTTTTCTTGTGGGCGTGGGCGTCGTCTGGCTGCAGGTTCATCGCATGAACACTCACGCCGTACAACATGCCTCCGCCGGCAAGTCCGCTATCAAGATGCTGGGTGAAATCAGCGGCGGCATTGCAGAAAAAGATCTCTCCCGAATCATGGGCGCCTTCCACGACGCCTATCGACAACAAGACACCGGTCTCTGGCTGGAACAGCGCCGGCCCGATCGCGAGGACGGCATTCAGGTGTTCGACTGGGTCCGAGAACCCGACCGTACGGTCGATAAAGAAGCTCTTCAAGAATGGTGGTCCCGCTATCTGGCCGCCATCGATTCGGTCCAGTTGTGCAAGTTCAAGCTCGCCTCCCTGGAGACCACCGGCGAACCGGCCGGCATCCGCGCTACGCTGTGGGTGCGGGGCACCAGGGTCAGCGGCGAGGTGTTCGAAACGCAGGCCCGGTTCCGGCTCAGCCTGACCCAAATCGACCGGGACCCCAAGGTCATCGACTGGAACCTGTTGGGCGGCACCACGGTCATCGGCGTCGGCAAGGGGTTCACCAATACCACCGAAGAAGCCGGTATTCAGTTCCTGGCCACACGCAACGCCACCTTCGATGAAGACCCCGACTGGCAGCCCCAGATTTTCGGAATCGCCAAGTACAGTTCCGCCGGGGTGACCACGGTCGATTACGACAATGACGGCTGGTACGACATCTTCTTCGCCAACGGCGGGTCCGCCGCGCTTTACCGCAACAACGGCGACGGCACCTTCGAGGATGTCACCACGCAAGCCGGTCTGCCGGGGGACATGATCGCCGGCAACGTGGCCCTGTTCGTAGACCTGGACAATGACGGCTTCAAAGACCTGTTCTACGGCCGGTTCACGCACGACAACCTGCTCTTCCGCAACAACGGCGACGGCAGCTTTACCGATGTCACGCGGGACGCCGGCTTGGGTCGGCCCATCGTCGCGGTAGCCTCCGCCTCCGATTACGACAACGACGGCGACCTGGACCTTTACCTGGGCCGCTACCTGGACCCGCGCAAGAATATCCCCACCACCATCTTCTACACCCGCAACAGCGAAGGCAATTCCCTGCTGCGCAACGACGGCAACTTCCGCTTTACCGATGTCACCGAGGAGGCGGGTGTTCGCGAAGGCGGGTTGACGCTGGGCACCGCCTGGAGCGATTACGATCGTGACGGCGACCAGGATCTCTACGTGGCCAACGATTTCGGTCGCAACGCCCTGCTGCGCAACAACGGCGACGGCACCTTCAAGGACATCTCGCACGACTCCGACGCCATGGACCTGGGTTACGGCATGAGCGCCACCTTCGCCGACGCCAATAACGACGGCCTGTTGGACATCTACGTGGCCAACGTGCACAGTTCCAACCGCTGGTTCGGCCAGGCGCCCATACTCTACAACTATGTGATGACCAGCATCAAGCAGGGCACCATCTACGAGGATTTTCCGGCCTATCGCGACATCTTCAAGATTCTGGGTATGGAATGGTCCTCGGCCGGGGACTACCTGATCAAGGGCAATTCGCTGCTGCTGAACGACGGCAAGGGCGGTTTCGACGACGTGGCCGAGCTTGCCGGCGCCAATCCCTTCGGCTGGTACTGGAGTTCGACCCTGTTCGACTACGATAATGACGGCCGCCAGGACATTTATACGGTGAACGGGTTCGTCAGCGGAAAAGTAACGGACGATTTGTGACTACCCTTCATCGTGAGCGCGGTCGCGCACATAGACGAATACAAAACCGGCAAGTTCTACCAGGACGAGTTTCGCGGCGATCTGTCCTGGAACGGCTATGAAAACAATGTCCTGTTGCGCAACGAGGGCAACGACGCGAACGGCGTTCCGCACTTCCTGGACGTAGGCCAGGCCCTCGGCGCGGACGATATCGGCGATGCACGCGGTATGGCTACAGCCGATTTCGACAACGACGGCGATTTGGACATCATCATCAACAACAATCCGGGCGACAACGGCAGGGACGCCGGCGTGCCGCCGGTACTGTTGCGCAACGACGTCGGCCAAGGCAAGAACTGGCTGGCCGTGAAACTGGAAGGCAGACAGGCCAATCGCGACGCGGTCGGCGCCGAAGTAACCATCCGTATCGGCGATCAACAGCAGGTGCGCCTGGTAGGCGGCGGCTCCGGTTATGCCGGCCAGATCACGCAACGACTGTACTTCGGCTTGGGCAACGCGACGCGGGTGGACAGCCTGACCGTGCGTTGGCCGGGCGGCGAAGAGGAGAACTTCCAGGGTCAAGACGCGGGCCGGCTGCTGGTGATCACCCAGGGCGAAGGCTTGCAAACACGTCAACTGCCCGCACTGAAACCCGCTTCCAAAATGGCCGGCGCCCAGCGGCCGGCGGAGGCGGAAGGCGGGCGCTAACACCGGCCGCCCCGTACGACGGCCAGGGAGGGAACCGATGAGTGATAACCCGATTAACGGTATGCGCGACCTGATGAAAACCATGTTCCGCATGCCCTTGACCATGGCCGAGATGGGTACCCGCGGCGTCACCGGTATGATGGGCGCTTCCGAAAAGGATGAAACCGCGGCCAACGACATGTTGGACAACTTCTTCGAGACCGGCGAACGCATGGTCGACGGTTCCGTGGACATGATGTTCGCGCCCTTAACCGGAGAGATGCCGGACTGGTCGGAGATCATGAGCGGCGATAAAGACGACGAAGACGACGACGATAAAGACGACGATGAGGAGGCTCCGGCCGAATGACCGGAGAAGACCGGTGGTCAGGAGAACCCTTGCCCGGCTGACCCGATGGGGACTGCAAGGCGGTTACGCGCTATCCCGAGCGGCATCCGCCTTGCTGCCCGAACCATGGGTGCGTTCATGCACGGCGGGTTTCGCCGGAACGCTGCAAGCAACGGTTCCTGCCGCTCCGGCCCGTTATCTCACCCGCTCCCTGGCTCTGCTGAGCCGCCTGCCGCCCGACGCCCCGGAACGCCTGTCCCTCACCGAGTTCCACAATCGCATGCGCGCGTGGACCCTGTTCCAAACGGGCCGCAAACAGGTCCGCCGTCAGGACATCGTGGAGCTGGTGGAACGGCTTTGTGAAGAAGGCGGCCGCGACACCCCCTGGCTCTTGGAAGGCGTCGGCTACGCTTTTGCGCGAGGCCGTGAAGCCGACTGGTTGCGGAACCCGCGCTTTCCGCTTCGGACCCGCCTGCCCCTGCACACGGGCAGCAGCCTCTGGTACGCGCATCGACTGTGCGCGGACCTGGCCGGAAAAGGGGTGATCGAAACGGAAGAACGCCTGGAAGCCTACTGGGAAGAGCGGGCCCGCCAAACCCTGCCCGAATACCTGGAGACCATGTTCGAAGGCATCGGCCTGATGGTGGTCAATTTCCATCCGGGCCTGTTTCCCACGATCGCCCGCGCCCTGAAGCGCCTCCCCCCTCCCCTACCCGGCCTGTTCTACCACGGCTGGGGACGGGGCGCCTATTTCCGGCCCGACCACTTCCTGCCGTTTACCCATGAAACCGCGCGCGCCCGACAAGCCTGTGAGGACCTTCCCGATGTGACAGCAAGACGCAATGCCGTCGCCGGCCTGTACTGGGCGCGGACCCTGGTCAATCTCTATCACCCCGAAATCATCGCCGCCCACCTGGCCGAGGCCCCCGCCCATTTGCATCGCGATATCGGCGAGGGCATCGCCGCGGCCCTGGTCACCTGGCGGGATTCCGCTCCCGACGACCCCGCCGTCGATGAACTACGACAATTTTCCGCGCCCGATCCCGCGCTTTGGCGTCGCGTGGTTACCGAACCCGCGAGCCGCGCATTCCAGGAAACCTCGTCCCGCTCCGTCGGCGACGGGTTCCATGTGGCTCCCGCACAACCCCTACCCGTTCTGGAGGCATATTATGGCTGAGACCAAGGAAAAAACGAAAAAGCCCACCGATCTTTCCGACTACGACAAAGACCGCCTTTTGGATAGCGTCAATCACTATCTCCAGGCAGGTTTGGACCTGCAAGACTGGTGGAAGAAAGCGTGGGCCGACAAGGATTTCTCGGACAGCTTCCGCGAATCGGTGACCATGAACCGGCCGGACTACAGCTTCGGCTTCTTCGACAAGGCAAGAGTTCGCGGTAAAGACATGAAGATCATGGGCAACTACCAAAGCATGTTCTACGATCAGCCCAAAGTGGTCGGCACCTCCAAGAAGAAGGCCGTGGAGTGGATTCGCGACCAGGTTCGCGAGTTCGCGCTGGGTTATTTCATGCGCATCAGCGATTTCCAGAAGCCGCGCGCCTATCGACCCGACCACAAGGAGCCGCCGATCTGGCTGCGGCCCTTCAGCCTGGACAGCGGCGCCGATCCGTCCCGCGAGGGCTTCGGCTTCAGGCAGATCTATTTCAAACTCCCCAACGGCAAACCGACCATCTTCGACAAGGACAAGCGATACGCCGTCGTGGACCAACGCCGGCTGGAGGATAAGTACGAATGGATTCTCTTCGATGTGGATATCTTCGACTTCTCCTTTGATTACAAGCCCCTGGGCTCCGAGGCGCCCGAGATGGTGATGCCCATGCAGGCCGGTTCCTATGTGGTTGCCGACAAGCATTTCCTCACCAACGAAGACGCACCCGAAAAGGGCATCCTGGGACGCTACGGCGTGGGCTACGCCTTCGTCAAGAACCCGGAGTCAAGCCTGCTGGGATACGGCCCGGGCGAGTTCGAGGCCGCCTTCGAGCAAATCGTCTTCGAGGTTCACGACGACGGCCGGATCCGGGTTAACATGACCTTTGTCAGCAACCAACCGGAACGCATCGTCAACATGAGCCTGGACCCGATCACCTGGGGCGAACGCATGACCAACATGATGACCATGGGCATGAGCCGCCGCATGTTCCCCTTCGCCCGGGACCTGGCCGCCCGTTCACCGTTACGCGCCTTCAAGATGGACCCGGTCTTTATGGGACTGGATATGATCAACGGACTCACCGGCGGCCAGGCGGGCAAAACCCTGGGCCTGTCACCGCGTGAACTGTTGAAGGCCTTCCTGCTCAAACATTTCCAACAACACTACGAGACCATCAAGGGTTCCTTACAGACCTGGCGGCAAATACCCGACTGGCTGGCCGATCCCGCCGACCTGCCGGAATGGGTGCGCACGGGGGTAAGCTCATGACCAAAGAAGCACTGGTCTTCTCCGGCGGCGGCGCGGAGGGGGCCTACCAGGTAGGGGTGCTCAAGGCATTGACGGAAAAGGGCCTGGACCCGGACATCATGACCGGCACCTCCATCGGAGCCTTCTCGGCCGCATTTCTGCTGGGCTCCTGGCACCGACACGGCCGGGACGCGGTGAAGAAATTGGAAGATATCTGGTTGGATCACATTGCCGGAACCCTGACCGGGGATAACGGCGGCTTCCGCATCCGCGCCAACCCCATGGAACTGGTGAATCCCCGCGCCTACCGCAACAACCCTTTCGGGCCCATGATGCAAATGTTCCGCGACACCACCTTCCTGGCCGAAGACACCTTGCGGCGCGTCACCAACCTGGTCTCCTCCGATTCCCCTTTGCTTTCCCGCCTGATGGGCCTGGTCAATATCAGTTCCTTCATCAGCGTGGAGCCCTGGGAAAAACTGCTGAAAGAGGAAGTGGACTACGAGGCCGTCCGCAACTCGGACAAGACCCTGAGACTGGTCGCCATCAACTGGGCCACCGGCAAACCGAAATTCTTCGAACGTAAGGACATGACCGACGAGGACGGCTGGCGAGCCATTCGCGCCTCCTCGGCCATGCCGGGCCTGTTCCCCACCATCGAACTGGAAGGCGATCCCTACGTGGACGGCGGCGTTCTGATGAACACACCGCTCAAACCGGCCATCCGCGCCGGGGCCGACGTGCTGCACGTGATCAATATGAACTCCGCCATATCCACCATTCCACCGGCGGACCCGCCCAACACCATGGAGACCTTCTACCGTCAACAGCTCATCGAATGGGCGTCGGCACTGAACCGCGACATCGAGCGCGCCGAGAGCTATAACAAGGGCATGCTGTTGATGGAAGGCCGCACGGAAAAACTGGCCGAGTCGCCCAACCTGCGCCACGCATCGACGGCAGTCCACCTGGCGAAAGCCGCCGCAAGCGACCGCCCGGCCTACCGCTACCTGACCATCCACCGCTACCACCCAAGACAAAGCTCCGGCGACGTATTGTCCCTGATGGACATCCGCCGGGAAAAAATAGAAGACTGGATCGCCCAAGGCTACGAGGACGCCAAAGACCACCACTGCGAAGCAGCCGGCTGCGTCCTGGCCCCTGATGCCGATTGATCCTGCCGGCATCAAGCCGAGAATCGCCCCCCGGG